>NZ_CP024768.1:2300404-2641524 GCF_011395035.1 Pantoea cypripedii
CGCCCGCCAGCAAATCGTGATGTTGATTGTGCTGGCCGCCGCACTGCAGATGGTTAACCTGACATTAGTTTTACGCGGCGTTTAACGCCGCGATTTTCCATCAGGTATTTTGTGTGATGAACAGGATGGAGCGGCGATGCTGCTGCGCGACCTGGTGACGAATGGCGTGAATACGTTTATAGCGCCGGGATTGCCCTTCCAGCCAGCGTGCGCGACGGCGCTGCACCTGACGTAACATTCTCCAGCGAGCCACTTCATTTCTGCTTCGTCTCATCACATCCTCTCTGACTGGCTAATCACCGGCACGCATTATAGTGATCTGCCATAAAATGCCAATTCGAATCGCTTATCGTTAACCCGTTATGATTAAGGGTTTCGCTACCGTTCATCAACACGTAAACTTTGCTCATCAAAGCGCGAACGGGACGTCCACTTAATGACCACATTTTATACCCTGATCAGTTGGTTACTACTGTTTGGCTACTGGTTGCTCATTGCGGGTGTGACACTGCGAATTCTGATGAAACGCCGTGCTGTCACGTCTGCTATGGCCTGGTTGCTGGTCATCTATATTCTGCCGCTGGTGGGTATTATTGCGTATCTGTCATTTGGTGAACTGCATCTGGGCAAGCGCCGTGCGGAACGGGCGCGCACTATGTGGCCGTCAACGGCCAAATGGCTTAACGACCTGAAGCAATGCCGCCATATCTTCGCGACCGAACACAGCGATGTCGCCCTGTCCTTGTTCCAGCTGTGCCACCACCGCCAGGGTATTGCCGGCGTAAAAGGCAATCAGCTGCAGTTGCTGACGAACTCCGATGATGTGATGCATGCCTTAATCCGCGATATTCAGCTGGCTCGCCACAACATCGAGATGGTGTTCTATATCTGGCAACCCGGCGGGCTGGCGGACGAAGTGGCTGAATCGCTGATGGCCGCATCACGTCGTGGCGTGCACTGCCGCCTGATGCTCGATTCCGCTGGCAGCGTCGCCTTTTTTCGCAGTCCGTGGGTCGGGATGATGCGGAATGCGGGTATCGACGTGGTAGAGGCGCTGCAGGTCAGCCTGCTGCGTGTGTTCCTGCGCCGTATGGATTTGCGTCAGCATCGCAAGGTGGTGCTGATTGATAACTATATTGCCTACACAGGCAGCATGAATCTGGTTGATCCGCGTTTCTTCAAGCAGGATGCGGGGGTGGGCCAATGGATTGACATGATGGCCCGTATGGAAGGCCCGGTCGCCACCACCATGGGCATTGTTTACTCCTGCGACTGGGAGATTGAAACCGGCAAACGCATCCTGCCGCCCGCCCCTGATGCCAATGTGATGCCGTTTGAACAGGAGAGTGGTCACATCATTCAGGTGATTGCTTCCGGTCCCGGCTTTCCGGAGGACATGATCCATCAGGCATTGTTAACGGCGGTCTATTCCGCGCGCCACCAGTTGATCATGACCACGCCCTACTTCGTCCCCAGCGATGATTTACTGCATGCCATCTGTACCGCCGCGCTGCGCGGGGTGGAGGTCAGCATTATCGTGCCACGGCATAACGATTCCCTGCTGGTTGGCTGGGCCAGCCGCGCCTTCTTTACCGAGCTGCTGGAAGCCGGAGTGAAGATTTATCAGTTCGAGGATGGGCTGTTGCATACCAAGAGCGTGCTGGTAGATGGTCAGCTCAGCCTGGTGGGCACCGTGAATCTTGATATGCGCAGCCTGTGGCTCAATTTTGAGATTACCCTGGTGGTGGATGATGCCGGATTTGGCAGCGATCTTGCTTGTGTTCAGGATGACTATATCGCCCGCTCACGCCTGCTGGATGGCGCGCGCTGGGCAAAACGTGCCTGGTGGCAGCGCATCGTCGAACGACTGTTTTACTTCTTCAGTCCTTTACTGTAAAACGAGCGGAAATATTTACCGCCGCAGGGCACGCAAATGACCATGGATTTAAATAATCGCCTGACTGAAGATGAAACGCTGGAGCAGGCTTACGATATTTTTCTTGAACTGGCAGGTGACAACCTCGATCCAGCCGACATCATTCTGTTCAATCTGCAGTTTGAGGAACGTGGGGGTGCCGAGCTGTTCGATCCCTCAGAAGACTGGCAGGAACATGTGGATTTCGACCTGAACCCTGACTTTTTCTCTGAAGTGGTGATTGGACTCGGTGAAGCGGATGGGGAGCCGATTACCGATGTCTTTGCGCGCGTGCTGCTGTGTCGCGAGAAAGACCACAAGCTGTGCCATATCCTGTGGCGTGAATAATTCAGGGTAAAAATTAAATGAACGCCGGGCAATCGCCCGGCGTTTTGTTTTACATCGGATCTACCTTCAGGCAGGACACCGCATGGCGGAAGCTGCCTTCAAGTAATGGACGCGTTTTCGCGCACTCTGGTCCGGCTATCGGGCAGCGGGTACGGAATACGCAGCCTGATGGCGGATTGATCGGCGACGGCAGCTCCCCTTCCAGCAACTGGATCTGTTTATTCTTCTCCAGATCCGGGTCAGGAATCGGCACTGCCGACATCAACGCACGGGTGTAGGGATGCTGTGGATTGTTGTACACCGCATCATACGTCCCCAGTTCCACCGCATGACCAAGGTACATCACCAGCACACGGTCAGAGATGTGTTTCACCACCGCCAGATCGTGGGCAATGAAGATCAGTGACAACCCCATCTCACGTTGCAGCTGCTGCAACAGGTTCACCACCTGCGCCTGAATCGACACATCCAGTGCCGACACCGGTTCATCACAAATGATCAGTTTCGGTTCCAGAATCAGCGCGCGGGCAATACCAATACGCTGGCACTGGCCACCGGAAAACTCGTGAGGATAACGGTTGATAAGGTTTGGCAGCAGGCCAACCTTCATCATCATGTTTTTAACCTTATCCTTCACTTCCTGACGCGGCATCTTCGGATGATAGGTACGCAGCGGTTCCGCTATAATATCGCCGATGGTCATACGTGGGTTAAGCGACGCTAACGGGTCCTGGAAGATCATCTGGATATCGCTGCGCGCTTTGCGCCACTCTTCCTGACTCTGTCCCAGCAGGTCACGCCCCAGCCAGGCAACACGCCCTTCTGTGGCCTTTACCAGCCCGATAATGGCACGCGCCAGCGTCGATTTGCCGCAGCCGGATTCACCGACCACACCCAGGGTCTCCCCTTCATATAAGCGCAGACTGACACCATCAACCGCTTTCAGGGTTTTTGCTGGCTGCCAGAACCACTGCTTGCCATCTTTGATATCGAAATGCACCTTCAGATCGGCGATTTCCAGTAAAACTTTCTTTTCCGCTACGGTGTTCATACTAATTCCTCCACCGGCTTAAAGCAGGCACGCAGGCGTCCTTCGCCAAAAGGCTCCAGCGCCGGGGCAGTAGCACAGATATCCATCGCATGCGGACAACGTGGCTGGAATGGACAACCCTGCGGCAGGCGCAGCAGGTTAGGTGGATTACCCGGAATGGTCATCAGCGACTCGCCTTCGGCATCCAGGCGCGGTACCGCGCTCAGCAAGCCGATGGAGTAAGGGTGCGCCGGTTGATAAAACACATCACGCGCCCGGCCATATTCCATGGTGCGTCCGGCATACATCACCAGCACCTTGTCACAGATCCCCGCGACCACGCCCAGATCGTGGGTAATCATGATGATCGCGGTGTTGAACTCGCGCTTCAGTTCATTCAACAGCGTCATAATTTGTGCCTGTACCGTCACGTCCAGCGCGGTGGTTGGCTCATCGGCGATCAGTAATTTAGGACGACACAGCAATGCCATGGCAATCATCACGCGCTGACGCATCCCGCCGGAGAACTCGTGCGGGAACATTTTCATACGCTTGCGTGCTTCCGGCATTTTCACCGCATCCAGCATACGTACCGACTCTTCAAACGCCTGCGCATTGCTCATTCCTTTATGCAGCTTCAGCACTTCCATCAGCTGCTCACCCACGCGCATATACGGGTTCAGCGAGGTCATTGGGTCCTGGAAAATCATCGCGATCTGCTCGGCACGCAGCTTATTCAGCGCGTTTTCCGGCAGGTTGAGAATTTCCTGGCCGTTAAATTTTGCCGAACCACCAATACGACCGTTTTTTGCCAGCAGCCCCATCAGGGCAAAGGCGGTCTGCGATTTACCGGAACCGGATTCACCCACGATCCCCAGCGTTTCACCGGCACGCAGGGAAAAGTTGAGGTCGTTGACTGCGGTGACGTCGCCATCGTGGGTACCAAAGGTCACCCGCAAATCTTTGACGTCTAACAACAGGTTGCTTCCCGCACGGGCCGCCATTGCTGGCTGAAATTCATGAATGGTCATCGGGAAACTCCTCAACGATCTTTCGGGTCGAGGGCATCACGCAGGCCATCGCCGATAAAGTTAAAACAGAACAACGTGACCACCAGGAAGCCTGCCGGAAACAGCAGCAGCCAGGGTGAAACTTCCATTGAGTTAGCACCATCGCTCAGCAACGCGCCCCAGCTACTCAGCGGTTCCTGGGTACCCAACCCAAGGAAGCTCAGGAAGGATTCAAACAGGATCATGCTGGGCACCAACAGCGAGGCATACACCACCACCACACCCAACACGTTAGGCACGATATGGCGCAGCACGATATGGGTAGTGGACACCCCACCGACCTGGGCTGCTTCAATAAACTCTTTACGTTTCAATCCCAGCGTCTGACCGCGCACGATACGCGCCATATCCAGCCACGACACCATACCAATGGCGACAAAAATCAGCAGGATGTTACGGCCAAAGAAGGTCACCAGCAGAATGACGAAGAACATAAACGGGAAGGAGTTAAGGATTTCCAGGATACGCATCATCACCGAGTCGGTTTTACCGCCGAGATAACCGGCAGCCGAGCCATACAGGGTGCCCACCAGCACCGCAATCAGCGCCGAGGCAATCCCCACCATTAACGAGATACGGCCACCAATAGCCACTCGCACCAGCAAATCCCGGCCAGAGGAGTCCGTGCCGAACCAGTGCCCTGATGTGGTATCCGGCGGCGCGGACATCATGCCCCAGTCGGTATCGTCATAGCGAAACTGCGACAACATCGGGGCAAATACCACGAACAGCGCGATCAGTACCAGCACCAGCAAACTCAGCAGCGCAGCACGGTTATGAATAAAGCGACGACGCGCATCCTGCCACAGGCTGCGTCCCTCAACTTCCAGCTTTTCACTGAAGGCATCCAGAGCTTCGCTGTTTTTCTTACTTAACATCATGGGCGAACTCCAGCATCAGTAACGAATCTTCGGATCGATCACGGCATACAGCACGTCAACGACCGCGTTAAACACAATGGTCAGCACACCAACCAGGATTGTCAGGCTCATCACCAGCGAATAGTCGCGATTGAGCGCACCATTGACGAACAGCTGACCAATCCCCGGCAGACCATAGATTGATTCGATAACCATTGAACCGGTAATGATGCCGACGAATGCCGGGCCCATATACGAGATCACCGGCAGCAGCGCCGGTTTCAGCGCATGACGCAACACGATACGACGCAGCGGCAGCCCTTTGGCCCGCGCAGTGCGGATAAAGTTGGAGTGCATCACTTCAATCATTGAGCCACGCGTAATTCGCGCGATGCTGGCGATATACGCCAGAGACAGCGCCACCATCGGCAGCAGCATGTATTGCACTTGCCCGCCGTTCCAGCCACCGCCGGGCAGCCAGCGCAAGGTGATGGCGAACACCAGGACCAGCAATGGCGCGACCACAAAACTCGGTATCACCACGCCGGTCATGGCGACCCCCATCACCGCATAATCCCATAAACTGTTTTGTTTCAGCGCGGCGATGACGCCCGCGGTAATCCCCAACACCATCGCCAGCACAAAGGCCGCCAGGCCGAGTTTGGCTGATACCGGGAAGGCATGTCCTACCAGATAGTTAACGCTATAGTCCTTGTACTTAAACGAGGGGCCAAAATCGCCGTGCGCCAGCTGAATCAGGTAATCAACATATTGTTTGCCGATGGGATCGTTGAGATGGTATTTGGCTTCGATATTCGCCATCACTTCGGGCGATAAGGTGCGTTCGCCGGTAAACGGGCTACCGGGTGCCAGTCGCATCATGAAGAAGGAGATGGTAATCAAAACGAAGAGCGTCGGAATCGCTTCCAGAATCCGTCGCAGGATGAATTTTAACATTGCCGTACCTACCAGGCTGTTGCTTCACAAAGTAATTGGCGGTGCCGCAGCACCGCCACTGTCGATAGCCTGTGTGCTATTAGTGTTTAATTATATAAAAGTTCTTATCAAGGGTTTT
This sequence comes from Pantoea cypripedii, assembly GCF_011395035.1. NCBI lineage: Bacteria > Pseudomonadati > Pseudomonadota > Gammaproteobacteria > Enterobacterales > Erwiniaceae > Pantoea > Pantoea cypripedii. Next base: position 2,306,703 of record NZ_CP024768.1, read on the forward strand.
ATCCAGCGGATCTTTACCGGTGTAACCGCCGACATAAGGTTTCACCAGACGCGCGTTCACGTAGTAGTAAACCGGCACGATGGTGCTGTCTTTATCGAGGATCTGTTCCGCTTTTTGATAATCAGCCGCACGACCTTTGGCGTCAGGGGCTTTGATCGCATCTTTGATCACCTGATCAAACTCAGCGCTCTTATAGTGCGAGGTGTTACTGCTGCTGTCCGATACCATGATGTTCAGGAACGAAGTCGGTTCGTTGTAATCTGCACACCAGGCCGCGCGTGAAACGTCAAAGTTGCCCTGATGACGGGTGTCCAGGAAGGTTTTCCACTCCTGGTTTTCCAGCTTGATGTTCACGCCGATGTTTTTCTTCCAGATCGATGCCGCGGCAATTGCCAGCTTTTTGTGCAGATCGGACGTGTTGTACAGCAGGTTGAAGGTCAACGGTTTGTCTGCGGTATAACCGGCTTCAGCCAGCAATTTCTTCGCTTCAGCGTTACGTTTTTCCTGTGACCATTTGAACCAGTCCGGCGGCAGAATTTCCATGCCATCGGTGGCTGGCGGGGTGAAGCTGTAGGCAGGCATCTGGCCCTGTGCCAGCACTTTGTTCACCATGATGTCGCGGTCCAGACCCAATTTCAGCGCTGCACGAACGCGCGGATCGGTGAATGGTGCTTTCTGGTTGTTGATTTCGTAGTAGTAAGTACACAGATACGGATCAACATGCAGCTCTTTGCCGTTATCACGCTGCAGCTTTTTGAACAGCTCAATCGGCATGTTGTTATAGGTCATGTCGCTGCCGTTCTCAGAGAAGTAACGGTTAACATCGCTCACTTCAGAGCTGATCGGCAGGAAGGTGACTTTGTTCAGCACGGTGTGGGCGTTATCCCAATATTCCGGGTTACGCACCAGCGTAATACGTTCGTTGATCACATGATCCTGGAGTTTGAAGGCACCGTTACCTACCCAATTCTGCGGCTGAGTCCACTGCTCGCCAAACTTCTCAATCGCTGGCTTGTAAACCGGTGACATCACGGAGTTAATCAGCAGTTTATCGAAATACGGCACCGGCTCACTCAGGGTAACTTCCAGCGTGTGATCGTCCAGCGCTTTCACGCCCAGATCGGTAATCGGTTTTTTACCGGCAATGATGTCATCAACGTTGGCGATGTGGCCATACTGCGGATAGCTGGCATACGGGGACGCCGTTTTCGGGTCAACCAGACGTTCCCAGCTATACACGAAATCCTGTGCCGTTACCGGCGCACCATTCGACCATTTAGCGTCTTTACGCAGATGGAAAGTCCAGACTTTGAAATCTTTGTTTTCCCAGCTTTCGGCCACGCCCGGCACCGGTTTGCCATCGCTGTCGCTCACCAGCAGACCTTCATACAGGTCACGCGCGACGTTATCTTCCGGCACGCCTTCAATTTTATGTGGGTCCAGTGACTGCACTTCGTCACCATTACCACGCACCAACTCCTGCTTTGCTGCCAATTGAACGCCTGCTGGCACTGTCGCTGCCAGCGCGGCATTCCCTGCCAGCGCGCCAATCGCCGCAACTACACCTAAGGCGATCAGGCTTTTTTTCGTGATGTTGTTCATTATTACGCTCCAGTTTTATTATCGTCACCGGGTCGGTCTAAGCCGCCCGGCGTACCCCGTATCCGGGAATCTCCGCCCTGTCTGGTCAGAGATTGCAATCCCCCTTGCAAGGGTTGCCACGGTAACGTGCCGCCCGACTGTAGCGCCGGATCAGCCCGTTACTCAATGTTTCTTTATGTAATAGTATTTCAGATTAATCAGATCCTGGGGATCACGTCCGGTAAAACCACCCACCCAGGGCTTCACCAGCCGCACGCTGACCCGATAATAAACCGGGATAATCGCAGAATCTTTGTCCTGCTGATTTTCTGCCTGTTGATAGAGTGCCGCGCGTGCCGCGTCGTCCGGGGCGGTTAGCGTTTGCGCCATCAGCCGATCAAATTCCGGGCTGCTGTAGAACGCGGTATTGATTGACGCACCGCTCAGCAACATATTCAGGAACGTGGACGGCTCGTTGTAGTCAGCACACCAGGTGGCTCGCACCACATCGTATTGCGCCTGGTGGCGCGTTTCGAGCAGCGTTTTCCACTCCTGATTTTCCAGTGTCACCACCGCGCCGAGGTTTTTCTGCCACATAGAAGCGGCAGCAATCGCCTGCTTTTTGTTTTGCTCGGAGGTGTTGTAGAGCAGCGAGAAGCGCAGCGGGTGCTGTTCATTAAAACCGGCCTCTGCCAGCAGCTTTTTCGCACTGGCATTGCGTTCTGCCTGCGTTTCATTGAACCAGGCTGGCGGGGAAAGCTTAATACCTTCGGTAAATGGCGGTGTCAGGCTGTAGGCGGGGATTTGCCCCTGCCCCATCACTTTCTGCGCAATGATGTCACGATCCAGCGTCAGCTTCAGCGCGGTACGCACCCTGGCATCATTAAATGGGGCTTTTTTATTGTTGATTTCATAGTAGAAAGTGCACAACAGCGGGCTGACTCTAACCTGATCACCCAGATCCTGACGCAATTTTTGGTAAATATCGGGCGGGACCACGCTGTTGGTCATATCCGTGCCGCCACTGCGATAACGGTTAATATCGCTGTTTTCTGACGATAACGGCAGATAAACGCCCTCTTCAATCACGGTATGCGCATTGTCCCAGTACAGCGGATTGCGCTTCACCACAATTTTTTCATTCACCACCCATTGGCTCAGGGTGTAGGGACCATTGCTGACGTAATGTTCAGGCTGGGTCCACTGCTCACCCCACTTCTCCACTGCCGGAGGATAAACCGGCTTCATTGAGGTATTTGCCACCATGGAGAGGAAATAAGGGACAGGTTCTGACAGCGTTACCTGAAAATGACGGGCATCCAGCGCTTTGACACCCAGTTCAGCCGGTTTGGCTTTACCAGCCATGACCGCATCAACATTGGCCACATGCGCCGCCTGCAAATAGCTGGCGTAAGGAGAAGCCGTTTGCGGATCGGCAAGGCGCTGCCAGCTGTAAACAAAATCGGCTGCCGTTACCGGCTCACCATTACTCCAGCGGGCATTTTCTCGCAGGGTGAACGTCCAGACGCGCCCTTGTTCGCTGTGCCAGCTTTCCGCTACGCCAGGGACAATTTTGCCGTTGTTGTCGGTGTTAACCAGCCCGTCGAGCAGACTTTGAATCACATTGGATTCCGGTACACCTTCAATTTTTTGCGGATCGAGGGAAGCCACTTCACTGCCGTTATTAATAACAATGCGCTGCGTGGCGGATAATGGTGTCCCTGCCGGGATGTCAGCCGCCTGACTCTGGCTCAAAACACTCCACAGGCAAAGGGCAAGAGGTGAAAACGCCGGGGCCTTCGCTAGCATCCATTTCATCTACAGAAATCAACCTTCAACATAAACCTGATAGCGAGTAAGCAAGAACCGTACACATTTTTGACTATCAGATAAAAAAATTGCGATGTTCCGAAAATTATCAGAACAAATGCCCACGCGCCAAAGCTAAACCACAAAAATGTTATCTAATTCTCTTTTATCACGTCTTATTGCTCAGGAAAAGTGTTAATTCTTAACCAAAATTATCACTTAATACATTGATTTATATCTATTTTATGAAGTATTTGCTGCCTTAGTGTGCAAAGTTAAAAGCAGAATAGCCAAAATGTGTTTTACTCCAGCGAGTAACATGAATATGGGGCATGTGAATAGAAGAAGAGTCTAAACGGCGGGAATTATTTTATATTCTTATCAGATAATCAGAATATGATGCTGTGATAATTATCACAGTAAAAAAGAGAGAATGACTCAACTCCGATGAGCACAGTAGCAAAATTGATAACCCAGCAGCGGTGTTAAGCATGATGAATAAAAGCACCAATCTGGTGCGAAATTATCATCACGCGCACCAGATTGGATCATGAAAAGATGACGTGTAGAAAATTAAGGCGATTTTTAACTTAATAAACCCGGGAAAATGGCTTTTAGTCCGGTGACCACAAACTCAATACCCAATGCCATCAGCAATAAGCCCATAATACGCGTAATGACGTTAATACCTGTCTGCCCCAGCACTCTGACCATCAGGGGAGCCGCCCGGAACAATAGCCAGCAGCAGAAAGCAAAAATTGCGATGGCCAGGGTGAAGCCGAGCAGATTTTGCCAGTTATGGTAACGGGTGCTCCAGACAATGGTGGAACTGATCGCACCAGGACCTGCCATCAGCGGTAATGCCAGCGGCACAACACCGATGCTTTCTCTAATCGCGGTTTCTGACTTTTCCTGCTTGTTCTGCTTATCTTCCCCCAGCTTACCGCTGATCATCGACATGGCGATGGTCACCACCAGAATGCCGCCGGCAATACGGAATGAATCAATAGAGATACCAAACAGGTGCAAAATCGCGTCACCGAGAAACAGCGACGTCCACAATATGATGGCTACAGCCAGATTAGCCGTCAGGTTAGTTTTATTCCGCTCTACTGCCCCCTGATAGCTGGTCATGCTGATAAACACCGGGATGATGCCCACTGGGTTCACCAGGGCGAACAAACCGACAAAAAACTTAATATAGCCGGATAGATCAAGTAGCACGGGGGTCACAGTCAGCTCCAGAATGGGTCACAGTAAAAATCGCGCATAATGTAGTGCAAATCACTGGCTAAAAACCAGCGCTTTTAGCAGAAATCTATGCTGCCTCTTGCACGGAAATCCAGTGCATTTAACTGCCGTTAATGTCGGGTTACTGCTTTGCTACTGTTCGGTCCTTATTGTGTGGCGGGTTGCGATTACTTTAATTGCAAAAGTGGGTGCTGAATGGTGTCAGCTTAGGACAAAATTGATCTGCGTCATAATTCTTCTACCTCATCGGGGGTAACCTTACCCCATCGAAACAATATCCTGAGGCGTCACTATCCAGAACAGTAAACCTTTTTAGTAAGCAATCGCGAGTTCACTCGCCCCCCTGACCAAACAGCGTTCTATAGCGCGACTATACTTCTGGATCCAGGCTTGTTTACTAAAAAAGTTTAACTTCCTTCAGGAGAGCACCATGGCCGTAACTAATGTCGCCGAACTTAATGCACTGGTAGAACGTGTTAAAAAGGCACAGCGCGAATACGCCAATTTTAGTCAGGAACAAGTTGATGCCATCTTCCGCGCCGCTGCCCTCGCCGCCGCTGATGCACGAATCCCGCTCGCTAAGATGGCCGTTGCCGAATCCGGCATGGGCATCGTCGAAGATAAAGTGATCAAAAACCACTTTGCTTCCGAATATATTTACAACGCCTATAAAGATGAAAAAACCTGTGGTGTGCTCGACACCGATGACACCTTTGGCACCATCACTATTGCCGAACCTATTGGCCTGATTTGCGGTATCGTACCGACCACCAACCCGACTTCAACCGCAATTTTTAAAGCGCTTATCAGTCTGAAAACCCGTAACGGCATTATCTTCTCGCCACATCCACGCGCTAAAGATGCCACCAACAAAGCCGCTGACATCGTGCTGCAAGCTGCTATCGCCGCAGGCGCACCTAAAGATATTATCGGCTGGATTGATGCCCCGTCAGTAGAACTGTCAAATCAGTTAATGCATCACCCGGATATCAACCTGATCCTGGCGACAGGTGGCCCTGGCATGGTGAAAGCCGCTTACAGTTCCGGTAAGCCAGCGATTGGTGTGGGTGCCGGTAATACCCCGGTGGTGGTGGATGAAACGGCCGATATCAAACGCGCTGTCGCGTCTATTCTGATGTCAAAAACCTTCGATAACGGTGTGATTTGTGCTTCGGAGCAGTCAGTTATCGTCGTCGATTCTGCCTATGACGCGGTGCGTGAACGTTTTGCCAGCCACGGCGGTTATATGCTGCAGGGCAAAGAGCTGAAAGCCGTGCAGGATATCATCCTGAAAAATGGCGCACTCAACGCCGCGATTGTGGGTCAGCCTGCGCCGAAAATTGCTGAGATGGCGGGTATTACTGTCCCGGCTAACACCAAGATTTTGATTGGTGAAGTGAAGCTGGTTGATGAGTCAGAACCCTTCGCTCATGAGAAATTATCGCCGACGCTGGCCATGTATCGTGCCAAAGATTTCCAGGACGCAGTTGATAAAGCGGAAAAACTGGTCGCAATGGGCGGTATCGGTCATACCTCCTGTCTCTATACTGACCAGGATAACCAGAATGAACGCGTGCACTACTTCGGCGACAAGATGAAAACCGCACGTATCCTGATCAACACCCCGGCATCACAGGGGGGTATCGGTGACTTGTATAACTTCAAACTGGCTCCGTCACTGACGCTGGGTTGTGGTTCATGGGGCGGTAACTCCATTTCTGAAAACGTGGGACCGAAACACCTTATCAACAAGAAAACCGTGGCCAAGCGAGCTGAAAATATGTTGTGGCATAAACTTCCGAAGTCTATCTACTTCCGTCGTGGTTCTCTGCCAATTGCGCTTGAAGAAGTGGCGACTGACGGAGCCAAACGTGCTTTCATCGTCACCGACCGTTTCCTGTTCAACAATGGCTATGCTGACCAGGTCACCCGCGTGCTGAAATCACACGGTATCGAGACTGAAGTATTCTTCGAAGTCGAAGCTGACCCGACCCTGAGCATCGTGCGTAAAGGTGCTGAGCAGATGAACAGCTTTAAACCTGACGTGATTATCGCCCTGGGTGGTGGTTCACCGATGGATGCTGCCAAAATCATGTGGGTGATGTATGAACATCCGGAAACCCATTTTGAAGAACTGGCACTGCGCTTTATGGATATCCGTAAACGTATCTACAAATTCCCGAAAATGGGTGTGAAAGCGCGCATGATCGCCATCACTACCACTTCCGGTACCGGCTCTGAAGTGACACCGTTCGCCGTCGTTACCGATGACGCGACAGGTCAGAAATATCCGCTGGCTGACTATGCACTGACCCCGGATATGGCGATTGTCGATGCTAACCTGGTGATGGATATGCCGCGTTCACTCTGCGCCTTTGGCGGTCTGGATGCCGTGACTCACTCACTGGAAGCCTACGTCTCTGTGCTCGCCAATGAATACTCCGATGGACAGGCTCTGCAGGCACTGAAATTGCTGAAAGAAAACCTGCCAGCCAGCTATAAAGAAGGGGCGAAAAACCCGGTAGCTCGTGAACGCGTACACAATGCGGCCACCATCGCGGGTATTGCGTTTGCTAACGCCTTCCTCGGTGTATGTCACTCAATGGCACATAAACTGGGTTCAGAGTTCCATATTCCGCATGGTCTGGCGAACGCCCTGTTGATTTGTAACGTTATCCGCTACAACGCGAATGACAACCCAACTAAACAGACTGCTTTCAGCCAGTATGACCGTCCACAGGCGCGTCGTCGTTATGCCGAAGTGGCTGACCATCTGGGCCTGAGTGCTGAAGGTGACCGCACTGCGCAGAAAATTGAAAAACTGCTGGCATGGCTGGAAGAGATGAAAACCCAACTGGGCATCCCGACCTCCATTCGTGAAGCTGGGGTACAGGAAGCTGACTTCCTCGCCAAAGTGGATAAACTGGCTGATGATGCCTTCGATGATCAGTGTACCGGTGCTAACCCGCGCTACCCGCTGATTGCTGAACTGAAACAAATCATGCTGGATACTTTCTACGGTCGCGAATTTGTCGAAACCACAGCCGAAGTGACAGAAGCGGTTGATCTGCAGCCGGTAAAGTCAGTAAAGACTGAGAAAAAAACCAAAAAAGCGTAAGCTTCGATAACAAAAAAACCCGCTTCGGCGGGTTTTTTTATATTCACTGTTTTTACTGATGAGGTTGATTCGACCCGTAAATCGCTTTTAAGGATCCTTCATCAATTGCCTGTTTATAATGCTTTCGGCAAACAGATATATAACGTTCATTACCGCCAATCACCACCTGCTCACCTTCACTAAAAGGTTTTCCATTGGCATCCAGACGTAAAACCATACTGGCTTTACGCCCGCAGTGGCAGATTGTTTTCAGTTCCACTAACTTATCTGCCCATGCCAGCAGGTATTGGCTGCCGACAAACAATTCACCGCGAAAATCGGTGCGCAGTCCATAACACAACACGGGAATATCCATATTGTCGACCACATCGGACAACGCTTTTACCTGTTCACGGGTCAGGAACTGGCTTTCGTCCACCAGTACGCAATGCACCGGTTGTCTGGCATGTTCGGCCGCTATTTCGGTATCCAGCTGGGTTTGGGCATTATATAAAAATGCCGGTGAAGAGAGACCAATACGCGAACTGACCTTACCGGCACCGAAGCGATCATCAATTTCAGCGGTATAAACCAGGGTACGCATGCCACGTTCCTGGTAATTATAGGAAGATTGTAGCAAGGCCGTTGATTTGCCTGCATTCATCGCTGAGTAATAAAAATAGAGTTGAGCCATTGGAAAATCTCATCAGGGCCTGAACCAGTTGCGCGCAAGTCTACCATAAAGACAGCATGCCTGTAGCGATGGATTAATTTTTATCATTTGCTCAAATTACCAACGTCATAGCACTTCATTTATTGCCCGAAACACACTGACAAAGCACAAAATGACAAAGCACCAATGTTTATTTTTTATTCAGCTTTATTCCCCAGCTCCCGTAGTTGCCTGACAACGGCGGGTTATAAACCACAAAATTTAAGGGTTAAGGAATACAAAAGAGAGCGTTAAATAGTGTCTGGCAGTTGCTAAAAAAGTCTCATCGTTTTTTATTTACGTTTTGCTCGTTAATTTTGCTATTGCAGTTATTTTTTCCCACCACTATTATGAGCTGGCAGAACAACTCCCATTAAATATATTTTGAGATTAGGACAATGAGCGAAGCACTTAAAATTCTGAATAATATCCGTACATTGCGCGCGCAGGCTCGGGAATGCTCTCTGGAAACACTGGAAGAGATGCTGGAAAAACTTGAGGTTGTGGTGAAAGAGCGTCGTGAAGAAGAGTCGCATGCAGAGGCAGAAAATGCTGAGCGTAACCGTAAGCTGGAACAATATCGTGAGATGTTGATTGCTGACGGTATCGATCCCAACGAGTTACTGCATGCCTTATCTGAAACCAAAACTTCAGCTAAAACCAAGCGTGCGGCTCGCCCGGCTAAATATCAATACGTTGATGAAAATGGTGAAACCCGCACCTGGACAGGCCAGGGTCGTACACCCGCCGTGATTAAAAAAGCAATTGAAGAACAAGGCAAACAACTGGACGATTTTCTGCTGTAAATCCTCCCAGTGCTTCGAAAAAATTGTGACTACACACCCATTTGGTGAATTCACCAGGTAAGAAAAAGGAAGCCAGTGGCTTCCTTTTTTTGTGCTTCATTATTGCTGATAAAATTCACGGTACCAGTCAACAAATTGCTGCACACCCTCGCGCACGCTGGTTTGCGGGCGGAAGTTGATCGCTTTCTTCAGGGCTTCCGTATCTGCGCTGGTTTCCAGCACATCACCAGGCTGCAGCGGCATCATATTCTTCTTCGCTTCCATGCCAAGCGCACTCTCCAGGGCTTCGATATACGCCATCAATGTCACCGGCTGACTGTTGCCGATATTGTAGACGTGATACGGCGCAGAACTGGTGGCTGCCGATCCGGTTTCAACGGTCCATTGGGCGTCTGGCTGCGGAATCACATCCTGTAAACGGACAATTGCCTCAGCAATATCATCAATATAGGTGAAATCACGCATCATCTGCCCATTGTTGTACACATCAATAGGCTCCCCTGCCAGCATTGCCCGGGTGAACTTAAATAGCGCCATATCAGGACGCCCCCACGGACCGTACACGGTGAAAAAGCGTAACCCGGTGGTAGGCAATTGATAAAGATGTGAATACGTATGGGCCATTAACTCATTGGCTTTTTTGGTCGCGGCATACAGCGAAACCGGATGATCAACCGAGTCATCGGTTGAAAAAGGCATTTTCCGGTTCAGACCATAGACTGAACTGGAGGAAGCATAAAGAAGATGACCGACCTTATGATGGCGGCAACCTTCAAGAATATTGAGATGGCCGATGAGATTTGTTTCGGCGTAGAGGTGCGGGTTCTCGATAGAATAACGCACCCCGGCTTGTGCCCCTAAATGAATGACACGTTCAAAACCATGATGGGCAAATAAAGAAGAAATGGCCTGGCGATCTGCCAGGTCCATTTTGCTAAAGCTGAATGCGGGATGAGAGGCTATCCGATCAAGGCGGGCTTGCTTCAGGCTGACGTCATAATAATCATTCAGGTTGTCGATGCCGACAACCTGGTGACCGGCAGCCAGCAGACGCTGACTAACATGAAATCCAATAAAACCTGCCGCGCCGGTAACCAGAAACTTCATACATCCCTCATTTATTACGCAATTTGAATAGAAGCTCCGCGGCCGATTGCATAATAAACGAAGCCGCGTTTGCTGATGCGTTCTGGATCATACAGGTTACGACCATCAAAAATCACGGGTTGTTTTAATGCCGTTTTAATGACATCAAAATCAGGCGCGCGGAAATTCTGCCATTCGGTGCAGATTACCAGACCATCTGCGCCCTGCAATGCCGCTTCTTTGGTCCCCATGAGTTTCAGGTCGCTACGATGTCCGTAGATACGTTGCGCTTCATCCATCGCTTCCGGATCGAATGCCTGAATCGAAGCACCCGCTTCCCACAACGTTTCCATCAGCACACGGCTGGAGGCTTCACGCATATCGTCGGTGTTCGGTTTAAATGCCAGACCCCACAGCGCAAAGGTTTTACCACGCAAATCATCGCCAAAGTGACGTTTGATAAAGGTGGGCAGTTTGCTCTTCTGTGAATCGTTGACATCTTCAACCGCCTGCAGCAGACGCGGTTTATAACCGATAGACTCAGCAGTACGAATCAGCGCCTGAACATCTTTCGGGAAGCAGGAACCACCGTAGCCGCAGCCTGGGTAGATAAAGTGGTAGCCAATACGGGAATCAGAACCAATACCCTGACGCACTTTCTCCACATCCGCACCAAGGCGTTCAGCCAGGTTGGAGATCTCATTCATAAAGCTGATTTTGGTTGCCAGCATGCAGTTTGCCGCATACTTGGTCAGCTCTGCGCTGCGGATATCCATCAAAATCATACGGTCATGGTTGCGGTTAAACGGCTCATAAAGCTCGCGCAACAGCTCAACCACTTCATCGTTATCAGTACCCACCACGATACGCTCAGGACGCATGCAGTCACTTACCGCTGCACCTTCCTTGAGGAATTCCGGGTTAGAAACCACATCAAACGCGATGTTGGCATCACGATTTTTCAGGGTTTCCGTCATCACCGAGCGTACTTTATCTGCTGTGCCGACCGGTACCGTTGATTTATCGATAACCACTTTGTGGCCATCCATGTACTGCGCAATGGTACGTGCCACAGCAGTCACATATTTCAGATCGGCTGAACCGTCTTCATCTGGTGGTGTACCCACAGCGATAAACTGCATCACACCGTGGTTGACCCCTTCTTCCGCATTGGTACTGAATTTCAGGCGTCCTGACTCATAGTTCGCCATCACCAGAGGAGTGAGTCCCGGCTCAAAAATCGGGATGATGCCTTTTTTCAGGTTTTCGACTTTATTCGCGTCGACATCAATACAGAGAACGTCATGTCCGACTTCGGCCAACACCGCAGCCTGAACCAGACCGACATAGCCGATACCAAATACAGTGACTTTCATTGAATTATCCTGTGCTTAATGAGTTACTTTTTGTTTCCTACTTCGCCTTCAAGCCACTGTGCAAAATCTTTGCCCAGGACCGGGTGACGAACACCGTACTCAACAAAAGCCTGCATATAACCGAGCTTGTTACCGCAGTCATGGCTCACACCTCTCAGGTGATAAGCTTCAACGGTTTCTTTTTCCATCAGCATCGCAATGGAGTCAGTCAGCTGCACTTCACCGCCAGCACCCGGAGGGGTTTTTGCCAGCAACGGCCAAATATCTGCAGACAGCACATAACGGCCGACCACAGCCAGGTTTGATGGCGCTTCAGCTGCTTTCGGTTTCTCAACCACACCGACCATCGGCGCACTTTCGCCTGGGCTTAAGTCCGCACCTTTGCAGTCAACCACACCGTAGGCAGTCACATCGGCAACCGGCTCAACCATAATCTGGCTACGGCCACTTTCTTCGTAACGCGACAGCATTTCTGCCAGGTTGTCTTTGGTCGGATCAGATTCGTACTCATCGATGATCACATCCGGCAGAATAACAGCAACCGGCTCATCACCGACCAGCGGGTGTGCACACATCACAGCGTGACCCAGACCTTTGGCGATGCCCTGACGCACCTGCATGATGGTAACGTGTGGCGGGCAAATTGACTGGATTTCGTCCAGCAGCTGGCGCTTAACACGTTTTTCCAGCATGGATTCCAGCTCAAAACTGGTATCAAAATGGTTTTCGATAGCGTTTTTAGACGAATGGGTAACCAGCACAATCTCGTTAATGCCAGCAGCAATACACTCATTCACGACATACTGGATCAACGGCTTATCGACCAGCGGTAACATCTCTTTGGGGATAGCTTTGGTGGCAGGGAGCATACGCGTACCCAGACCAGCAACAGGGATTACCGCTTTTTTTACTTTTGACTTAAAGGCAGACATCAAGATACCTCTCTTATAGGCCGCTCAAGTTAATACTTGATATGTCGGTTTAAAAAACGAAATGAGTATATCAGCTACTCACTGACGGATTTATCCTGGATGGAGTTAATCCGCGGAATTTAAGACTATTACCCAAGTGTAAAGCTAACCCCTGGCCCTGTCTCCAGCCCGCAGAAAATATAAATCTAATCGCTTATTCTTCAGCCGATAACATCAGACGCAACCTGCCACCAGAGCCCCATACATGGCATTGCCAGGACTCGGCGCGTTGACTAATTTGATTGAGGTGGGTGCTGCCCATAGTACCAAGCGGAACCCCATTACTGAGTTGAATTTGATGGGTGTTAATGTGCAGTGTGGCGTTAAGTCCAGCCGACACCAAAATAAGATTTTTGAGCTGCCGATGATAATAACCCACCAGCAAGGGAAATTGCCCATTCAGGTTTGCCTGGCGCAACAACATATTCACCTGACGCAGCAGACCATTTAACTCCGGCAAGCGCTGTTTCTGTCCGGAAAGTTGTTCCTGCAGCAAGCCGTTAAACAAAGCGCGCAACAACAACGCGGCCAGCACGCCATTATCCCCCGCCCGGGTGACATCAAGACAATAAAACGCCAGATCCTTATCCGATAACGCGGCAATATCCAGTACCAGCCCCGGCTGTTCTGCCATGGTGAGCTGACGATAATTAATCCGGCAGTTGGCAATAGTTTGTTGTACCGGGGGTTGTAATTGTTTCAGGAGTTTTGAGGCCGCCAGAGGATCGCGTACCAGTGCATCCCAATCCTGGAACAGCTGTTCATCTTCCTCAACCTTGGAGGTAAACATGGAAGGATAAAGACACTCATATACCGCTTCACGAAAGCGTTCGAGGTTCTTCAAGGGCTTGAGCAGCACATCCTGCACACCAAGACGTAACACATGGGCGATATCAGCCATATTTTGCGTTGCCGAGATGATCAAAATCGGCACGCTGTTACCGCGACTGCGAATCCGTTCAACAAACTGAATGCCCCCCATGCGCGGCATTTCCAGATCACAAATGACCAGATCAACCGGTTGTGCGGTGAGTAAGGTCAGCCCATCAAGACCATCGCCAGCCTGCATTGTCTGTGCGCCAAGACTGACTAATAAGTTATCCAGCAGCGAACGGAAAACGACCTCATCTTCGACAATGAGTATCTTTTTGCCGATTAGTGGCTTTTCCATTCTCTCCCCCTGCGTACCAGACATTTCAATAGTGGTTCATAAAACGCAGTTGCGCCTTTCAGAATTAACTGAAGTAACAACATCTGTGAATGAACAACCTGACTATCTGCTACGAACCAGTGGCAACAGTTCATCCATTTTCTTCTCAACGGCGGCCTTGCCTGCCGCAATGGCTTCTTCAGCACGGTGAAAGTCCAGCGTAGAAATTTGTGGACAGAATGGCTGAATCAGCACATCCGGCGGATCGCCTGCCATACGGTTACGCTTCAGGCGATTTTCCAGTACCTGGATGGAGGTCGACATAATTTCCATCGCTCCAGGCGTTTGATTAGCGCGGCGCTGGGCTAATCCCAGCAACCGCTGGCGCAGTTTTTTGCCCCAGCTGAGCGCGTCTGCTGCCGCCTGTTCTTCACCGCTTTGCGGGGTAACCGACAACAGATCCTGCTGCATCAGATGCGCGTCATGCTGCAAATCAACCGCAATGACGATATCTGCGCCCAACGCCCGGGTGAGTGAAATCGGCACCGGATTGACCACCGCACCATCCACCAGCCAGTAACCATTGTAGCCAACGGGTGGTAATAAGCCTGGCATACTACAGGAAGCACGGACCGCCTGATGCAGGTCACCCTCGGTCAACCACAACTCACGGCCGGTACTAAGATTGGTGGCAACCACACCAAAAGGTTTGTCACACTGCTCAATAAAATCCGTGGGGATCAGCTGCCGAACGTGACTGAAGACCCGATCGCCGCGCAACAATCCACCGCGCTGCCATGACAGGTCCATCAGCCGAATCACATCCCAGTAGCGAAAAGCACTGACCCAGCGCTCCATCATGCCCAGACGGCCATTAACATAAGCTGAGCCCACCAGCGCACCGACGGAACACCCGGCAACCACATCGACCTCGATCCCGGCTCGCTCCAGCGCATTGATCACGCCAATATGCGACCAGCCTTTGGCGGCACCTGAACCCAGGGCCAGCCCGATTCTCACCTTTCTCATCTTACCTCGGGTTTTACCTGGTACGTAGCATCGCGCCTGACACTCAGCTACCATAGCGCGCGCAATCTTTAACTTTAATCACCCTCGGGAGATGACGTGGACGAAAAGTGCCCCTGCTGTAGCGGAAAGCAGTATAGCCTATGTTGCCAACCCTTTCTGACCGGGCAGAGTTCCCCCACCAGCGCTGAGCAGCTGATGCGCTCACGCTACTGCGCTTACGTGAAGAAAAACGCAGCCTGGCTGGTCGCCACCTGGCTCCCCAGCCAGCGGGTGGCCGAACTTGAGACGTTATTATCTGAAAGTTTTTCCGACACTGAATGGCTGGGCCTGAATGTAACCCGTTGTAATCACGGAAGCCATGAGAACGAAGCATTCGTGACTTTTTTTGCGCGCTTTATCGAAAAAGGGCGCACATCGGCCATCTATGAATGTTCACGCTTTCTTCGTGAGGATCAACGCTGGTACTATGTTGACGGAACAACGCCTCCGCTGGGGCGAAACGATCGCTGTCCTTGTGGCTCCGATAAAAAATACAAAAAATGTTGTGGCTGATTTGGACATTCGGCCAACGGCTTTACCATTCATCGCTTTGACAGGACTCTGATCGAGATGCAAGCGCAAACCATGCAACGAAAAGTTTTACGTACCATTTGCCCCGATGCGAAAGGTCTGATCGCCAAAATCACCAACATTTGTTACAAGCACGAACTCAACATCGTGCAGAACAACGAATTTGTCGATCACCGTACCGGGCGCTTTTTCATGCGCACAGAGCTTGAAGGCATTTTTAATGACAACACCCTGCTCGCGGATCTCGACAGCGCCTTACCGGTTGGCTCGGTACGTGAGCTGAACAGCGCCGGACGCCGTCGTGTGGTGATTCTGGTGACCAAAGAAGCGCATTGTCTCGGCGACCTGCTGATGAAAAGTGCGTTTGGCGGTCTCGATATGGAAATCGCCGCAGTGATTGGCAACCACGAAACGCTGCGCTCGCTGGTCGAACGCTTCGATATTCCGTTTGCGCTGGTTAGCCATGAAGGGCTGACGCGTGAAGAGCACGATAACCGCATGGTCGAAGAGATTGATCGTTATCAGCCGGATTACGTGGTGCTGGCTAAATATATGCGCGTATTAACCCCCGCGTTTGTGCAGCGCTACCCGAATCAGATCATCAATATTCACCACTCCTTCCTGCCCGCCTTCATTGGCGCGCGTCCTTATCATCAGGCCTACGAGCGTGGCGTGAAGATCATTGGTGCCACCGCGCATTATGTGAACGACAACCTCGATGAAGGTCCGATCATTATGCAGGATGTCATCAACGTGGATCATAGCTACACCGCAGAAGAAATGATGCGCGCGGGGCGTGACGTTGAAAAGAATGTCCTGAGCCGTGCACTGTACAAAGTGCTGGGCCAGCGTGTGTTTGTTTACGGCAACCGCACGATCATTCTTTAATCACTCTGACGCTGAACTGTGCAAGGCTTCAGCGTCACGAGTAAAAAGTGGGCAATCGATTCATAAATTTAGTGTGGGCGCTTTACAGACCGAGCGCATTTGGTATTATGCGCCCCGCTTTCAGGCGTAATGATTCAGGCCAGTGGTGGGATTCCCGAGCGGCCAAAGGGAGCAGACTGTAAATCTGCCGTCACAGACTTCGAAGGTTCGAATCCTTCTCCCACCACCATCTGAATCGCCGCGACCTGTAGCAACAATATGTATCATCCCTGGTGGGATTCCCGAGCGGCCAAAGGGAGCAGACTGTAAATCTGCCGTCACAGACTTCGAAGGTTCGAATCCTTCTCCCACCACCATCCAGATATTTTCCCTTATCAAACTCCAGTGCCACCATTCATATATCTCCCTTAGCTCTTCGCAAATTCGCTTCTGAGTGCCTCGACAAAACAACGTATTTTTGCCGTTTGTTTGCGTGCCGAGGGAACCAGAACATGCATTGGGCGTGACGGGCCTTCGTAATCCGGTAATACCCTGACCAGACGTCCTTTATTGATCTCCTCTTTCAGTACGTCTTCTGGTCCCAGTGTGACGCCATAGCCTTCCAGCGCCGCATGCATCAGGGCCTTCCAGTCATTGGATCGTAACCGCCCTTCAGGTCTCACTTCTTCTGTTTTTCCCTCTTTGCGGAACATCCAGCGACAGGGCATGGCGGCCGACCAAAGCCCATACACCAGACAGGCATGGTGCTGCAAATCTGACGGTGTCAGGGGTAAGCCATGCTGTTGAATATAGGAGGGTGCAGCACAGGCAATCAGCCGGTAGGGTGACAGCGGCCATGCCACCATCGAGCTGTCGGCCAGTTCACCAATACGGATAATCACCTCAGCCTCTTCTTCGCCAGGATTGATGATTCTGTCACTCAGCGTCAGTTCTACCTGCACCTCCGGCCAGGTCGCCAGATAACGGGTGATAAAGGGAGCAAGCGCATATGAGCCGAACGTCACCGGGGCATTGACCCGAATGATGCCGGAAGGCGTGGCTTGCATATTCAGCACCACAGCATCCGCCTCTTCCACTTCCGATAACACCACCCGACAACGTTCGTAATAGCTGCGACCGATAGCGGTCAGATGCTGACGCCGCGTGGTGCGGTTGATCAACGCCGTACCTAAGCGCGATTCAAGCGCGGCAATGTGTTTCGCCACCATCTGGGGTGACATCTCCAGCGCATCAGCCACTGCCGCAAAAGACCCCAGTTCTGCGGCTTTAACGAATACTTTCATCCCCGCCAGTCTGTCCATGATTAACCCCTTTAAGTTGTTTTTAAAACAACAATAGACCGATTTATCTTCTTTTATGAGCGAATCATAGTAGACCACAGGTAAAGCCCCTGTGGAGGAATAATGAAAATTGGAATTATTGGTGCCGGATTCGTGGGCCGTGCGGTCGCTAAACTGGCAATTCAGGCCGGACATCAGGTCATGCTCAGCAATTCACGGAGTCCTCAGACGTTGTTCAGCCTGCGTCCGATGATCGGTTGTGAAACAGGTACGGCAAGCGAAGCCGCCAGATTTGGCGATATCGTGCTTATCGCCGTGCCACTGACCGCCATCGATGCGCTGCCGGTAGATGAACTGAGAGGAAAACATCTTCTCGATGCCGTTAACTACTATCCTGATCGCGACGGTCACGTCGATGTGCTGGCAACGCGACAGACCACCACCAGTGAACTGCTGGCCAGCCACTTACCCGACAGTCAGATTACTAAAGCCTTTAACGCGATTCCCATGACCGAGCTGGAGACTGATGGGTTACCGGCGGCCACAGCCGGACGCCGCGCGCTGCCACTGGCAGGCGACGATGACGAGGGCAAAGCTGTCGCTGCCGCGCTTTACGAGGCCTTTGGCTTTGATGCCGTCGATGCCGGTCCGCTGGCTGAAGGCTGGCGTTTCGAGCGCGGAATGCCCTCCTACTGCGTGCGGATGACCAGACAGGAGTTAGTCGCGGCACTTGCCGAGGCCAGAAAGGATTGATTCACCACCTGCCGCCCGGCAGCGCGCGGGCGGCGGGTAAACCCCACACCATGCCTTTTCTGTCGATTCTGCCCATGACATTTATGACAAAACTCGCTACCATCCCGCCATACTTATCACGGATAAAATGGCTGCCTCATGAAATTTGTCTCTTTTAACATCAATGGTTTGCGAGCACGCCCTCATCAACTCGAAGCGCTGGTTGAGCAGCATCAGCCAGACGTGATTGGCCTGCAGGAAACCAAGGTCCATGATGATATGTTCCCGCTCGAAGAAGTGAGCAAGCTCGGTTACAACGTGTTTTATCATGGGCAGAAAGGTCACTACGGCGTCGCTCTGCTGACAAAAGTGCAGCCGGTAATGGTCCGTCGTGGTTTCCCGGAGGATGGTGAAGATGCCCAACGCCGTCTGATCATGGCTGAGATCCCCAGCCCGATTGGCGATATCACCGTGATCAATGGCTATTTCCCGCAGGGGGAAAGCCGCGACCATCCGATCAAGTTCCCGGCTAAAGAGAAGTTTTATCAGGACCTGCAAAATTACCTGCAAAATCAGCTGACCGCCGATAAACCGGTGTTGATTATGGGTGATATGAATATCAGCAGCACCGATCTTGATATAGGTATCGGGGAAGAGAACCGCAAACGCTGGCTGCGTACCGGCAAATGCTCGTTCCTGCCGGAAGAACGTGAATGGATGGATCGCCTGCTGAACTGGGGTCTGGTGGACACCTGGCGCGCGAAATACCCGGAAACGGCAGACCGTTTCTCATGGTTTGATTACCGCTCCAAAGGTTTTGATGATAACCGTGGTCTGCGCATTGACCTGCTGCTTGCCAGCCAGCCTCTGGCCTCACGCTGCATCGAAAGCGGCATTGATTATGATATTCGCAGTATGGAAAAACCGTCCGATCACGCTCCAATCTGGTCAACGTTCGGCTTTTAATGATGCGTGGTGGCCTTTGCAGGCCACCCCGATTATTTGATGATTTTCCAGATTAACGGATTGGTGCCCATCACTTTCTCATCGCGTGAGCATTGCAGCAGCACGCCTTCCGCTTTAACCACCGCCCCTTCCGAATAACTCCGGTTCTCATAGGTGCAGCACTGCATGCAATTGCTTTGCTGGTTATTCTGTCCCTGCGTCCAGACTTCCGGTGGCATATCAACCACCACATCGGTATTGCCGGTGCGGCCCACCTCAGGGGTGCGATTCGCCTGCGCTGCGCTGCTAAACAGCAGTACGCCACTCAGCAGCAACATCAGATAACGCATCACTCGGTCTCCTTCATTTTGCGCCGGGCGGGTTTGCGTGATCGTTTTTTCTCACTCGCTGCGCCGCTCGCGGCAATGCCACGAAATGCCTGTAACGATGGCTGCTGACGTGCCTGACCAATCAAACCGATTAGGGTACTGACCAGCGGCTGCATAAACTCATCGTAACGACAGGCTTTTTCACTGATGCGGGTAAGCGTCGATTCCCAGTGCGCCGTCATATCCGGCCGTGCCGCCATTTCAGGCAGCGCGTGAATCAATGCCCTGCCTGCTTCACTGGAGTGAATATAACGGCCCTTCTTTACCAGGAATGTTCGCCGGAACAACAATTCAATTATTCCGGCGCGCGTCGCTTCCGTTCCTAAACCATCGGTCGCACGCAGCACTTTCTTTAGATCTTTATCCTGAACAAAACGCGCAATACCAGTCATCGCCGAGAGTAAGGTCGCATCGGTAAAGGGACGCGGGGGCTGAGTCTGCTTTGCCAGCACCTCGCCACGTTCGCACAGCAATTCATCCCCTTTACTGACCACGGGCAATGGGGTGCCGTCGTTTTCTTCATCGCGCTCTTTGCTGCCAAGCAACGCCCGCCAGCCCGCTTCGGCCAGAAAACGCGCCTTCGCCACAAACTTCCCACCGCCAATATCGAGATCGATGACACACTTGCGAAACACCGCATCAGGGCAGAACTGCATCAGATACTGGCGTGCAATCAAGCCATAAATATTGGCTTCGTTTTCGCTCAGATTGACCTTGCTGGCACGCGCGGTCGGAATGATAGCGTGGTGCGCATCCACTTTTTTATCATCCCAGCAGCGGTTGCGCTGATCGGTGTTGAAGTCCGCCGGTGGCGTCATATCCGGTTGATGCGCCTGGATGGCGTTCAGCACCGCATGACGGCCAGCAAAATGCTCCTCGGGCAGATAACGGCAATCCGAACGCGGATAGGTGATCAGCTTGTGGGTTTCATACAGGCGCTGGCAGCAATCCAGTACATTCTGTGCACTCAGGCCAAAGCGCCTTGCGGCTTCAATTTGCAGGCTTGAGAGTGAGAACGGCAACGGGGCGATTTCCGATTCCCGTTTATCATTATACCCGGTGACCAGCGCAGGCTTGCCGTTGATGCGTTCCAGTACGTGGTCCGCCAGCGGACGGTGTAGCAAGCGCCCCTCTTCATCCTGCCAGGGTTCACAGGCATCACTCGGTACCCAGCTGGCAACAAAGCGCTCGTCTTTTGGCGTCACAATGTGCGCTTTGACTTCGAAATAGTCCTTTGGAATAAAGTTTTCAATCTCTTCATCGCGGCGCACCACCAGCCCAAGCACCGGGGTCTGTACCCGACCGACCGAAAGGACGCCGTCGTAGCCAGCGTTTCGACCCAGCAGCGTCCAGGCACGGGTCATATTGATGCCATACAACCAGTCTGCACGCGCACGCGCCAGCGCCGAAACGCACAACGGAATAAACTCACGGTTTTCACGTAAACGACCTACCGCACGCTCCACCGCCTGTGGATTGAGATCGTTAATCAAACAACGCTGTACCTTCTGACGTTTTTCCGGCGACAGCTGGAGATAATCAATCACCTCATCCACCAGCAACTGCCCTTCCCGATCCGGGTCACCGGCATGCACCACTTCCGTGGCCTGCACCAGTAATCCTTCGATGACCTTCAACTGTTTTGCCACCGATGGCCGTGGCTGCAGCCGCCATTTATCGGGGATGATCGGCAAATCGGCAAGATTCCAGCGGGCGTAACGGCTGTCATAGCTGTCTGGCTGAGCTTGCTCCAGCAAATGCCCGACACACCAGGTCACCACCTGATCATTGCCGCAGGCGATATAGCCATCGCCGCGTCGGTGGGGTTTTGGCAACACGTCAGCGATGGCACGTCCCAGACTGGGTTTTTCTGCAATAAACAAACGCATGAATGGCGTCGTTCCTTAAACGTCAGTTAACTACGGTAATCAGTGGCAGATGGGGCTCTGCCGCAAAAAGCTCGCCGATGGCGGTTGCAGTGACTCCGGCCAGCATGGCACAGCGCTGAAACTCTTCGATGGCTGAGGGTTGTACCGCCACCAGCAGGCCGCCGGATGTCTGCGGGTCACATAACAACGCGCGTGTCGCATCATCCATCGGCGACACATGTCGGCCATAACTGGCAAAATTGCGACCGGTTCCACCGGGAACAGCTCCCGCAGCGATATAGGCATCGACCCCGGCCAGACGCGGCACCTGTGCGGCCATCACCTCAGCACGCAAGCCCGATCCCTGACAGATTTCACTCAGATGGCCCAGCAAGCCAAACCCGGTGACATCGGTCATGGCGGTGACACCCGCCAGTTGCGCGAACTCGGCACCCGCTTTATTCAGCTGGCACATCACCTCCGCCGCCAGCATCTGATGCTCGGGACGCAGCAGACCTTTCTTTTCCGCCGTGGTCAGAATGCCAATGCCGAGCGGTTTGGTCAGGAACAGCTGACACCCGGCCTGCGCCGCGCTGTTTTTCTTCACGCGCGCCACATCGACGATGCCGGTAACGGCAAGGCCAAAAATCGGTTCCGGGGCATCAATGGAATGGCCGCCCGCCAGCGCAATACCCGCTGCCTGGCACGCAGCGCGTCCCCCCTCCACCACCTGCTGCGCCACTTCAGGGCTGAGCACATTCACTGGCCAGCCCAAAATCGCGATAGCCATGATCGGTTTGCCGCCCATGGCATAGATATCGCTGATGGCGTTGGTCGCGGCAATACGGCCAAAGGTGTGGGGATCGTCAACGATCGGCATAAAAAAATCGGTGGTACTGACCACCGCGCTGCCGTTGCCTAAATCGTACACCGCCGCATCATCGCGTGTTTCATTCCCCACCAGCAGATGAGGATCGTGAAAAGCGGTCAGTTCGCTATGCAGGATGGTTTCCAGCACCTGGGGAGAAATTTTGCAACCGCAGCCAGCCCCGTGGCTGTACTGGGTCAGGCGAAGAGGTTCACTCATGGCGGGTTCCTTATGCACTGGCAGATAGCGCTATGTTAGCCTGGCTGCCAGCATGTGGTAAGTGTTGCGCGGTTACAGTTCGATCAATCGCACACGCGATGTGCAATCCCTGCAACGTCACTCAGCCTGCCGCAGAAGCCCGCCACTGTCTGTCAGAAATAACTGACAAATTCCGCCGTGTCAGGCGGGAGCACGGTCGTGCTGGATTTCAGTTGCGGCGTGCCAAGATAAAGGAAGCCAACAATCGCATCCTGTTCACGGCAACCAAAGGCTTCACGCACCTGAGGATGGTCAGTCCAGGGGCCGCTGCGCCAGATACCATTGAAGCCCTGCGCTGCCGCGGCCATTTGCATCGCCATCACCGCACAGCCTGCGGAAATCAGTTGTTCCCAGTGCGGCACTTTCGGGTGCTCTTCACAACGCGCAACCACGGTGATAATCATCGGTGCGCGGAACGGTGACGAGCTGGCCTTCTCAATCGCTTTATCATCCATCGCGCTGGCACGGGCTGCCTGCTCCAGCAGTTTGCTCAGACGATCGCGCCCCTCTTTCTCGACAATAATGAAGCGCCAGGGCTGTAAAGTGCCGTGATCCGGCGCGCGCATACCCGCGCGCAGAATGTTCTCCAGCACCTCACCCGCCGGGGCAGGATCGGCCAGACGTGAAGCCGAGCGACGATTAACTAACAAATCAAGTGCATCCATTATCTTCTCCCTTGTATAAAAACGTTGTCTAATCCTGGCATACGACGATCTTTTGTAACAGTCTGGCGCGATTTCCTGCTGACATTTAGCACGCTGCTCTTTAGGATGAGGTCGACATCGGGGCTGCCAGCATGCTGGCGGTCTTCGGCTATATGAATATGGAGAGTCTATGCGCACACTGTGGCGAATTATTGCTGGCCTGTTCCGCTGGGGTTGGCGGGTGCTGAATTTTATCCGGGAATTTATCCTTAATTTATTTCTTATTGTTGTGATCCTTGCCGGTGTTG
Organism: Pantoea cypripedii; assembly: GCF_011395035.1. NCBI lineage: Bacteria > Pseudomonadati > Pseudomonadota > Gammaproteobacteria > Enterobacterales > Erwiniaceae > Pantoea > Pantoea cypripedii. The sequence continues at coordinate 2,330,321 of NZ_CP024768.1, forward strand.
GGATCTGGTTGCAGGTGAGCGGTTCAAATAGTAGTGAGCCAGTGCAACAAGGCGCACTGAAAGTTGACCTCACCGGGGTGCTGGTGGATAAACCTTCAGTCAGCAATCGTCTGAGCCGTATTGGCCGCCAATTGCTGGGCAGCAACAGCGACCGTTTGCAGGAAAATTCCCTGTTTGATGTGGTCGATGCCATCCGCCAGGCAAAAGGTGACAAAAACATCACCGGTATTGTGCTTGATTTACGTGATTTTGGTGGTGGCGATCAGCCTTCGCTGCAATATGTCGGTAAAGCGTTGCGCGAGTTCCGTGACAGCGGCAAACCGGTGTATGCCATCGGCGACAGCTACAGCCAGGCGCAATATTATCTGGCCAGCTATGCCAACAAGGTTTACCTGTCACCACAAGGCACCGTTGATTTACACGGTTTCGCCACTAACGGCCTGTACTACAAAACGCTGCTCGACAAGCTGAAAGTCAATTCACATGTCTTCCGCGTAGGTACTTACAAATCGGCAGTAGAACCTTTCCTGCGTGACGATATGTCGCCGGAAGCACGCGATGCCGATAGCCGCTGGATTGGTCAGCTGTGGCAAAACTACCTGAACACCGTTTCCGCAAACCGCCAGATCACGCCGGAACAGCTGTTCCCTGGTGCCGCAGGCATCATCAGCGGATTGCAGGCTGTGCAGGGTGATACCGCCAAATATGCGCTGAATAATAAGCTGGTTGATGCGCTGGAGAGCCGTGCGGCTGCCGATCAGGAACTGGTCAAGACCTTTGGCTGGGATAAGCAGAACAACGATTATCGCAACGTCAGCATCTATGATTACACCGTCAAACAGCCACCGACTCAGCAGGACGGCAATATCGCTGTGGTGATGGCAAGTGGTGCGATCATGGACGGTGAAGAAACCGCCGGTAATGTCGGTGGCGATACGACGGCCGCCCAGATCCGCGATGCGCGTCTCGATCCGAAAATTAAGGCGATCATCCTGCGCGTGAACAGCCCTGGTGGCAGCGTCACTGCCTCAGAAGCAATTCGCGAAGAACTGGCCGCCGCGCATGCTGCGGGTAAACCGGTGGTGGTATCGATGGGAGGGATGGCTGCCTCAGGGGGTTACTGGATCTCCACGCCAGCTGATTACATTGTGGCGAACCCCAGCACACTTACCGGCTCGATTGGTATCTTCGGGGTGATCAATACCGTTGAAAACAGCCTGAGCACCATTGGCGTGCATACCGACGGCGTTGCCACTTCACCTCTGGCGGATGTGGCGACCACCAAAGCGCTGCCGCCTGAAGTGCAGCAATTGATGCAGCTGACAATTGAAAACGGCTATCGTAACTTCGTTGGTTTAGTCGCCGCCTCACGCCATAAAACGCCAGAGCAGATCAATGATATTGCTCAGGGCCATGTCTGGACCGGTAGCGATGCCAAAGCCAATGGTCTGGTAGATGCGCTGGGTGACTTTGATGATGCGGTCAAGAAAGCGGCTGAGCTGGCGAAAATCACCACACCACAGCTGAGCTGGTATCAGGATGATCCGGGAATGCTGGATCTGCTGCTGAATCAAATGAGTGCTTCTATCAGCGTCGTGATGCCACAGGCACTGAAAGTGTGGCTGCCCGCTCCGATGCTTGATGTGATGAGCGCCATGAAGAAACAACCTGGTCTGTTCGATAACCTCAACGATCCGCAAAATCGTTACGCTTTCTGCCTCAGCTGCGGCGACGTAAGATAATCTTTACGGCCCGGCCTCTGGTCGGGCTGCTTTTCACCGGTAATCCCCTTATACTGCGCGTTTTACGGCAAGTCTGAGTTCATTCATGCAAAAGAAAAATATCTATGTCGCCTACACCGGCGGGACCATTGGTATGCAGCGTTCCGCGCAAGGCTACATTCCGGTATCGGGTCACCTGCAACAGCAGCTGGCCAATATGCCAGAGTTCCATCGTCCGGAGATGCCAGATTTTACCATCCACGAATATCACCCGTTGATGGACTCTTCCGACATGACACCGGAAGACTGGCAGTCCATCGCTAACGATATCAAACAGAATTACGACCATTACGACGGTTTTGTGATTCTGCATGGTACCGATACCATGGCATTCACCGCGTCGGCTCTCTCCTTTATGCTGGAGAACCTCGCCAAGCCAGTGATCGTCACCGGTTCACAGATCCCCCTGGCAGAATTGCGCTCAGACGGCCAGCAGAACCTGCTTAACTCGTTGTATGTGGCGGCTAACTATCCGATCAACGAAGTCGCACTATTCTTTAATAACACCCTGTTCCGCGGTAACCGCACCACCAAAGCACATGCTGACGGCTTCAACGCGTTTGCCTCGCCAAACCTGCCACCGTTGCTGGAAGCGGGCATTCATATTCGCCGCCTGAATACCCCACCGGCACCACCAGGCAAGGGTGAACTGATCGTCCATCCGATCACCCCACAACCGATTGGCGTGGTGACCATTTATCCGGGAATTTCTGCCGAAGTCGTGCGCAATTTCCTGCGTCAGCCGGTGAAAGCCCTGATCCTGCGCTCGTATGGCGTCGGCAATGCGCCGCAAAATGCGGAGTTCCTGGCTGAGCTGCAGCAGGCGAGTGAGCGTGGCATTGTGGTGGTCAACCTGACGCAGTGTATGTCTGGCAAAGTGAATATGGGGGGTTACGCCACCGGTAACGCGCTGGAGCATGCTGGTGTGATCAGCGGTTTCGATCTCACCGTTGAAGCGACATTAACAAAACTTCACTTTTTGCTGAGTCAAAACCTCACCAGCGCAGAAATTCGTGCCAGAATGCAACAGAATTTACGTGGCGAACTGACAGAAGACTGATACGGAGCGAGATGTAATGAAGCGGGCATTGATAATCATCGATATACAAAACGATTTTTGCCCCGGCGGCCCAATGGCTGTGCGTGAAGGTGACCTGACGGTTGCTATTGCGAATCGCTACGCACGTGAATTTCGCGCCAGAGGGGAGTGCGTGGTGGCATTGCAGGACTGGCACCCGAAAAACCATGGCAGCTTTGCCTCAGTATCTGGTGAGCCGGTTTATACCTTAGGAGAACTGAACGGCCTGGCGCAAATCTGGTGGCCAGACCACGGTATCCAGGGTTCAGAAGGGGCCGATTTCCATCCTGAGCTGGATCGCTCGCTGATTGATGCGGTGTTCCATAAAGGACAGGACGTGGATGTTGATAGCTACAGCGCCTTTTTCGACAACGGCCATCGCCGCAAAACCGAGCTGGACAGCTGGCTGCGCGAGCGTGATATCAGCCATTTAGTGGTGCTGGGGCTGGCAACCGATTACTGCGTCAAATACAGCGTACTGGATGCACTGGAGCTGGGGTATCAGGTTGAAGTGGTGGAAGAAGGCTGTCGCGGCGTCAACCTCAACCCCGACGATAGCGCCATTGCCATTGAGCAGATGCGTAATCAGGGTGCGGTAATTATCTGAAAATCAGGGCTGGTGTCACCAGCCCTTCAGTAATCAGTGCAGGTTGATACGGGTTACGTCGGTCTCGATGCCGAACTCTTCCTTCAGCTCTTTCTTCGACTTCATCACCATCTCACCATCTTTGCCAATCGTCATATGCTGCGGCGCATCGTTGTGACGCGCCTGCCACAACATCACCAGCTGCAGGCAGTTTTCACGCTGCTCCGGGGTCAGTGCCACACCATCCGGCCACTTACCCGTCTCTACCGCGGTGGCAAGACGCTGGTAAACTTCTGGCGTCATCGCCGCCAGCATCGCTTCCAGTTCCTGTTTCATGCTTACCCCTGCTGTTGCTTGCCCTGCTCATCAGTGAAGCTGAGCGAAGCGGAGTTAACGCAATAGCGTTCGCCAGTTGGCTGTGGTCCATCCGGGAACACATGCCCCAGATGTGCATCACAATTACCGCAGCGGATTTCGACGCGGTGCATGCCGTGGGTATCATCTTCGAGGTAATGAATCGCGTCATCGCTGACTGGCTGGTAGAAGCTCGGCCAGCCACAGCCAGAGTCATATTTGCTCTCGGAAAGGAACAGCGGCGCGTTACACACCAGGCAGTGGTAGATGCCCTCCTGCTTGTTATGCAAAAGGGCACCGGTAAAAGGAGGTTCCGTTCCGCGATGCTGGGTGACATAGCGTTGCATTTCGGACAGCTGCGCGATTTTTTCCGCAGGTGCGGTGTCTTTAGCCATTTTAGGATTCCGGGATGTCATTCTGAAAAAATCGACTAGTATTCTAACAAACGAATAACATCATCCGGGTCTTTTTTCGTGCGAACGCATCCGTCTCGCAGAGCACAGCACGAATTTGTGATGCCGATCACCCTTTACAATACACATCCCTTTATAGTCGGCGATCGGCAGATCTGGCTCTGGAATAATTGCCGTTGCGCAAGCGATTGCGCAACGAATAATTCCTGTCAGTGGAATTGACCTGTCGCAACAATTGACACGATTCCGCTTGACGCCTGGTAAGGTTTTTGTAATTTTACAGCCAACCTTTTATTCACTAACAAATAGCTGGTGGAATATATGACTATCAAAGTAGGTATCAACGGTTTTGGCCGTATCGGTCGCATCGTTTTCCGTGCTGCGCAGCAGCGTTCTGACATCGAAATCGTCGCGATCAACGACCTGCTGGACGCCGATTACATGGCTTACATGCTCAAGTATGACTCTACGCATGGTCGTTTCGACGGCACCGTAGAAGTTAAAGACGGCGCGCTGATTGTTAACGGTAAAAAAATCCGTGTTACCTCTGAGAAAGACCCGGCTAACCTGAAATGGGACGAAGTGGGTGTTGACGTGGTTGCTGAAGCAACCGGTATCTTCCTGACCGACGAAACCGCACGTAAACACATCGCAGCTGGCGCGAAGAAAGTGGTTCTGACTGGCCCATCTAAAGATGACACCCCGATGTTTGTTCGCGGTGCTAACTTCGAGAAATACGCTGGCCAGGACATCGTTTCTAATGCATCCTGCACCACCAACTGCCTGGCTCCGCTGGCAAAAGTGATCAACGACAAATTCGGTATCGTTGAAGGTCTGATGACCACCGTTCACGCGACCACCGCTACCCAGAAAACCGTTGACGGCCCGTCTCACAAAGACTGGCGCGGCGGCCGTGGTGCTTCTCAGAACATCATCCCGTCTTCTACCGGTGCGGCTAAAGCCGTAGGTAAAGTTCTGCCAGAACTGAACGGTAAACTGACCGGTATGGCGTTCCGCGTTCCGACTCCGAACGTCTCTGTTGTTGACCTGACCGTTCGTCTGGAAAAAGCAGCCTCTTACAAAGAAATTTGTGCAGCAATCAAAGCCGCTGCTGAAGGCGAAATGAAAGACGTGCTGGGTTATGTTGAAGACGACGTGGTATCAACTGACTTCAACGGCGAAGTGCTGACTTCAGTATTCGATGCTAAAGCGGGTATCGCGCTGAATGACAACTTTGTGAAACTGGTTTCCTGGTATGATAACGAAACTGGTTACTCCAACAAGGTTCTCGACCTGATTGCTCTGGTTGCTGCTAAGTAAGACAGCCAGTGAAATGAACAAGGGGCGACTTAGGTCGCCCTTTTTTTTGGCTAGCTAAAGAGAAGGTCTTTGTATGCAAGAGTCGCTTTTTTCGCTACCCGTGGTGGCGCAGATCACGCCTTATCTGTCACAACGTCAGATTGGTGATTTACCCGTCATCATCGTTAACCATCCCCGTGTCCGTGCAGCCATTACCCTGCAGGGTGCCCATCTGCTCGCCTGGCAACCCAGCGGCCAACAACCGGTTCTGTGGCTGAGTGACAAAACACCCTTTGCTGAAGGGAAAGCTATCCGCGGCGGCGTACCGATTTGCTGGCCATGGTTTGGCCCGGCGGGTGAACCGGCACACGGCTTTGCCCGTAATCTGCCCTGGACGTTGTCAGCCCATGATGAGAATGAAGAAGGCGTCATTCTGACCTTCGCACTGGAAAGTAACGCACAAACCAAAAAGTTCTGGCCGCACGATTTCACCCTGTTCGCTCGTTTCCGTATCGAATCCCATTGCGAGATCGAACTGGAAGCACACGGCGATTTTTCCGCCACCGCAGCGCTCCACAGCTATTTCCAGATCGCCGATATCGCCCAGACCGAGGTGAGCGGCCTGGGTAACCGTTTTATCGATAAAGTGGACAGCAGCGCATCCGGTGAATCCAATGGCCGTCAGACTTATCCTGGCCGCATTGATCGCGTGTTTACCACGCCCGATGATTGCAGCGTGATCCATGATAAAGGTGGCAACCGGCTTATCGAGGTTTACCACCACTATCAAAGTGACGTTGTCACTTGGAATCCAGGACCAGAACTGTCATGCAGCATGGCGGATATGGCCAACGACGGTTATAAAACCATGGTTTGCGTGGAAACCGCGCGTATTAGTCAGCCGTTAGTGAGTGCCGGTGAATCCCCTGCCCGCCTCGCCACCACCTTCCGGTTGCGCAGCAAAGCCTGATAAAAGCGGCGTGAATGCGCCGCTATACCACATCCAGCGGCAGCTTACCCTGCGGCGGCGGAAAAGCCTGGTTCAGCAACGCCAGTTCTTCCCCGCTTAACACCACGTCCAGCGCTGCCGCATTTTCCCGCACATGAGCCACACTGCTGGCTTTCGGAATGGCTATCACCCCGTCTTTACGAATCACCCATGCCAGCAGCAATTGCGCTACGCTAATGCCCTGCTGTTGTGCAACCTGCTGCACGCGCGCATCGCTGAACAGTGACTGGCGCAGACGCCCCGCCTGGGCTAATGGGCAGTAAGCCATAATCGGGACATCGCGCTGCTGACATTCCGGCAGCAAATCATATTCGATCCCCCGCGAGGCGAGATGGTAGAGCACCTGATTGGTCAGGCAGGCGCTACCGCCGGGTTCTCCCCACAGCTCCTGCATATCGTCAGTATCAAAATTTGAGACTCCCCAGTGGCGGATTTTTCCCTGCCGTTGCAGGGTTTCCATCGCACGGATGGTTTCCTCCAGCGGGATGTTGCCGCGCCAGTGCAGCAAATAAAGATCGAGATAATCGGTCTGTAAACGGCGCAAACTGCGCTCACAGGCATCAATAGCATCCACTTCACCCGCATTCCACGGATAGACCTTTGATACCAGCCAGGCCTGATCCCGCCGCCCCTGTAACGCCTCACCCACGACAATTTCCGCACCGCCCTCAGCATACATCTCAGCGGTATCAATCAGCCGCAGTCCGCAGTCCAGACCAGCCTGAAGCGCAGCCACTTCCTGCTGGTGTGTTGCCGGGTTTTCCCCCATATACCAGGTACCCTGACCGATCGCCGGCAGTGGTGATTCTCCTTGAAACTGAATTGTTCTGGTCACAAAGCCTCCGGATGCACCAAATGTGATCCCATAAATGGTGCATGGCAGCAAAAAAGCACCATTCCAGGGCAATACTTCAAAACCAACAGAAAATAGAGCAACGTAACGTTGTCTGACACTGCGGCTGACAGGTGGCAGAGGGTGTTCCCGCGTGCGAAACACACATCGCTGATCCGAGCCGGGAACCGCCTCTCATCCTGACATTATTCCCATCCGCACCGGCAAAAAACGGTCCTGTCCACCACCTTAAGGTGATTTGGCATAAATAACAAAGGTGCCAGAAGATAAGGATTCAACATGGGTGCTGAAGGCCGCAAAATATCAGGGTTCAGGCACAGCAAGCACTTTAAGTTTGAAATAGTTCACAATTTATTCAGTCTATTAATATAACAATCACACGCAGAGTCTAACCAAATTCTGCCAATGGTTTAACGTTTAATGAGGGTGCTTCTCAATCGCAGCAGAATTGTCTCAAATCGACGATACCGGCCCGAAATGAGGTCCTGACTTTCCATAGCTTATGAGACTTTGTTATTGATATATCGCTAAATAAGGAGAAAAGACGGAGGAAATTTCTTAAATGCCTTCTACAGTTAAAAGTAAGACGAGACTTTTTGTACGAGCAGAGTAACCATAAGAATTGTGTATCCCGATAAAAAATCGTCAGGTTGGCATAAGGGTTGCTGTACTCAATAGAGAATATCTTCCGGGAGCTGCAAGAGCATCTTATTACGCTCCTTTACCTGTGCTAAAAACGAAAGGACGGGCATCGCTATGAATATATTCGATCACTATCGTCAGCGTTATGAAGCTGCCAAGGACGAAGAGTTCACACTGCAGGAATTCCTCGCCATCTGTAAGCAGGATCGCAGTGCATACGCCAACGCTGCAGAGCGACTGTTGATGGCCATTGGTGAGCCAGTGATGGTTGACACTGCTCAGGAGCCACGCCTTTCCAGAATATTCTCGAATCGCGTCATGGGACGCTATCCTGCGTTTGAAGAGTTCTACGGCATGGAAGAAGCGATTGAACAGATCGTCTCTTACCTGAAACATGCTGCGCAGGGGCTGGAGGAGAAGAAACAGATCCTTTACCTGTTGGGTCCGGTGGGTGGCGGTAAATCTTCCCTGGCTGAACGCCTTAAATCGCTGATGCAACGCGTACCAATTTACGTGCTCAGCGCCGATGGCGAACGCAGCCCGGTGAATGATCATCCGCTGTGCCTGTTCAACCCACAAGAAGACGCCAACATCCTCGAAAAAGAGTATGGCGTACCGCGGCGGTATCTCGGCACCATCATGTCTCCGTGGGCGGCGAAACGCCTGCACGATTTTGGCGGCGATATCACCCGCTTTAAAGTGGTGAAAGTCTGGCCGTCTATTCTGGAACAGCTGGCGATTGCCAAAACTGAACCGGGGGATGAAAACAACCAGGACATCTCCGCGCTGGTGGGTAAAGTGGATATCCGTAAACTGGAGAACCACGCTCAGAACGATCCTGATGCATACGGTTACTCCGGCGCACTGTGCCGTGCCAACCAGGGCATCATGGAGTTTGTTGAGATGTTCAAAGCACCGATTAAAGTGCTGCATCCACTGCTGACCGCCACCCAGGAAGGTAACTACAACGGTACTGAGGGTATCTCCGCACTGCCGTTTAACGGCATCATTCTGGCGCACTCCAACGAATCAGAATGGGTCACCTTCCGTAACAACAAAAACAATGAAGCGTTCCTTGACCGTGTGTACATTGTCAAAGTGCCTTACTGCCTGCGTGTTTCCGAAGAGATTAAAATCTACGAGAAACTGCTGAACCACAGTGAGCTGGCCACCGCACCTTGTGCGCCGGGCACCCTGGAGACCTTAGCGCGATTCTCCATCCTTTCGCGCCTGAAAGACCCGGAAAACTCCAGCATCTACTCTAAAATGCGCGTTTACGATGGTGAAACGCTGAAAGATACTGACCCGAAAGCCAAGTCATGGCAGGAGTATCACGACTACGCTGGCGTGGATGAAGGGATGAACGGCCTCTCTACCCGTTTTGCCTTTAAAATCCTGTCACGCGTGTTCAACTTTGACCATGCCGAGGTGGCGGCTAACCCGGTGCACCTGTTCTATGTGCTGGAGCAGCAAATTGAACGTGAGCAGTTCCCGCAGGAGCAGGCGGAGAAATACCTGGAGCACCTGAAAGGCTACCTGATTCCGAAGTACGCCGAGTTTATTGGCAAAGAGATTCAGACTGCTTACCTTGAGTCTTACTCGGAATATGGTCAGAACATTTTTGATCGTTATGTCACCTACGCCGATTTCTGGATTCAGGACCAGGAGTACCGCGACCCAGATACCGGACAATTGTTTGATCGTGAATCACTGAACGCCGAGCTGGAAAAAATCGAGAAACCTGCCGGGATCAGCAACCCGAAAGATTTCCGTAACGAGATTGTCAACTTTGTGCTGCGCGCCCGTGCGCAGAACAGCGGCCGCAATCCGAACTGGACCAGCTACGAAAAACTGCGCACGGTTATCGAGAAGAAAATGTTCTCGAATACCGAAGAGTTGCTGCCGGTGATTTCGTTCAATACGAAAACCTCAACGGACGAACAGAAAAAACATGATGATTTTGTCGATCGCATGATGGAGAAAGGCTATACCCGCAAACAGGTGCGCCTGCTGTGCGAATGGTATCTGCGTGTGCGTAAATCGTCATAATTCGGTTTGTAAGCTAAACGGCGCCGGTGCGCCGGAAGAGGAAGGTCGGGCTTGCCCGACCTGGCTTGCACTGTAGTTTGGGGGAACTTTATGGCCTATTTCATCGATCGGCGTCTGAACGGCAAGAATAAAAGCGCAGTCAACCGACAGCGCTTTCTGCGCCGTTACAAGTCGCAAATCAAGCAGTCGATCTCCGAGGCCATCAACAAGCGTTCGGTTACCGACGTGGAAAGCGGTGAGTCCGTCTCCATTCCGATTGACGATATCAACGAACCGATTTTCCATCAGGGCCGGGGCGGCAGCCGCCATCGGGTCCATCCCGGTAACGATCATTTTGTCCAGAATGACCGCGTCGAGCGCCCGCAGGGTGGTGGTGGCGGGGGCGGAGCCGGTCAGGGCAATGCCAGTCAGGATGGTGAAGGCCAGGATGAGTTCGTCTTCCAGATTTCGAAAGATGAATATCTTGACTTACTGTTTGAAGATCTTGCGCTACCTAACCTGCGTAAGAATCAACATCGCCAGTTGAACGAATACAAAACCCATCGGGCAGGTTTCACTTCCAATGGGGTCCCCGCCAATATTAGCGTGGTGCGTTCGTTGCAGAATTCGCTGGCGCGTCGTACCGCCATGACGGCGGGCAAACGCCGTATGTTGCATGAACTGGAAGCCACGCTGAACGAGGTGGAAAAAACCGAACCTGCGCAGCTGCTGGAAGAGGAACGGCTGCGGAAAGAGATCGCGGAGTTGCGTGCGCGTATTGAACGCGTGCCATTTATCGACACCTTCGATCTGCGTTATAAAAATTTCGAGAAGCGTCCCGAGCCTTCCAGCCAGGCAGTGATGTTCTGTCTGATGGACGTTTCCGGCTCAATGGACCAGGCCACCAAAGACATGGCGAAGCGTTTTTACATTCTGCTCTATCTGTTCCTGAGCCGAACCTATAAAAACGTCGACGTGGTGTATATCCGCCATCACACCCAGGCAAAAGAAGTGGATGAACAGGAGTTTTTCTACTCGCAGGAGACCGGCGGCACTATCGTCTCCAGCGCCCTGAAGTTGATGGACGAGGTCGTGAAAGAACGTTACGACCCGTCACAATGGAATATTTATGCTGCACAGGCCTCGGATGGCGATAACTGGGCCGATGACTCGCCGTTATGCCATGAGATTCTGGCGAAGAACATTCTGCCGGTGGTGCGTTATTACAGTTATATCGAGATCACCCGTCGCGCCCATCAAACCCTGTGGCGTGAGTATGAACATTTACAGGCGATGTTCGATAACTTCGCGATTCAGCACATCCGCGAGCCGGAAGATATTTACCCGGTATTTAGAGAACTTTTCCACAAGCAGGTTGCAGAAGCCTGATAAGCATAGCCGGTCACTGACCGGCTTTTTCTTTCCCGCAACCCGCAGATTCCCGCCAGACAAGGCAGATTTTGCCGACAAATTTAACTACAGATGCCCCAACACCTGCCGATATTAAAAAATGTGTAATTTTGCGCTGACAAGCTATTGATAAGGCATTATCTTTTGTCATCATCCGTGTGAAACTTACGCACACCATCTGATTTGCCACCCGTCGCAGGAGAATGCCGTTGAATGCCAGCATGGTTTACAGTTTGTTCATTATTGGTTCAGTGCTGGTAGCGGCAAGTATTCTGCTTAGCTCCTTTTCATCCCGTCTCGGTATCCCGATCCTGGTGATCTTCCTGGCGCTGGGGATGCTGACCGGGGTCGATGGTATCGGCGGTATCGCCTTTGATAACTATCCGGTCGCCTATCTGGTTTCAAACCTGGCGCTGGCGATCATCCTGCTGGACGGCGGGATGCGTACCAAAGCCAGCTCGTTTAAGGTGGCACTGGGGCCAGCGCTGTCGCTGGCAACGGTTGGGGTGATGATAACTGCCGGTCTGACCGGACTGGCCGCTGCCTGGCTGTTCCATCTCGATTTGATGCAGGGTTTTCTGATTGGTGCCATTATCGGCTCCACCGACGCCGCCGCGGTCTTCTCCCTGCTGGGCGATAAGGGCCTCAACGAACGCGTCAGCGCCACTCTTGAGATCGAATCAGGCAGCAATGACCCCATGGCGGTGTTTCTGACCATCACCCTGATCGACATGATTCAGCAAGGGCAAAGTGGCCTGAGCTGGATGTTTGTCGTACATCTGGTGCAGCAGTTTGGTCTGGGAATTGTGCTGGGGCTGGGGGGCGGCTGGGCACTGCAACAGCTGATTAATCGCATCAATCTGGCGCAGGGACTGTATCCGCTGCTGGCATTGAGCGGCGGTATCATTGTGTTCGCGCTGACCACGGTGATGGAAGGCAGCGGTATTCTGGCGGTCTATCTGTGTGGCTTCCTGCTGGGCAACAGCCCGATTCGCAACCGCCATGGTATTTTGCAAACCTTCGATGGTATGGCGTGGCTGAGCCAGATTGGCATGTTTATCGTGCTGGGGCTGCTGGTTACGCCGTCGGATCTCTGGCATATCGCCATTCCGGCGATGCTGTTGTCATTGTGGCTGATTCTGGTGGCACGTCCGCTGTCGATTCTGGTGGGATTATTACCGTTTAAAGGTTTTACCGGTCGCGAACGTATTTTTATCAGTTGGGTCGGGCTGCGCGGCGCTGTTCCGATTATCCTCGCGGTGTTTCCGATGATGGCCGGGCTGGAGAACTCCTCGCTGTATTTCAACATCGCCTTCTTTGTGGTGCTGGTGTCCCTGATGCTTCAGGGCACCTCACTGGGCTTCGCGGCGCGGAAAGCCAAAGTGGTGGTCCCGCCAACCGCTTCCCCTATTAGCCGCGTCGGGCTGGATATTCATCCGGAAAACCCGTGGGAACAATTTGTCTATCAACTCAGCGCCGATAAATGGTGTATCGGTGCCGCGCTGCGTGACTTGCAGATGCCGCGTGAAACCCGTATCGCCGCACTGTTCCGTGACAATGTATTGATGCATCCCACTGGCAGTACGCGTCTCAAAGAGGGAGACGTGCTGTGCGTGATTGGTCGCGAGCGCGATCTGCCCGCCCTCGGTAAAATGTTCAGTCAGTCGCCGCCGGTGGCGCTCGACCAGCGCTTCTTTGGTGACTTCATTCTGGATGCCGATGCACGCCTGCGTGATGTTGCTCAGATTTACGGGCTGGACCTCGATGAAGAAACCAATGATCAGCAGTCCCTCGGCCAGTTGGTGATGTCCCTGCTGGGCAGCACACCGGTGGTCGGTGACCATGTTGAATGGAACCAACTGACCTGGACAGTGGCAGAAAAAGAAGACAATCATATCCTGAAGATTGGCGTCCGCCCGACGGAAGAGAAGGAATAATCCGAGGCCAGAGCACTCGTAAACCGAGCCAAAACGACTATGATCACAGTTCCACCCAGTGCAAACGGGAGATTACTATGGGACATGTGGTTAAGATTGGTCGTTACGAGATCATTGATGCGGAACTGAACGCCGAGAAACTCGACACCGTCAGTATCCCCTGCCTGACTAACCCCGGCCTAAGCTATCAGCTCGACGGCTGGGATCATGAAACCAGCGTACCGGCCTGGATCGATGGCGAACCCGTCGATCTGGAGATTGGTCACTACGATAAGCAACAAGACCGTTGGGTACTAAAGAAACCCGCCTGAGTCATTTTATTTACCGCCATCCGCTGCGAATGGCGGTTATTCCTAAAATCAGTCTTAAAATAAGGCGTTATATAGGATATTTTTTAGATTTTATTACATAGATTCATCATCTTATATCACTTCCGCACCAGGCATTTCTTTCCTTTTCAGACTATTTCCATATTAACTCCGTCAGATAACTCCTGCATAATCTTTATCACCGCTACAGAATTACGTGACAATAATCACGTTTTTAGCGGTCTTTTAAAGCGCAACGCTAATGGCAGCACCGACTCACATTTCGCTGAGAAATCATATCTTTCCCTATTCAGCGATTCACACCTGAACGCGTACTTGATTCTGGTCAGGCCATCTTTTACTGAAGAAAAGAGAGCAGGTTTTATGGCAAGTACATTGGTATTGAACAATGCAGCCCGCTCATGGAGCGGCTTGCGAAAAAATCTTATTGCGAAGGTCGCCCTAAGTATTTCTGATTTAATTGCATTAAATCTGGCACTTTTTTTATCTGCCGCCACCGTCCAGGGTATTTGGGGAGAACTGGACAGCTTTATTCCTCCACAACAGATTGAATATCGTTTTATTGCCCAGTTAGGCCTTTCACTCCTTTGCACTCTCTGGTTTTGGGTGCGCTTACGTCATTACACTTATCGCAAGCCTTTCTGGTTCGAGCTGAAAGAGGTCGTCAAAACCCTGTTCGTCTTCTCATTGCTCGACCTGGCGCTGATCGCCTTCTCGAAATGGGACTTCTCTCGCATGGTATGGGTGTTCAGCTGGAGCTATGCCTTACTGCTGCTGCCACTGATGCGTGCCGGGGTCAAACGCGCTATCAACCGCGCCGGGCAATGGCAAAAAGAGACCATCATCATTGGCTCCGGTAAAAATGCTCTGGAAGCCTATGCGGCCCTGCAAAGTGAAGAGATTCTTGGCTATAACGTGCAGGCGTTTATTGCACTTGAAGACGATAAACGTCCGGAAAGTGTCAATGGCGTACCGGTCATCACCTGGGAAGATATCAACTGGCAAACCATGGACCGCGATAACACCCAATTTATCGTCGCGACAGAGTTTGAACAGCAGGTGGTACGTGATAAGTGGCTGAAGTTTTTATCAAAAATGCAGTGCCGTTCGGTTTCCGTCATTCCAACGCTGCGCGGCGTGCCGCTGTATGGCACCGACATGTCATTTATCTTCAGCCATGAAGTGATGATTCTGCGCGTCAGCAACAATCTGGCTAAACGTTCCTCGCGCTTCCTGAAACGGACCTTTGATATCGTGGTGGCTTCGCTGCTGCTGTTGTTCCTCGCCCCGGTTTTCGCCCTGCTGTGCTGGATGGTGAAACGGGACGGTGGCAATGCCATCTATGGTCATGAGCGTGTCGGTTTTGAAGGCAAAAAGTTTAAATGCCTGAAATTCCGCTCGATGGTGACCAACTCCCAGGAAGTGCTGCAAAACCTGCTCGCCACCAGCGAAGAAGCCCGTGCTGAATGGGATCGTGATTTCAAACTGAAAAATGATCCACGCATCACCAAAATTGGCGGATTCCTGCGTAAAACCAGCCTTGATGAGCTGCCGCAATTGTGGAACGTGATTCGGGGTGAGATGAGTCTGGTGGGGCCACGTCCGGTGATTGAGGCTGAACTGGAGCGTTACGCCGGTGATGTGGATTACTATCTGATGGCTAAACCGGGTATGACCGGGCTATGGCAGGTCAGTGGACGTAATGATATCGACTACGACACCCGCGTCTATTTCGACTCCTGGTACGTGAAAAACTGGGCGCTATGGACAGACATCGCCATTCTGTTCAAAACCGCCGGCGTCGTGCTGCGTCGCGACGGTGCATACTAATACCCTCGACGCGATGTCTGTTGCAGTCTGGCAGACATCGCCTTTTCTTTTTTAACCCCTTTCTTTTTTTTGCCTTAATCATTACCCTTCCCGCTCGATTAACAGGACGTTTCTGGTTCTTCATGCAAAAATTTACCCTGCTGCTACTAAGCCTGGTGCTGCTGGCACCGCTCGGCATTGATCTTTACCTGCCAACGCTACCGCAAATTGCCGAGGGGCTGAACAGCCCGGTCAGTCTGATTCAGACCACGATTCCGCTGTTCCTGCTGGTGATGGGATTGGGTCAGCTGATCACCGGTCCGCTGGTGGATAACTTTGGCCGTAAACCTATCGCCCTGATCGGACTGGCACTGTATATCATTGGCAGCGCGGTCGCTGCGACGGCAACCGTCTGGCCGATGTTCGTGCTGGCGCGTTTGATCCAGGGCTGTGCGGTATGCTGTACGGCGGTGGTGGCTTTCAGCGGTGTGCGCGATCGTCTCAGCGGAGAAGCCGCCGCACGCGCCTACGGTTTTCTGAATGGCGCACTGAATATTGTCCCGGCACTGGCACCGTTGCTGGGGGGATTGCTGGCCGATGCCTTTGGCTGGCGTGCCCCCTTCTGGTTCCTGTGTGTCTACGCGGTGGTGATTACGCTGGTCGTGCTGCTGTGGTTGCCTGAGACACGCCCGGCGAATACCCTGCGCGTTGCCGGACTGCCGCTGGCACAATATCTTGCCATTGCCCGTGAACCGCGTTTTCTCGCTTTTGCCTTTGCCAATGCGGGCGCACTCGGCATGGTGCTGACCTATGTCTCGCTGGCTCCGCATGTATTGATGACGGAAGGGGGACTGACGCCACTCCAGTTCTCCTTTGCCTTTGGTGCCAACGGTTTCTGGATCATGCTGGTCAGTGCTTTTGTCAACAAAACCATCCGTAAAGCCGGACGCCCTTTCTGCCTGGCAATGGGTTTTGTCGCTATGCTGGTCGGCGCGCTGCTGCTGACGGCAGGCATGGCGTTGTTGCCTGCGGCCTGGCAAACCCACTGGGCACTGTACATGATCCCGGTGGCGATCTCGGTTGCTGGCCTGGCGTTCACCGTTGGCCCGGCCACCAGCTATGCGCTGGAACCTTATCAACAGCAGGCTGGCGTCGCTTCTGCGTTACAGGGATTTATTCAGATGGCATGCGGCGCGGGCGGCAGCCTGCTGGTGGTTGCCTTCCCGCTGGCGGAAAAATCCGCGCTGGCGCTGATGATGCTGATTGGTGCAGCGCTGGCACTGATCGCCTGGCGCTGCAGTAGAGGTATGCACGGATCGCTGACTGCGGTTAAATAATTTCCACCGGAACGCGTGGTGCCAGGGCGCACATCAACTCATAGCCCACCGTTCCGGCTGCTTTTGCCACTTCGTCGATTTTCACCTGCTCGCCCCACAGCTCCACTTTCGAACCAATACCCGCCTGCGGACAGGGTTCCAAATCAATCATAATCATATCCATGGAGATGGCACCGAGGGTGCGGGTTCTCACGCCATCGACCGATACCGGCGTACCGGTTGGCGCATGACGCGGGTACCCATCAGCGTAGCCACAGGCCACTACCCCAATGCGCTGCGCAGCTGACGCATGGTAGCGATAGCCATAACCCACCCCATCGCCCGCCTGCAACTGCTGCACACCGATGATTTCACTGGTCAGCGTCATCACCGGTTGCAGCCCGGTACTGGCGATATCCTGCCAGTTGCCACTCGGTGAGGCACCGTACAGCACGATACCAGGACGAACCCAGTCAAAGTGCGCTTCCGGATGCCATAACGTCGCCGCTGAGTTCGACAAAGAACGTGGGCATTGCAGCCCTTCGGCTGCCTGCTCGATGCGTTTCATCGGCTCGATCAGCCCCTGCGGATTTTCCGCATCGGCAAAATGTGCCATCAGCGTCATCTCAGCCACATTGGGCAGTGCGCGCAGAGCCTGCCAGGCCGCATTGACCTGCTCCGGGCGAAAGCCCAGGCGGTTCATGCCGCTGTTCACTTTGACGTAGATATCGACAGGAGCGGAAAGCTGCGCCTGTGTCAGCGCCTGGATTTGCCAGTTACTGTGTACGCTGGTGGTCAGACGATAGCGGTCAATCAGTTGCAGATCCTCAGGATGGAAGAAGCCTTCCAGCAGCAGAATCGGTTTTTTCCAGCCCTGCTCACGCAGCAGGATGGCCTCTTCCATATTCAGCAACGCGAATCCATCGGTCTCGGCCAGGCTTTGCCAGACGCGACGGATACCATGACCGTAGGCATTGGCCTTCACCACCGACCAGACACGCGATGACGGGGCCGCCTGACGAACGACGGCCAGATTATGTCGCAGCGCCTGTTGATTAACGGTGGCGACAATAGGACGTGACATACTCTTGCTCTCCCTGAATGCTCAACGCGCCACGTTAGCATTACGCAGCGGCGAAGTGTTTGGCTCAAAACCCGGCAAATAACGCAACACTGACAAATCGTCAGAAGCAATCGCCGGTTTCTGGCCGGAAATCAGATCGGCCAGCAGCTGGCCGGAACCACAGGCCATGGTCCATCCCAGCGTACCGTGACCGGTGTTGAGATAGAGATTGGAGAGCGGTGTACGCCCAACAATCGGTGTACCGTCCGGCGTCATCGGGCGCAATCCGCTCCAGAAGGTGGCCTGTTCAACATAACCGCCTTCAGGATAGAGATCGCTGACCACCATCTCCAGCGTTTCACGTCGTGCCGGTAACAGTTTGGTGTTAAAACCAACAATTTCCGCCATACCGCCCACGCGGATGCGATCATCAAAACGCGTCACGGCAACTTTATAGGTTTCATCAAGAATGGTGGAAACCGGTGCCGCATCCGGATTTTTAATCGGGATGGTCAGGGAGTAGCCTTTCAGGGGGTAAACCGGGATGGAGACAATATCTTTCAACAGCGCGGTGGAGTACGAGCCAAACGCTACCACGTAGGCATCGGCTTTGATCACCTCATCGCCACACTTCACGCCGTAAATGCGGTTGCCTTCGCGCAGCAGGTGATCAACCTGGGTGTCGAAGCGGAAAGTCACACCGGCAGCCTGCGCCATCTCCGCCAGACGCTGAGTAAACAGCTGGCAATCGCCGGTTTCATCGTTCGGCAGACGTAAACCGCCCGTCAGTTTATGGGCTGTCGCCGCCAGCGCAGGTTCCGCATTGGCCAGCTGATGTGACTCCAGCAACTCATAAGGCACACCCGCTTCTTTCAGCACGGCGATATCTTTACTGGCACTGTCGAACTGCTGCCGGGTACGAAACAGCTGCAACGTGCCCCCCTGACGACCTTCATAAGCAATGCCGGTTGACGCCCGCAGGGCTTTCAGACAATCACGGCTATATTCGGCGATACGGACCATGCGGCTTTTGTTTTCCTGATAATGGCGCATGTCGCAATTACGCAGCATGTTCCACATCCATTCCAGCTGGAAGCGGCTGCCATCGAGGCGGACCGCTAACGGCGCGTGGCGCTGAAACATCCATTTAACCGCTTTCAGGGGTACACCGGGGGCAGCCCAGGGGGCAGCATAGCCGGGCGAGATCTGCCCGGCATTGCCGGCACTGGTTTCCAGTGCCGCACCCGGCTGGCGGTCAATGACGGTAACCTCATGTCCGGCTTGCGCCAGATACCAGGCGCTTGCGACGCCGACCACTCCACTTCCCAGAATCACTACGCGCATAAGACCCTCGCCACCCCAATAAAAGCATAATTGACCACATAATACGCCCGGCACAGCATAACCGGACACCTGATAAATCCTCTCATCTGACAATGACATTTCACATGTTTTTTACCATTCTGGTAACTAAAATCATGGCATCACGGCAAAATCAGGATTTTTTATGCCAAAAAATCATTAATCAGCAATTTATGATGCGCCACCCAGTCATTTTCACTTTTTTCAGGACAAAGCGCCGCAGTCATACAATGCACTTATAAACAGAATTATATTCTGATATTTGGCGCGTTATTGATATTTGGGTTTACGAAATCATCCGCGGGGTTTAATTGAATGATTTTGTGCCAAAAGAATTCGTTTGAGTTCCGGTTTCGGATAAGCGACAGTGGACTATCATTGAAGTGTTCGCTCAGTTTTTTTGGGCTGTCTTTCTCAGGATGAAGCCTTAAACGTTCGTGACAGGTGACATTCCGTTACCTGCCACTCTGCAAAACAGAGGTGCGCTATGACGACAATCTTTGACGAGCCAACCAGGAACAGTAAACGACTCAGTGACGGACCTGACTGGACATTCGAATTGCTCGATGTCTATCTGGCGGAAATTGACCGCGTAGCCAAACTCTATGGGCTCGATACCTACCCGCACCAAATCGAAGTGATCACCTCGGAGCAAATGATGGACGCTTACTCCAGCGTGGGTATGCCCATCAATTACGCCCACTGGTCATTCGGTAAGAAATTCATTGAGACTGAGCAACGTTATAAGCATGGGCAGCAGGGCCTGGCGTATGAGATTGTCATTAACTCCAATCCCTGTATCGCCTATCTGATGGAAGAAAACACCATGACGATGCAGGCGCTGGTAATGGCGCACGCCTGCTATGGTCATAACTCCTTCTTCAAAAATAATTACCTGTTCCGCAGCTGGACGGATGCCAGTTCGATTGTCGATTACCTGCTGTTTGCCCGTAATTACATTACCGACTGCGAAGAACGCTACGGCGTTGAAGAAGTGGAACGGTTGCTGGATTCCTGCCATGCGCTGATGAACTACGGTGTAGACCGTTATAAACGTCCGCAAAAAATCTCCCTGCAGGAAGAGAAAGCCCGGCAGAAAAGTCGTGAAGAATATCTGCAAAGCCAGGTCAATACATTGTGGCGTACCCTGCCCCGCAAAGAGAAGGAGTCCGTGCATATTGAAGCAGCACGCTATCCTTCTGAGCCGCAGGAAAACCTGCTGTATTTTATGGAGAAGAATGCGCCGTTGCTGGAACCGTGGCAGCGTGAAGTCTTGCGCATTGTGCGCAAAGTCAGCCAGTATTTTTATCCGCAGAAACAAACCCAGGTGATGAACGAAGGCTGGGCCACCTTCTGGCATTACACCATCCTCAATCATCTGTATGACGAAGGTAAAGTGTCGGAACGCTTTATGATGGAGTTCCTGCACAGCCATACCAACGTGGTGTTCCAGCCACCTTACAATAGTCCGTGGTACAACGGCATCAACCCCTACGCACTGGGATTCGCCATGTTCCAGGACATCAAACGTATTTGCCAGTCACCGACCGAAGAGGATCGCTATTGGTTCCCGGACATCGCCGGATCCGACTGGCTGAAAACGCTGCATTTCGCGATGCGGGAGTTCAAGGACGAAAGTTTTATCAGCCAGTTCCTGTCGCCGAAGGTGATGCGCGATTTCCGTCTGTTTACCGTGCTGGATGATGATCGCAACAATTATCTGGAGATTGCTGCCATCCACGACGAGGCAGGCTATCGTGCTATTCGCCAGCAGCTGTCTGCGCAATACAACCTGAGCAATCTGGAACCTAATATCCAGGTTTACAACGTTGACCTGCGCGGCGACCGTTCACTGACCCTGCGCTACGTCCCGCAACAGCGTGCACCGCTGGATAAGAGCCGTCGCGAAGTGCTGAAACACGTACATCGCTTGTGGGGCTTTGACGTGATTCTGGAACAACAGAACGAAGACGGCAGTGTTGAGCTGCTGGATCGCAGTCCGGCACGCGGCCCGGCACTGTGAGAAAACAAAAAACGCCATCAAATTGATGGCGTTTTTTTACTGAAGCCTTGATTAACGCTTACTGCCCAAATCTTCCGGCATGCTTTTCTGCATGCTGTGCCAGATTTCACCACTGCGACGGCCATAATCACGCACGCAATCAACAATCTGTTCCTGTGTCGGCACCATGCCACACAGGTTAGCCAGCTGCTGATAAAAGTTGCGGGCCAGTTCACGCGCTTCCGGGTTGGAGAAATAATGGCGGCCTACGCGGGTATACAACCCTTTCAGGCCATTAAGAATCAGACCGTAGATCGGGTTACCCGAAGCGAAAGCCAGACCGCGGAACACGCGATAATCCAGCTCGGTGTAGGCATCGGCCTGATCGTCAGAGCTGAGCGCGGTTTCCAGCACGTCACGCGCCTTATCCGGGTGATGACGCAAGGCGCGGCTGATAAAGATCGATGCGATGTTGGTACGCACTGACAGCAGATTATCAATCAGCTGCGGCACGCTGTCGTGATCGAGACGCGCCAGGGTTTCCAGAATGTTTAAACCTGATGTTTCCCAGAAATCATTCACCCGGGTCGGTTTACCGTGCTGAATGGTTAGCCAGCCATCACGAGCCAGACGCTGCAATACCTCGCGCAACGTGGTACGGGTAACGCCAATCAGTTCAGAAAGCTCACGTTCGGCAGGCAGAATGGACCCTGGCGGAAAACGACTGTTCCAGATGCTTTCAATAATATACTCTTCAGCAAATCCTGCCGGGCTTTGCGCCTTAATCACCATAGCGTTTATTTCTCGTTGCTTTCTTTATCGTAATTAGACTCATCATACCAGAGGGGCTATAGCGGATATAGCCTGGCAACAGATTAAAAGCGCGCGCTGGCGCAAATTTCAACATCAATCATTTACCCCGGAAACTGCGTTTGCATGACGCGCCGGGTCGCATTACCCTTTGGCAAAATTTACAACATGGCATGACATTCAGGAGAACAGATGGAACTCAGTTATGCACAGGCATTCAGGCGCAATTTTCTTGGGCAGTCGCCCGAATGGTACAAACTTACTCTGATTGTTTTTCTGGTGATCAATCCGCTGGTTTTCCTGTTTATCAGTCCGTTTTTAGCCGGCTGGTTACTGGTGGCGGAATTTATTTTTACCCTCGGCATGGCGTTAAAATGCCATCCGCTGCTCCCCGGTGGCTTGCTGGCAATTGAAGCCGTTGCCATCGGTATGGCCAGTGCCGGGCAGGTTAAAGCCGAACTGACGGGGAATATTGAGGTGTTAATGCTGCTGATTTTTATGGTGGCAGGCATCTTCTTTATGAAACAACTGCTGCTCTTCGTTTTCACCCGGATATTACTGTCGATACGCAGCAAGGTGCTGCTCGGTCTGACTTTCTGCCTCGCCTCGGCATTCCTTTCCGCATTTCTCGATGCGCTGACGGTGCTGGCGGTGGTGATCAGCGTCGCGATGGGTTTTTACGAGATCTACCATCGTGTAGCATCAGCGGCAGCCTCACAGCATGATGAGTCTCGCGCAACGCTGGAAAAGTTTCGTGCTTTTTTGCGCAGCCTGATGATGCAGGCTGGCGTGGGTACGGCTCTCGGTGGTGTGATGACGATGGTGGGAGAACCCCAGAATCTGATCATTGCGCACGCAGCGGGTTGGAACTTCAGCGAGTTTTTCCTGCGCATGGCACCCGTTACTGTCCCTGTGCTGCTGTGCGGTATTGTGACCAGCATGCTGGTGGAGCGTTTCCGCTTATTTGGCTACGGTGAAACGTTGCCGGATGCGGTTCGTACCATTTTGCTGGACAGCGATCGCCAGGCCAGTGCACAACGCACCCGACAGGAAACCCTGAAACTCGGGGTACAGGCGCTGATTGGCGTATGGCTGATTATCGCGCTGGCTTTTCATCTGGCGGAAGTGGGGCTTATCGGCCTGTCAGTGATTATCCTTGCCACGTCGCTGTGCGGTGTCACCGATGAACATGCGCTGGGCCAGGCGTTTACCGAAGCCCTGCCCTTTACTGCGTTGCTGGCGGTTTTCTTTGCCATTGTCGCCGTGATTATTGAACAGCAGCTGTTCCAGCCATTGATCCATTTTGTATTACAGGCCGACCCGGCATCACAGCTCAGTTGGTTTTATGTGTTTAATGGTCTGCTGTCGTCGATTTCCGATAACGTTTTCGTCGGTTCGGTGTATATCAATGAAGCGAAACATGCCTTCCAGAGCGGCGTCATTGACCTGCGTCAGTTTGAATTACTGGCTGTCGCGACGAATACCGGAACGAATCTGCCCTCGGTAGCGACGCCTAACGGGCAAGCGGCATTTCTGTTTCTGCTGACCTCCGCTCTGGCTCCACTGATCCGCCTTTCTTATGGCCGCATGGTATGGATGGCTTTACCCTTTACCCTGGTGCTGTCACTGGTTGGTTTTTTCTGCATTAATGAGTGGCTGGTGCCTGTGACAGATTATTTCATGCAACAGGGTTGGCTTAGCGCCGCACAACTCTGAGGTTTTTTGGCCTGGATCAGGATAAGTCATTTTTCTACATGATTTTTTCCCGCGTCCAGGCTGGCACGGTCGCGCTTTTGGTTTACACTGCGATGCATTAATGACTACAGGAACAGCACTATGTTGCGATATTTGAACCAATGTTCGCGGGGACGCGGCGCCTGGTTATTGTTGGCACTGACGGCACTGGCTCTTGAACTGACTGCACTCTTTTTTCAGCACGTCATGGGGCTGCAACCCTGTGTCATGTGTATTTATGAACGATGCGCGCTGTTTGGCGTGATGGGTGCGGGCATTGTCGGTGCCATCGCACCGAAAACGCCACTGCGCTGGGTGGCGCTGCTAATCTGGCTTTATAGTGCAATTGAGGGATTAAGACTGTCCTGGGAACACACCATGATCCAGCTGCACCCTAATCCGTTTGTCACCTGCGATTTTGCCGCACGCTTCCCGAGCTGGTTACCACTGGATAAATGGTTGCCTGCGGTATTTGTGGCGCATGGCGACTGCTCCGAGCTGGGCTGGACCTTCCTCACCTGGAGTATGCCGCAGTGGCTGATCGTGACGTTCGGTGCCTATCTGCTGGTTGCGGTGCTGGTGCTGATTGCTCAGCCATTTAAAGCCAAACGCCGCGATTTGTTTGGTCGCTAATCAACATAAAACAGGCAGCCTGCGCTGCCTGTTTTTTCTCAGCCATGGCGATCAGGCCGGTCAATAATATGGTCTTCCCAGTCTCTCACTTCGCTCTCACGCACCGCGATAAATCGCACCGAAATACGCTGCGCATGCATCGCTTTCTTCGAACCCGCAATCAGCGGATGCCAGGCTGGCAAGGTTTTCCCTTCCCCCAATAAGCGATAGGCACAGGTACGCGGTAGCCAGTTGAAAGTGGTGAGATTTTCCCGCGTCAGCTTGATGCAATCTTCCTCATATTCAAAACGCCGTTCGTAGTTACGACACTGGCAGGTTTTGATATTGAGCTGATTACAGGCAACGTTAGTGAAGTAGATTTCATCGGTGTCCGCATCCTGCAGTTTATTCAGGCAGCACTGACCACAGCCGTCGCACAGCGATTCCCACTCGGCGTCATTCATTTGGTCAAGGCGTTTTGTCTGCCAGAAAGGCTGTTCGGTCATGGTGGCGGTCCGGATTAACGTAAAGACCGCACCTTATACAAGGTTCAGGTGCGGCGATGCAAGTTTTACAGTACGCGAGTGGTGATACCGTGGCCAGCGAGGGAGATTTCCAGCTTATCACCGGAACGCATGGGTCCCACCCCTTCCGGGGTACCGGTGAGCACCACGTCACCTGCGCGCAGGGTAAAATACTGGCTCATATAGGCAATCAGCGGCAGAATTTTGTGGATCATGTCAGCAGTGGTGCCATGCTGACGCACTTCACCGTTCACCACCAGCTTTAACTCCGTGTTCTGCGGATCGCCATCGAATTCAGAAACCGGGATAAAACCAGACAGCGGACAGGAGTTGTCAAAGCCTTTGGATTTCTCCCACGGACGACCTGTTTTCTTCAGACCGGCCTGCACATCACGCAACGTCAGGTCCAGCGCCACACCATAACCGGCAATGGCTTTCGCCACATGTTCTTCGCTCGCCTGCTTCAGCGTCGCGCCGATCAGTACGGCCAGTTCAACTTCATGATGCACTTCACCAAAATTGTCCGGAATGGACAGCGGCTGACGCAGATCGCACAGTGCGGTTTCCGGTTTGATAAACACCACCGGCTCGTCAGGCGTTGCGCTTCCCATCTCCTTGATATGATTAGCATAGTTGCTGCCAACACAGACCACTTTGCTGGCCGGATAATCCAACAGAGCGCCCTGCCAGTTACGATGCTGATACATGCTATTCCCCTGCTTTGATTTGAGTATGACGCCAGTTGATCTGGCGCGTTGTGTCTGCTTCAGTGCCGGAACGCGGCAGGCTGAGGGTCAATATATTAAGCTGCTTTGTGGCTAAGGAGTGTGCGTAAATTGTCAAAAGACGTTAATCGATATCGCCATGGCCAGGCGATATTGCCTGCAATTAAGGGTTAACCGCAGGCAAATAAATAAAGCGACTACGCTGATGATTAAATCTGGATATATTTACAGATGAATCCGAATTAATCTTTTTTGCTTTGCTGAAGATGTATGTTCAACAGACTTTCCGGTGGTGGCGGCAATTGTAAATAATAGCCCTGATCGCGCAATGCCTGCTTAACTTTATTGATATCTGCCCCCGCCAGTTTGTCGCGCTTTTCCAGCGACAGCACCATAGATAGCTGGGGTTTGCCGAAGCCACGGAGCAATTCTTCTGGTACACGAGAAAAATCGTCTTTTTTTTCAACATAAAGATAAGTCTGGTCACGTTGCGGGCTTCTGTAGATCACACAAAACATATTTTTTACTCGAATTAACTGATGGCGTCACTTGCCTGAATATAGCAGTAACTATAACATGCTTGCTGAACTTCGAATATTGACCGCAGGGTGTTAATGACGATTTTATCGGCGTTCATCAAGCGGTAGTGAAAACAGGACGAGTCAGGACAGATGTCGCAAATGCCAATCGAATTCAAGGGAAGCAGTTTTACCCTGTCAGTCGTTCATCTGCACCATTCGCAACCTGAGGTGATTCGTCAGGCGTTGCAGGACAAAATCGACCAGGCGCCCGGCTTCCTGAAAAATGCACCGGTGGTGCTGAATGTGTCGGCATTGAACGGCGACATCAACTGGAAGCAGATGCAGCAAGCCATCAGTGCAACGGGGCTGCGCATCGTTGGCGTCAGCGGTTGTAAAGACGATGCGCTGAAAAAGATGATTGCGCGTGCCGGATTGCCGGTGTTGTCAGAGGGAAGCGATCGCAAAAAGCGCACTGATGCGCCAGCGACTGAACCCGAGCCAGCACCTGCACCCGTGGTGGCGGATACCGTCAATAAGACCCGCATCATTAATACGCCCGTCCGTTCTGGCCAGCAAATCTACGCCCGCAATGCTGATTTGATTGTCACCAGCAGCGTGAGCGCTGGTGCCGAGCTGGTTGCCGATGGCAACATTCATATTTACGGCATGATGCGCGGTCGCGCCCTGGCGGGTGCCAGTGGCGAGCGTGACTGCCAGATTTTTTGCACCAACCTCGCCGCAGAGTTGGTCTCCATTGCCGGGGAGTACTGGATCATGGATCAGATTCCGGCTGAGTTTTTTGGTAAAGCTGCGCGTTTATGCCTCAAAGAGGGCGCGCTCACCATTCAGACACTTAATTAGGCCCCTTTTCTTTCGTTAAGGAAATCAACATTTATGGCACGCATCATTGTAGTTACATCCGGTAAAGGGGGCGTTGGCAAGACCACGTCAAGCGCGGCCATCGCCACTGGACTCGCGCAAAAAGGCAAAAAAACGGTGGTGATCGATTTTGATATCGGTCTGCGTAACCTCGACCTGATCATGGGCTGTGAACGTCGTGTTGTTTACGACTTCGTCAATGTTATTCAGGGCGATGCCACATTGAACCAGGCGCTGATCAAAGATAAGCGCACCGAGCAGCTTTATATTCTGCCCGCGTCGCAAACCCGCGACAAAGACGCCCTGACCCGCGAAGGCGTGGAAAAAGTGCTTAACGACCTGGCGACGATGGAATTCGATTTTATCGTCTGCGACTCACCCGCCGGTATCGAAACGGGTGCCCTGATGGCGCTGTATTTCGCCGATGAAGCGGTCATCACCACTAACCCGGAAGTTTCCTCGGTCCGTGACTCTGACCGTATTCTTGGCATTATTTCATCCAAATCCCGTCGTGCGGAAAATAGCCAGGAAGCGGTGAAAGAACACCTGCTGCTGACCCGTTACAATCCGGGCCGCGTAAGCCGTGGTGATATGCTGAGCATGGAAGACGTGCTGGATATCCTGCGCATTCCGCTGGTCGGCGTGATTCCTGAAGATCAATCGGTGTTACGTGCCTCCAACCAGGGCGAACCCGTGATCCTCGATACCACCTCAGATGCCGGTAAAGCCTATGCTGATACCGTAGACCGCCTGCTTGGCGAAGAACGCCCCTTCCGCTTTATTGAAGAAGAGAAGAAGGGTTTCCTGAAACGCCTGTTCGGGGGATAACCAATGGCATTACTTGATTTCTTTTTATCCCGTAAGAAGAACACAGCCAACATAGCCAAGGAAAGGCTGCAGATTATTGTGGCTGAACGCAGAAGGGGTGACAGTGAGCCCCACTATCTGCCGCAGCTCAAGCGCGACATTCTGGAAGTGATTTGCAAATATGTGAAAATTGATCCGGATATGGTGACCGTTCAGCTGGATCAGAAAGGGGATGAT
The DNA here is from genome assembly GCF_011395035.1 of Pantoea cypripedii. Taxonomy (NCBI): domain Bacteria; kingdom Pseudomonadati; phylum Pseudomonadota; class Gammaproteobacteria; order Enterobacterales; family Erwiniaceae; genus Pantoea; species Pantoea cypripedii. Next base: position 2,358,441 of record NZ_CP024768.1, read on the forward strand.
ATCTCGATTCTGGAGCTGAACGTTACACTACCGGAGACGGAAGAAGTCACCAAATGACGCCAGCGGTTTCCTGATTTTCTCCTGCGCAGTTTGCAGGGGAAAAAACCGCGTTACAGGCTTTGCAAAATCTCGTCGATGCGCGCTTTCAGCAAATCGCCGCGCCAGCCTGTGAGCAATTCCGGGGTGCGTGATGCCGTTTTCAAGCCCCAATGCACACTCAGAACCTGATTGATCTGGCGACGTGAAGCCAGCAACTCCTGACTAAACCCGGTATCCTCACTGACCTGCTGCACCAGCGCTTTGATCGCTTTAAAGGTTTGTTTGTATTGTGGATGGTCGATCAAATTGCCCAGCGGTTGTGGCAGTGTGGCCTCATCCTGCGCCTGTGCTTCAGCGACCAGCGCCACCATCGCTTTGCCGTGGAAGCGAATCTCATGACCATTCAGGCCAAGATGATCCAGCTCACCCAGGCTGCCCGGCATAAAGCGCGCGACTTTCCACAGATTCTCTTCGCGAACCACAAAGTTCACCGCCATATCTTTCTGACGTGCCAGGTTTAAGCGCCACTCTGCCAGGCGTTGCAGTGCGGCCAGCTGACGCGGGCGCAACTGCCAGGCATTGGTGATATCACGCCATGCCTCATTGGGCGTCAGCACATCCAGACGACGCTGGCACAGGGTATCGCACTCACTGAGTGCCGCCGCCATATTGCCAGCCGCTTCGGTTTGCGCCATTAACAGATGAGCAATCGGCAGCAGATACGCCACATCGGCAGCCGCATATTCACACTGCCGTGCCGTCAGCGGTCGAGCCAGCCAGTCAGTACGCGCTTCGCTTTTATCCAGCTCGATTTGTTCGAAATGCATCACCATCGCCGCAAAACCCCATGACAACGGCTGGCCGGAAAATGCCGCCAGAATCTGGGTATCAATCATGGGATCCGGCAGACAGCCAAAACGATGCAGAAACACTTCCAGGTCTTCACCACCCGCGTGCAGAAATTTCGTGACCCTGGTATCACGCAACAGGTCGATAAACGGTGTCCAGTCACTGATGTTGAGGGGATCGATCAGGACCAATTGCTCGCTATCAAACAGCTGGATCAGTCCCAGCTGCGGATAGTAAGTACGGGTGCGGACAAATTCGGTATCCAGCGCCACGGCAGCATGCTGGCGTGCCTTTTCGCACACCGCAGCCAGTTGGTCATTTTGGTCGATCAGGGAATAATTCACGTTATGTTTTCGCTGCGACAGACTGCGCGCAGCGCTCCATGTTAAAAGCAATAAAAACGCCGGACATTGCCGGCGTTAACCATTAAGCGAGGTACACACTACTGCCCTTCCCGCTTCACCTCATCACGCAATTCGCGACGTAAGATCTTACCCACATTGGTTTTAGGCAGCTCATCACGAAACTCGATAATCTTCGGCACCTTGTAGCCGGTAAGCTGACGCCGACAGTGATCCAGCACTTCTTCTTTAGTCAGGCTGGGATCTTTCTTCACGATGCACACTTTCACCGCTTCACCGGAAAGATCGCTCGGCACACCAATCGCGGCAGCCTCACGTATCTTCGCATGCTGCATCAGCACATCTTCGATTTCGTTAGGATACACGTTAAATCCCGACACCAGAATCATGTCTTTTTTACGGTCGACGATGCGGATAAAGCCTTCACTGTCCACGGTAACAATATCACCGGTGTGCAGCCAGCCATTTTTCAGCACTTCTTCAGTGGCTTCCGGACGTTGCCAGTAGCCAATCATTACCTGCGGGCCGCGAATACAAAGTTCGCCGGGTTCGCCTGGTGCCACGTCATTATCCTGCTCATCAACGATACGCACATCGGTGGAGGGGACTGGCAACCCGATACTGCCGGTGTGACAGGTAATGTCATAAGGATTGACCGACACCAGCGGCGAGCATTCCGTCAGGCCATAGCCTTCCAGCAGATAATGCCCGGTGAGTTTTTCCCAGCGCTCCGCCACCGCCTTTTGCACTGACATCCCCCCTCCTGCGGACATGCGCAGGGTGGAGAAATCCAGCTGATTAAAATTGGCATCGTTCAGCAGCGCATTGAACAACGTATTCACGCCGGTGATCGCGGTAAACGGGAACTTCGCCAGTTCTCTGACAAAGCCCGGGATATCACGCGGATTGGTAATCAGCAGGTTCTGCCCACCGAGGTCGAGGAATAACAGGCAATTCACCGTCAGGGCAAAAATATGATACAGCGGCAATGCGGTGACCACGCACTCCTGACCCGGGCGCAACAATTTGCCGTAGGTTGCCTTCGCCTGTTCGAGGTTGGCCTGCATGTTGCCGTGGGTCAGCATCGCGCCTTTCGCCACGCCGGTGGTGCCACCGGTATATTGTAAAAACGCCAGATCATCATTGGTCACGTCAGGACGCTGGTAACTTAGCTGTTCACCCCGCTGCAACGCCTGGCGAAACGGCACCGCACCTGGCAGATGATATTTCGGCACCAGTTTTTTCACGTAGCGGACGATAAAGTTAACCAGTGTGCCTTTTATCGGGGCCAGTTGATCCCCCATACGTGTCAGCATGACGTGTTTGACCTGGGTCTCCGCCACCACTTTTTCCAGCGTATGGGCAAAGTTCGACACGATAACAATCGCGCAGGCACCGCTGTCATTCAGTTGATGCTTTAATTCGCGCGGCGTATACAACGGGTTAACATTGACCACCACCATCCCGGCGCGTAACACACCAAACAACGCCACCGGATATTGCAGCAGATTAGGCATCATCAGGGCGACACGATCGCCCGCTTTCAGCTTCAGCCCATGCTGCAACCAGGCGGCAAAGGCGCGGCTTTGCTGCTCCAGCTGGCGATAGGTCATGGGTTGCCCCATGTTAACGAAAGCGACCTGATCGGCATATTGCGCCGCCGCATGCTCAAACAAATCGATTAACGATGTATAACGGTCAGCAGTAATTTCCGCTGGTACATCTGGCGGATAGCGTTTCAGCCAAACCTTAGTCAAAGATTCACCCCGAGTTTCTTGTTGCTTAGCCATCGCCGCCTCTGCCATCAGTGTCATTAACAATATTTTAACTGATTGTACCAGTTTGCCGGGTTCGACCTGTTCAGGTTGCGAGGCTCATCACTAAATTTCGCGCTTCGGTTGCGTGCGCAATAAAAAAGCCCGGTCGCGAGCGCCGCGATCGGGCCGTAAATAACTGAAATAAAAAATTATTCAGTCAGAATTGTTTCTACCTGTGCCGGACCGCTACTGTACATACCCCAGTAAGGGTTAGGTCCCCAGTATCCTGGGTGATGGCGCGTCGGTCCGTAGAAAATCCAGGGATCGATGGGCTGCGGCGGCGTCATAACCTGCTGGGTTAAATGCCAGCGCTGATAGCCTTTTACGTCGATCACGACAAAATTATAGTTGGCCTGGCCCACCGTGCCTTTTTCGCTACCTTTGATGTTACCCAGCACCGTAACGTACTGATTTTTCACATCGGTCGGATCAACAAATCCGTGAATGTCGGCAAAGATACGTCCAACCGAAGCTGAACCGAGGCGCGGACGCCCGCTGTCATCCAGCGGCTGGGTGGCAATTTCCAGACGCGTCAGACCATTCAGATTGGTGACGTTCACCACTTTACCGCCAAAACGTGACTCCTGGCCGACGTAAAGCTGCGGCGCATTCATCACCCGTAATAAATCTTGCTGTGGAAGCGGAGAACTCCCTTTAATGGAATCCGGCACCGAAACACAACCGCTGAGCAACAGCGCGCAGGCTAATAAAGCGCCAGACATCCTTTTACGACTAATTGGCATAAAAGCCTCCTGTTATTTCTCAGATTAGACTGAGAGCGCAGCGATAAGTTGCGTGGTGGCTTAACGTCCCGGCAATTTTTTCCATGCCACTTCATTGCGCAAATAGACCGGCTCGGCGTGCTCCACCGCGACAGTTTCCCCCCGTTGCCAGGCAGCCACAGCCAGCGGCAACATATCTTCGGCCGCCGGTAAGGTGACTTCGCTGGTCACCAGCTGGGCACCGGGCGTGGTGAGCAGGTGCGGATAGGCTTGCCAGCCGGTACCGACGGTGGTCCATTCGCCACTCAGACTATTGATGCGCGCCTGTGCCGCTTCTGGCGACAGCACCGCTTCGGTCTCTGCACCCTGCCATGCGCCATTAACATCGCGCTGATACTCAGCCCAGTAGACTTCGCCCATACGCGCATCAATCGCCGCCAGTACGCGCGTCGCGCCAGTTTTACGCCATGCACCCTGCGCCATCGTGGCCAGGGAGGAGACACCAATCATCGGCAGATTCGCTCCCAGTGCCAGCCCCTGAGCAATGCCAATGCCAATACGCACGCCGGTAAAGCTGCCTGGTCCACGCCCAAAAGCCAGCGCGTCGATCGCGGTCAGTTCCAGCTGCTGCGCCTGCAGCAGCTCCTGCACCAGTGGCAGAATACGCTGCGTGTGGTCACGCGGGGCGATTTCGAAACGGGCATCGATGTGCTGTTGATTCAGCAGTGCGGCAGAACAGGCTTCTGTCGCCGTGTCCAGGGCTAAAATTCGGGCGGACATAACAACCTCGGGAGATTCAAAATGGCGCGCATCTTACCACAGCCTGGCACAAATTAGTGACTCTCCTGCTCGCGAGCGAAGCGGATGGCGCGGTCAAGATCGCGGGTTCGTGGGGTGGGAGGCAAACTATTAAGGAACAGCGCACCATAGGGCCGCGACACCAGGCGCTGGTCGCAAATCACCAGTACACCACGATCGTCGGTATCACGGATCAACCGCCCCACCCCCTGTTTCAGGGTAATCACCGCATCCGGCAGCTGGACATCATTAAACGGGTCACCGCCACGTAAGCGGCAATCCTCCATGCGTGCCTTCAGCAATGGGTCTTCCGGCGAGGTAAACGGCAGCTTATCGATGATCACTAATGACAGCGCATCGCCCCGCACATCCACCCCTTCCCAGAAGCTGCTGGTGGCCACCAGCAAGGCATTGCCCGCTTCAATAAACTGCTTCAGCAGCTGACCTTTGCTGGTTTCGCCCTGCAACAGCACCGGCAGGGTCATGGAGGCACGAAATTCTGCTGCCAGTTCGCGCATCATCATGTGCGAGGTACAGAGAAAGAAGCAGCGCCCCTTGTTGGCATCGATCAGTGGCTTCATCATGCGTGCCAGCTGGCGGGCACCTCCGGGACGGTTCGGCTCCGGTAAGTTACGCGGCACGCACAGCAGCGCCTGACGGGCATAATCGAACGGGCTGTTGAGAATCAGCGTTTTCGCTTTATCCACCCCCAACCGGCTGGAGAAATGACTCATCTGTTCATTGACCGCCAGCGTGGCGGAGGTGAAGATCCAGGCGGCTTTACGATTATCCATTACTTCCCGGAAGCGTTCTGCCACCGACAGCGGCGTCAGCGCCAGGGTGAAATGTCGGCTGGAGCATTCATACCAGTAGCTGAACCCCGGTTCATCGATGGCGCGCAGCCGTTTCAGGCGGGTTCGATAGAGGGCGGCACGCTCAAAGGCAGCATCCAACAATGCGGAGCGCCCCAGCGACAGTTTGATCACGTCATAACAAAGTTCCAGCGCATCATCCAGCAGGGTCAGCATGCGCATCACGTTGTTATCGTTCAGCAGATCGCGCAGATTGCCACGGAAACCCGGCTCCCCCAGCGTCAGGCGGAAATCCTGGGTGCATTGCGCCAGCCGGTCGGCAGATTTCTGTAGCTGCTGCACATCACGCACTTCGGTACGGTAGGCAATGATGATGTCTTTGACCAAATCGAGTAGCTGGCGGCTGGAGAGTTGCTGGCCGAAATACTGGCTGGCGATATCCGGCAGCTGGTGCGCTTCGTCAAAAATCATCACTTCCGCTTCCGGGATCAACTCGGCAAAGCCGCTCTCCTTCACCACTAAATCGGCGAGGAAAAGATGATGGTTGACCACCACTACGTCCGCATCCATGGCCCGTTTACGCGCCTTCACCACAAAGCAATCTTTATACAGCGGGCAATCACTGCCGAGACAGTTATCATTGGTGCTGGTGACGTAAGGCCAGACCGGGCTGTCTTCGGCGACACCGCTACAGCTGCTGATATCGCCGTCAACGGTTTCTGATGACCAGCCGCGCAGGGTAATCAAATCCCCCAGCGCCTGGACGCTAAGGTCGCCACCGGTTTGTGTTTGCTGCTCCATACGTTCGAGACACAGATAGTTGGAACGGCCTTTCAGCAGCGCGGTTTTGCCTTTAAATTTCAGGGCGCGGGCAACGGTGGGCAGATCGCGATTATAAAGCTGATCCTGCAACGCTTTCGATCCGGTGGAGATAATGACTTTTTTGTCAGCCCGCAACGCCGGGGCGAGATAAGCGTAGGTTTTCCCGGTACCGGTGCCGGCTTCGACCACTAACTCACCGCCGGTTTTCACCGCCTCAGCGACTGCCTGCGCCATCTCGCGCTGCGCTTCACGCGGTTTAAAGCCAGGGATCGCCAGCGCCAGCGCGCCGTCAGCTGCAAAATCGTCTGCCACACATCCTCACCGATTACTCAAAAAGACCTGTAATTATGTCAGGATTCCGCCTGTGCGACCACAACAGATGACAGCGCCCCCGGGGATGTGTCAGGCTAGTGCCGCAATAAATAAGGAGAAAATCATGACCATTACCCGTATCGATCCCGAGCACCGTATGTCCGAAGCCGTTATTCATAACCAGACCGTGTATTACACCAGCGTGCCGGAGAACCTTGATGAGGATGCGGAAGCGCAGACCGCCAATGCGCTGGCGGTCATTGACGCCATTCTGACCCGCGTCGGTTCCGATAAAAGCAAAATCCTCGACGCTACTATTTTCCTCGTCGATAAAGCCGACTTCCCGGCGATGAACCGCGCCTGGGATGCCTGGGTGTCACCGGGCAATGCACCGGTACGCTGTACCGTGCAAGCCGGTTTGATGAACCCAAAGTATAAAGTCGAAATCAAGATCATCGCCGCGTTGTAACACGTTTCGGGCGTCAGGCGTCGTCTTCGTCGTCTTCAAAGCGCGCCCGAATCTGCTCACCCTGATGGCTCTGGCGAATTTCATGCGCCACCTGGGCAATCGCCTGACCACTGGCCATACCGTCCGCCATCAATTCCTGAATACGTTCGACGGCCTGTTGTTGCTGTTCGTGAGATAATGCCGGAAGACCTGAAAACATAACTCGCTCCTGGGAAAAAGGGGACGCATTATTCCATGCGGAACAAACAGGTGCCAGCAGCAAAAAAATGTGTCAGGCTAACGCCCTTGTTGCTGTTATCTGATTTGTCCCATGATCGTAAAAACCCTCGCTCTGAATTATACGCCGGATACGCTGCCGCAGCTTTTTTCCCCTCTTGCTCATCAGCCGTGGGCGATGTTGCTGACCTCGGGTCACGCCGATCATGCGGATAACCGTTTCGATATTATGACCGCCGACCCGCTCGTTACCCTGGTGACCCGTGGCCCCGCGACAGAAATTACCCAGCAGGATAGCACGCGCTGTTCCGCCGAAGACCCGCTCACGCTGGTACAACGCTATTGTGATGCCCTCGGTGTGCAGCCTGCTTTTGCGGCAGATTTGCCCTTCCAGGGGGGGGCGATCGGTTTATTTGGTTACGATCTGGGGCGTCGTTTCGAACAGCTGCCACAGCTGGCGCAAAACGATCTCAACACCCCGGATATGGCGGTGGGCATTTATGACTGGGCGTTGATTGCCGACCATCATCAACGTAAGTTGACGCTGGTCGCACTGGATGATCCTGACGCGCGCTGGCAATGGTTACAGGCGCAAACCGCGCCGGTGGTGCCACCTTTTGCCCTCACCAGCGACTGGCAATCCAATCTGAGTTTTGATGATTACGCCCGGCGCTTTGCCGCCGTACAGGCTTATATTCAGGCCGGTGACTGCTACCAGGTCAACCTGGCCCAGCGTTTCCAGGCCAGTTATCGCGGTGATGAATGGCAGGCGTTTCAGCGCCTGAATGACGCTAATCGCGCCCCCTTCAGCGCCTTTTTGCGCTTGCCGGAAAGCGCCATTCTTAGCCTGTCCCCGGAACGTTTCCTTTCTCTGCAACAACGGGTGATTGAGACCCGGCCAATCAAAGGCACTCGCCCGCGCATGGCCGACCCGCAAGCCGATCACCAGCAGGCGCTGGAACTGGCCAGCGCTGAGAAAGATCGTGCTGAGAACCTGATGATTGTTGATCTGCTGCGGAATGATATTGGCCGCGTCGCCGAACCGGGTAGCGTTAGCGTACCCGAGCTTTTTGTGGTGGAACCTTTCCCTGCGGTGCATCATCTGGTCAGCACGGTGCGGGCGCAGTTACCGGCGCGGCTTTCCGCCACTGACCTGTTACGCGCTTGTTTTCCCGGTGGATCCATCACCGGCGCACCAAAAATCCGTGCGATGGAGATCATCGAAGAACTCGAACCGCATCGCCGTAACGCCTGGTGTGGCAGTATTGGTTATCTCAGCCTGTGCGGGCGCATGGATACCAGCATCACTATTCGTACCCTGATCGCCGAAAACCAGCAGTTGTACTGCGCGGCGGGCGGCGGGCTGGTTGCTGACAGCGCCGTCGCGGCGGAGTATCAGGAAACGCTGCACAAAGTGAATCGTATTTTGCCCAGCCTGCGGGAGCCATTTTAAGATGAACGGTGCACTGACCCTCGATCAATTCCTTAGCCGCTTTGTGTTGCAACCTCCGCTGGTTGCGGCGAAAAGTGTGATCAACGGTCGGCGCGCCGCCGTCCTGGTCCCCTTGATTGACGCTGCCGAGCCGGGCTTGTTGCTGACACGTCGCGCTTCCCATCTGCGCAAACATGCGGGTCAGGTGGCTTTCCCAGGCGGTATGCAGGATGCCACCGATGATTCTCTGATCCACACCGCCCTGCGCGAGGCGCAGGAAGAGGTGGGGATTCACCCCGATCAGGTGCAGGTGGTGGGCGTGTTGCCTGCGGTGATCAGCAGCACCGGTTTCGCCGTGACACCTGTAGTGGGCATCATTCCTGCCGGGCTGCCGCTCAGCATCAATCCGGACGAAGTCGAAAGTACCTTTGCCATGCCACTGGCCGAGGCATTGCGCCTCAGTCGTTACAGCGATTTGACGCTGCGTCGGGGTCATCGCCAGCATCAGGTGTGGCTTTCCTGGTATGAAGATTATTTTATCTGGGGCATGACCGCAGGCATCATTCGCGCGCTTGGTCAGCAAATCGCCCTCCCCGTCTGATTTATCTCCCTCTGGCAGGGTTGCTTGCCATTCTGTCATTGCCGGTTTTAGCCACCGGCAATGGATAACTATTTCTGTGTTGTATAATTAGTTTATTTCATGCGAAAAGCTGCTCCTGTCGCAGCACCTGCGATTACTATTAGCCGCATAAAACGGCCTGTGCCGTACTAAATAAGATTTGTGAGGAGTGTCACCGGTGATTAGTGTTTTTGACATGTTCAAAGTGGGCATCGGCCCATCCAGTTCGCATACCGTCGGCCCGATGAAAGCGGGTAAACAGTTTGTCGATCTGCTGGCCGAGCAGGGTAAGTTGCAGGATGTCACGCGCGTTGCGGTCGATGTCTATGGCTCCCTGTCACTCACTGGCAAAGGTCACCATACCGATATCGCCATCATTATGGGTCTGGCCGGTGCCGCGCCCGCTACCGTTGATATCGATAGCATCCCGGCCTTTATTCAGGATGTCGAACAGCGCGAGCGTCTGCTGCTGGCGAACGGTGCGCATGAGGTGGATTTCCCGCGTGAAGGTGGCATGGTGTTTCGTAGCGAAAACCTGTCATTGCATGAAAATGGCCTGACGCTGTTCGCCTTTGCCGGTGACCTGCTGATCCTCAGCAAAACCTATTATTCCATCGGCGGCGGTTTTATCGTCGATGAAGAACATTTTGGTCAATCGGTGCTGGATCAGGTCTCAGTTCCCTGGCCGTTCCACTCTGCCAAAGATTTGCTGAGCCACTGTCGCGAGAGTGGCTTGTCCCTGTCTGGTCTGGTGATGAAAAATGAGCTGGCGCTGCACAGTCGTGAGGAAATCTACAGCTACTTTGCTCATGTCTGGCAGACCATGCAGGCGTGTATCGATCGTGGCCTGAACACCGAAGGCGTGCTGCCGGGTCCATTGCGTGTGCCGCGTCGTGCCGCGTCATTGCGCCGTCTGCTGGTCTCTTCGACCAAACACTCCAACGACCCGATGAATGTTATCGACTGGGTCAATATGTTTGCACTGGCGGTGAATGAAGAAAATGCCGCCGGTGGGCGCGTGGTTACCGCCCCCACCAACGGTGCCTGTGGCATCGTGCCCGCCGTGCTGGCCTACTACGATCATTTTATTGAAAACGTCACGCCGGATATTTACATCCGCTATTTCCTCGCCTCGGGTGCCATCGGCGTGCTGTATAAAATGAACGCGTCGATTTCCGGTGCTGAAGTGGGTTGTCAGGGTGAAGTGGGCGTCGCCTGTTCCATGGCGGCGGCTGGTCTGGCGGAGCTGCTGGGTGCCAGCCCGGAGCAGGTCTGCGTTGCTGCTGAAATCGGCATGGAACATAACCTGGGTCTGACCTGTGACCCGGTCGCAGGTCAGGTGCAGGTGCCCTGCATTGAGCGTAACGCCATTGCCTCCGTCAAAGCCATCAACGCTGCCCGTATGGCGCTGCGTCGCACCAGCGAACCGCGCGTCTCGCTCGATAAGGTGATCGAAACCATGTACGAGACCGGCAAAGATATGAACGCCAAATATCGGGAAACCTCACGCGGCGGCCTTGCCATCAAGGTGCAGTGCGACTAATTCCCCCTCTGACGCAGCAGCTTGCTTCGGTGCGCAAAAAAACACCGATTGAACTTTTTTATGCAACTGCTGCTACCTCCGTCTGGTTAAACCAGATAGAGTGATTTACACGCGGCCCTCGTTGGCCGCGTTGCTTTTTCAGTACCGCTTTTTTTCCTGAGCCGTGCTAAACCTGGCCGCCGCTATGCCGATAACTTATACGTTACTTTGGCTTTATTCTTAGTCCTTGCAAGGTGGTTACTGATGCTCATAGCCCAGCAATTTGTTGGTCAATTTCGCCGTAAGCGTTTGCTTATCGCGTTAGTGATCGCCGCGCTGGTATTAATTCTCACGCTGACTTTTCGTTATATCGAAGAGAAGTCACGTATTGAGCAGCAGTCACTGGATTTTGCATCACGCGCCATCGAACGTTTTGATCGCATGTTTTCACCGCTGGATGTTTCCGCCAATAACACCCTGGGATTGGTTGGCGTACCCTGCCCTGAAGTGCGCTTTCCACTGATTGAAAAAATCGCCGCGCTACAAACGGTGCGATCGATACAGCTGGTGCAGGATGACACCCTGTATTGTTCCAGCATCTATGGCCCGAGTCATATCCCCTTTAGTCTTACCTACCCCGAACTGGCGATTAATAATCAGCGCATGATGCTGACCACCGATGATTATCTTTTAAAAGGTTCCCCGGTGCTTTTGCTCTGGACGCCCAAGTCGCTGGACAACCGCGAAGGTTTACTTCAGGTGATTAATATCGAACTGATGACCAATTATCTGCTGGAACCACAGTTGCCGTGGGTGGAACGCGCCATTTTCAACGTTGGCGGCCAGAGTCTGGAATATGGCAATCCGCTGATTGAGCCGACCGTGCCGTCCGAGGATGAAGTGGCCTACGACCAGGCATCCCTGCGTTACCCTTACACCATCACCCTGTATGGCCCCTCGCCCGCCCGTCTGGCACTGAGTACCCTGCCCTCGCAGTTACCGCTGGCGGTGCTGCTGAGCCTGTTGATGGGGTATATCGTCTGGCTGGCTACCGCTAACCGTATGAGCCTCAGCTGGCAAATTAGTTATGGCATCACCGCCAATGAATTTATGGTCTATTGTCAGCCGCTGATTAATGCCAAAAGTGGCGAATGTGATGGTATCGAATTGCTGCTGCGCTGGCATAATCCGCGCCAGGGCTGGATCGCTCCCGATGTATTTATTCCGCTGGCCGAGCGGCAAAACTTAATTGCCCCACTGACGCGTTTTGTCATCGCCAAAGTGGTGGATGAGCTACCGAATCTGCCACGCTGTCCCTCCTTCCACATCGCCATTAATGTGGCTGCCAGCCATTTCCACGACCGGGCGATTGTCGAGGATTTGCAACGCATCTGGTGGCCGGCCAATCCGCTGCCGGGACTGGTGGTGGAATTGACCGAGCGCGATGCTTTACCCATCATTGATCAGTCGGTGGTTGCCCAGCTGCATGAAATTGGCGTCAGGCTAGCGATTGATGATTTCGGTACCGGGCACAGCTCGCTGGCCTATCTGAAAGACCTCAAGCCGGATGTACTCAAGATCGATAAGATCTTTACCGCCGCCATCGGCACCGACGCCATTAACGCGACCGTCACGGATATGGTGATTTCACTGGCACAGCGTCTGAATATCGCGCTGGTGGCGGAGGGCGTGGAGACGGCGGAACAGGCGCATTATCTGCGCGAACGTGGGGTGGATCATTTACAGGGTTACTTCTATGCCCGACCCATGCCGATCGAAGATTTCCCTGACTGGCTGGAACAACATCAGGCACAGTTAAGCGCATAAAAAACGGCACCCGCAGGTGCCGTTTGGTTTTATGCTTCTTCTTCCTCATCGTGCGGTCGATCGCGGGTCACACGAACCAAATCCACCCGATAATCTGTCGCTTCGATAATCTGGAAATGTAACGGCGGCAGATCAATCACCTCGCCCGGCACCGGCAGCTGGCCTTTCTGATCGATCAACAGACCCGCCAGTGACGCGTGGTCATCTTCTGCTTTCACCAGCTCATGATAATCAAGCAGCTGTTGCAGGGAGTGTAAATCGGTTCCCCCTTTCACCAGCCAGCCATCACCATCAACGATAATGTCCGGGGTTTCATCTTCGTCAGGGAATTCACCGGCAATCGCCTCAAGCACGTCAAGCGGGGTAATCAAACCCTGCACCACGCCGAATTCGTTGGTGACGATAACAAAGCTGCCCTTGGCACGACGCAGCACGCCTAACAGGTTGATCGGGTCCAGCGTTTCCGGCACCACAATCGGCGGCGTATTGGCAGCGAAAGTGGCCACATCCATGCCGTGCTCCAGCGCGACCAGCAATTCTTTGGCACGCACCACACCGATGATCTCATCCAGTTCACCGCGACACACCGGGAACAGGCTGTGCGGCGTATCCAGCAATTGAATGCGGATTTCGTCCAGCGGACGCTCCACATCCACCCAGGAGATTTCACCCCGTGGCGTCATGATGCTGCGAATCGAACGCTGTGCCAGCGTCAGCACGCCGTTGATCATATAGCGCTCTTCATCTTTAAAGGCTTCCTGCGGCAGAGCCTCCACCAGCGCTGACTCTTCGGTGCTGGCGGCTTGCTTACGCTGACGCCCGCCCATCAGACGCAGAATCGCTTCTGCGGTACGCTCACGCATCGGACGATGCGCCTGATGACGAATAAAGTTACGGCGCGCAATCTGGTTAAACAGCTCGATCAGAATCGAGAAGCCAATCGCGGCATACAGGTAACCTTTCGGAATATGGAAACCAAAGCCTTCTGCCATCAGCGACAGGCCGATCATCAACAGGAAGCTGAGGCACAGCACCACCACGGTGGGATGCGCGTTAACAAAACGCGTCAGCGGTTTCGAGGCCAGCAGCATCACACCCATGGCGATCACCACCGCCGTCATCATTATCGGCAGATGGTTCACCATTCCCACGGCGGTAATCACTGCATCCAGTGAGAACACCGCGTCGAGCACCACAATCTGCGTCACCACGGCCCAGAAACTGGCATAGCTACGATTGCCCTGATGTTCCAGATGGCGGTTCTCCAGCCGTTCGTGTAGTTCCATGGTTGCCTTGAACAACAGGAAGACACCACCCGCCAGCAGAATTAAATCGCGCCCGGAAAAGCTGAAATCGCCTACGCTGAATAGGGGTCGCGTCAATGTCACCATCCAGGAGATGAGTGACAGCAGGCCAAGTCGCATAACCAGGGCCAGCGACAGACCGATCAGACGCGCTTTATCGCGCTGCTTCGGTGGCAGTTTGTCCGCCAGAATCGCGATAAAAACCAGGTTATCGATGCCGAGAACAATCTCCAGCACGATCAGCGTCAGCAAACCCGCCCAGATTGAGGGGTCGAAGAGAAATTCCATCAATGACTCCTTACCAGGGAAATGGGTGCACGCGATCGGGCCTGCGCAATGAAGCGAGACAGCAGATCGTTAACGGATTGGATAACGCCGGAAGGCGTGAAAGCTTGCGCCAGCTGGCGCGGAGAAAGTGTGAAGCGACGTCGGTGACGGTCCATAAAGGTGAGCTAAAGCCCGGTACTCCTGAGGAATAAACAGAACGTTAATGTATCAGTTACATTTCTGGCGTCAAAAAATTTTCTTACATTTACAAACAGTAACAGCCTGAAAGAAGGAGAGATAAAAGCACAAATTAACCCCGTTACGCTCTCAATAACTGACAAACATCACATAAATTATTTTTTCACTCACTAAAATAAATCGCGACCTTATCGCTGTGCAGCGGAAAGTTTTGGCTTATTAATCGATGCTTTGCTTCATCCTGGCCTAAAACAATCCACATGAACTAACAACGGTAATTTTCATCGATTCCCGGCGAAGCCAGAGAATCTCTCATGCGAACGGAGGTAGCAAGTGACCATTGCTATTGTAATTGGTACACATGGCTGGGCGGCAGAACAACTGCTAAAAACAGCAGAAATGCTGTTGGGTGAGCAGGAAAATGTCGGATGGATTGATTTCGTTCCCGGCGAAAATGCAGAAACGCTAATAGAAAAGTATCAGGCGCGACTGGCCAATATGGACACCTCAAAAGGTGTACTGTTCCTGGTCGACACCTGGGGTGGCAGTCCCTTCAACGCGGCAAGCCGCATCGTGGTAGATAAACCGGATCATGATGTCATCGCCGGTGTCAACATTCCGATGCTGGTGGAAACCCTGATGGGACGGGATGACAATCCCTCACTGGAGGAGTTAATTCACATCGCGGTCGAAGCCGGTCGTGAAGGCGTGAAAGCGCTGAAAACCGAAACGGCTGAGCCCGCTCCTGCTGCACCGGCTGCCAAAGCCGCTGCGCAACCGCAAAAACCGCTGGCGCCTGGCGAGCATATGAAGATTGGTCTGGCGCGTATTGATGACCGTCTGATTCATGGCCAGGTCGCTACCCGCTGGACCAAAGAAACCAACGTCACACGCATCATTGTCGTCAGCGATGAAGTTGCCAACGACCACGTGCGTAAAACGCTGCTAACCCAGGTAGCACCTCCGGGTGTCACCGCGCATGTGGTGGATGTCGACAAAATGATTCGCGTCTGGAACAACCCGAAATATGGACGGGACCGCGTCATGCTGTTGTTCACCAACCCCACCGATGTGGAACGTATTGTTGAACAGGGCGTGGATATCAAATCCGTCAATATTGGCGGGATGGCGTTCCGTCAGGGCAAAACTCAGGTCAACAACGCGGTCTCCGTCGATGAAAAGGATATTGCCGCTTTCCGCAAACTCAATGACCGGGGTATTGAACTGGAAGTCCGCAAAGTTTCTAACGACCCGAAACTGAAAATGATGGACCTGATTGCGAAGGTAAATCCGTAATTCGCCATCTGCGCCTGCGTACGTGGGCGAAAATTCGTGACCTTTGCTTAGGAGAAATGCAATGGAGATAACCTCGCTACAAATCGTTTTGATTTTTATTGTGGCCTGTATCGCCGGGATGGGTTCGATTCTTGATGAGTTCCAGTTCCACCGTCCGTTGGTGGCCTGTACCCTGATTGGTGCGGTGCTCGGCGATATGAAAACCGGCATCATCATCGGTGGTACGCTCGAAATGATTGCACTCGGCTGGATGAACATCGGTGCCGCCGTGGCCCCCGATGCCGCCCTCGCCTCCATCATCTCAACCATTCTGGTTATTGCCGGTGGTCAGAGCGTCGGTGCCGGTATCGCGCTGGCGATTCCGCTGGCGGCAGCGGGCCAGGTGCTGACCATTATCGTTCGTACTATCACCGTCGCCTTCCAGCACGCTGCCGATAAAGCGGCGGAGAAAGGTAACCTGTCGGCGATTTCGTGGATTCACGTTTCTGCTCTGCTGTTGCAGGCGATGCGTATCGCGATTCCTGCGTTAATCGTCGCCATTTCCGTCGGCACCAGTGCGGTACACACCCTGCTGAGTTCGATTCCGGAAGTGGTAACCAATGGCCTCAACATCGCCGGTGGCATGATCGTGGTAGTTGGTTATGCGATGGTGATCAACATGATGCGCGCTGGCTACCTGATGCCGTTCTTCTACCTCGGCTTCGTGACTGCCGCCTTCACCAACTTCAACCTGGTGGCACTGGGCGTGATTGGTGTGGTAATGGCGGTTCTGTATATCCAGCTGGCACCGAAATATAACCGTGTTGCCGGTGCTGCTGCGGCCGGTCCTGCGCAAAACGACCTCGACAACGAACTCGATTAAGGAACAGGTGACATCATGGTTGATACAACTCAGTCTCAAAAGAAACTCACCCCCGGCGATGTCCGTGGTGTGTTCCTGCGCTCCAACCTGTTTCAGGGTTCGTGGAACTTTGAACGTATGCAGGCGCTGGGCTTCTGCTTCTCAATGGTGCCGGTGATTCGTCGTCTTTATCCGGAAAACAATGATGACCGTAAACAGGCCATCAAGCGCCACCTGGAGTTCTTCAATACCCATCCGTTCGTGGCAGCACCGGTACTTGGTGTCACCATGGCGATGGAAGAACAACGTGCCAATGGTGCAGCAATTGATGATGGTGCGATAAACGGTATCAAAGTCGGTCTGATGGGGCCGCTGGCCGGTGTGGGTGACCCGATTTTCTGGGGTACCGTGCGTCCGGTGTTTGCGGCGCTGGGTGCCGGGATCGCCATGAGCGGTAGCCTGCTTGGCCCACTGTTGTTTTTCCTCTTGTTCAATATCGCGCGTTTGCTCACCCGTTATTACGGCGTGGCTTACGGTTATCGTAAAGGGGTGGATATTGTCAGCGATATGGGCGGCGGCTTCCTGCAGAAACTGACGGAAGGGGCGTCGATTCTCGGCTTGTTTGTCATGGGGGCGTTGGTCAACAAGTGGACACATGTCAATGTGCCGCTGGTGGTTTCACGCATCACTGACCAGACCGGCAAAACCACCGTCACCACCGTTCAGTCAATTCTTGACCAGTTGATGCCCGGCCTGATTCCGTTGTTGTTAACCTTTGGCTGTATGTGGCTGCTTCGCCGCAAAGTTAACGCCCTGTGGATTATCGTCGGCTTCTTTGCCATTGGTATTTTCGGTTACTGGATCGGGTTGCTCGGACTGTAACACCCTCAGCCGGGAGCATTGCTCCCGGCTGCTTATTGACGTTACCTGAGCGCCAACGTTCAGGTAACTTCTGTTAAGGAATGATCATGTCACTGACTGACGCCCTGATTGTGCTGCTGATTGCGGGCTTGCTGTTATTCGCCATCTACGATGAAGCCATTCTGCCGCGACGTAATGGTCCAACCAAATTGCGGGTGGCACTGCGCCGCCGCCATAAAATCGATAGCGCGATCTTTATCGTGTTGTTAATGATTCTGCTGTGGAATAACGTCAGCCACCAGGGACCGCAACTGACCACCACCCTGCTGATGGTGTTGAGTTTTATGGCGATCTGGCTGTTCTGGCTGCGCAGTCCGAAACTGCTGATGAAAAACGACGGCCTGTTTTTCGCGGGCGTCTGGATTGACTATCGCCGCATTCAAAGTATGAATCTGTCCGAAGACGGCATCCTGGTGATGCAGCTGGAACAGCGCCGTCTGCTGATTGCAGTGAAACAACTCGACGATTTAGAACGAATCTACAACACGCTGGTGGAAGCGCGTTAATCGCGCTGCCAGAGCGTCAGGGTGAAATCAGCGTCACAACTGAACTCAGTCGCTTTTGCCAGCGTTTGCCACACTTCCTCACGCGCACGCCAGGCAAAAGGTGTCATTTGCAGCAAGGTGGTTGCCGCTTTGCCGCTCAGTGTCATGCCGTAAGCCAGGTTTTGCTGTTCAACCTGATGAAAACCGGCATAGGCCTTCTCCTCCGCCACATGCAGCTGCACCTCACGGTAAATTAACGCTTTAAATTGCTGCAAATGATGCGGGCCAGGGGTCACTGTCAGCAGATAGCCTCCCGGCTTGATCACCCGGCTTAGCTCGTCTTCATTACAGGGCGCATAGATGCGGACAATGGTGTCCAGCGAAGCATCGGCGAATGGCAGGCGTTGACTCGAAGCCACGCAAAACGTTATCGGCCGATAACGTTTTGCCGCCATGCGAATAGCCGCTTTCGCCACATCCAGGCCGTAGACCCGGGCTGACGGCAACGCTGCAGCCATTGCTGCGGTGTAGTAGCCCTCACCACAGCCAATATCCAGCAGTTGCGCTGAGGTACCCTGCAGACGTTGTGACAGCCATGAGGCAAGGTGATCGCGTAATGGCTGATAATATCCGGCATCGAGAAACTCACGTCGGGCTATCAACATTTCCGGGCTGTCACCCGGCTGGCGCGAGCCTTTATGCTGCACTGGCAGCAGATTGACGTACCCTTCTTTGGCCTGATCGAACTGATGACCGGCATCACAGCGGTAGCTGGAGGCCTGCAGCAGAAGTGGCTGGTGACAAAGCGGGCAAATCAAAGACATAGATAACTCCGGGTTAGCGATTCGCGGCGCAGTGTAACCTGGTCATCTGGTAACAGAAAGGATAAAGAAAAGCCCCGGTCACTGACCGGGACTTTAAGATTCGTTTCAGTGGTGCATGGCACCCAGCCTGGCGACGAAATCAGATTGCAGTGACGTTAACTGCTGCAGGGCCTTTCTGGCCATCCTGAATTTCGAATTCAACGTTTTGGCCTTCGGCCAGAGTTTTAAAACCATTGCCCTGGATTGCAGAGAAGTGTACGAACACATCTTTGCTACCGTCAGCAGGGGTGATAAAACCAAAACCTTTAGACTCGTTGAACCACTTAACCTGACCTTTAATTTTTGCCATTTTTGCAAATTCCTTAGAGTGTTTATATTGCCCGGAGGCAGACTTACAGAGAAACCAGAGACATTACTGCATGAGGCACTAATTTAAGGTTTCGGCAAGGAAGCGGTATTCAACGTCAACGTCTTTACTCGTAACTTCTTTACTGAAGATGCCATACATAAACAGAACTGTACCTCGTTTAACCCACGAGTCGTTATCACATATCCGCAAATTAATGGCAAGCCATTTTTAAAAGCTCATCGACTTGCCGCACATAATTGCTAGCCAGGGCACAGAGTTTGACTGTTTCGCTTCCGCCGCCGTTTACCGCTACTGCACAAAAAAAGGTTATTGATCAGTATGATTACAGCCAAAAATTGTTGTAGTCGAATTAGGATAAACTGTCCAATTCACCACTATTTAAACGGATAAACATACGCAAAAAATATTGCAAAAATATGGCATAGATAATGTAATCCACCAAAATGTTAACGTCTGACGCAACATATGTGCACCGAGCAAATCCTGTACAATCGTTTTTATTCAGTACAGCTTATTAATAGTTTTGCACCAAAATCAGGAAAATATAAACGTGCCTGCCCCAAATATATGCATAATTGCGATTTGGCAGTTATCTCATTTTTTTCTAACGTCACAACAATTAAATGTTAAAAAAACGCACCAGCGTACGGAGTTTAACAAAACGGGCTTAGGACAAATCCGAATCGATATTCAGCAAACTGCGGCTCTCACCTATTCTCCACGGTGAAAAATCGGTCCCCGTCTCTCCTGCAGTGCGTAGAGCCTGTACCAGCACCGCTGGGGGTTCATCCAGCGATTCATCTGCCAGTTCAAATACACCCCAGTGGATGGGGATGGTTACCGGCCGTCCGATTTGCTGCCATAGCTGTACCGCCTGATCCGGGTCCATATGCTGGCCGCGCATGAACCATTTTGGTGCGTAAGCGCCAATCGGCAGGGCCGCAAGGTTAAATGGCCCCAGCTTGTCGGCGATGGCCGCGAGGTTTTCGCTGTAACCACTGTCTCCCGAAAACCAGAAGTTAAGCGTGGCATTGCTCACCACCCAGCCACACCACAGGGAACGGTTACGGTCGAAGAAAGAACGCATGCTCCAGTGACGTGCCGGTACCGCTGAAAAGTGGATACCCGCCAGCTCAATGCTCTGCCACCAGTCAAGCTGGGTCACATGACGCACTCCCCGACGACGGCACCAGGCTTCCATACCGAGCGGGACCAGAAAATGCGCCTGAGGGAATTGTCGTGCGATGCGTTTCACCGTCGGACGATCCAGATGATCATAATGATTGTGCGAGATCAGCACGTAGTCGAGATGGGGTAACTGCGCAACGCTGAGCGGTGCCGGGGTTTTACGTTGCGGACCTGCAAACGGCAGCGGCGACGCACGTTGCGATAACGCCGGGTCAATCAGCACATAACGTTGATTCAGACGCAGGAGTAAAGCGGCATGGCCCAGCCACCAGATGCGATCGTCAGTACCGCTCAAATCAACCGGCTGGCACCAGTCATCAATAAATGCCGGATAACCCGCCTGCGGTGGCAGAGGTAGACCCTGCTCTTTGCGCTCACGCCGCCAGCGTTGCAAATCCCCAGGATGCCGTAACTCCTCTTCCGGGTTACGGAAGCCCTGCGGCGTGTGGTGCTCTTTTGCCGCATCATACCAGGGATTTTGCCAGGCCATTACCTCTCCACTCGATGATTACCGTTCCGGGATTAAGCGAATAAAATCGCGCTTTTCGCTCTCTTCTTCGCTTTTTGTTGCAGTGTCTGGCTGTGCGTCGGCCAGACGGCGCAGGAGCGCATTTTGTTTCTTTTGTTCTTCCAGTAGCGCTTCCAGCAATTGAATCTGTTCGCTGGCCCGCACGCTGGCCCGGTTGACAAAGAACCAGGCGATAAAGGCCACAACGATAATGATGGCCAGTACGCCATAGCTGAACAGCGGACTGGAATTTGCGGCTAACTCATTCATAACTGCCTCAGATTACTGATTAATGTCAAATACTCACTCAGCTGCTGATTCTACGCCTTGCGGCGGCAAAAGATAATGGGCACGAACGGAAAGCAGAATTTCCTGTGTGGCATCTTTCAGTTATCTCTGATCGATCTGGCGAGGAAAGCGAGGCATGCTGCTACTATAGAGATGGCAGCAACATCTGGACAGCTGCGTTATGTATCACATGGAGACAAAATGAAACTATTCATCCGGGCGATAGTGGTCATCGCCGTTATCTGGCTGGCAATGTTATTTACGGGCTATGGCGTGTTAACCGGCAGTAATAAAAACGCGGCCGGACTGGGTCTGCAATGCAGCTACCTGACTGCACGTGGCATGATCACTGCGCAGTATCTGCATACCGATAGCGGTATCGTCGGCGTGACAGACTGCCCGCTGCTGAAAAAGAGCGGTGAAGTGGTCGATAACTGATCAGTGAACGGGCTGGTCACAGCCCGTTTATCGCTTCGGTTTAAAAGGGATAGTCGTGATAGCCCATTTGCCCGGAGACAGCACGCGCAGCACGATGCAGCATGGCAACATACTCGTTTTTACCTTCTTCCGAGAAACGGATAGTCGGGAATGAGATGCTAAGTCCGGCAATAACCACCCCAAAGCGGTCAAACACGGGCACCGCAATGCAGCGCAATCCTTCTTCCTGCTCCTCGTTATCTTCACCAAAGCCCTGCACCTTCACCTGGTCAAGCACCTTAAGCAACGCCTCAGCGCTGACGATGGTATTGGCAGTGCTGCGTCGAAATTCAACTTCGCTGAGGATCTCCTGCACCTCACTGCGATCGCGCCACGCCAGCAATACTTTGCCGATTGCCGTGGTGTGCAGTGGATTACGGCGTCCAATCCGCGAATACATGCGCAGGTTGTAGAGCGAATCAATTTTGTGAATATAAACGATGCTGTCTTCTTCCAGCGCCCCAAGATGGATGGTCTCTTTGGTCAGACGTGACAGCTCACGCATCTGCACATCGGCACTGCGAATCAGGTCAACATTTTGCAGCGCCTTCGCCCCAAGCTCGAATAACTTAAGCGTCAGCGAGTATTTTTCCGTTTCACCTTCCTGTGCCACATAGCCCAGCGACTTCATAGTCTGTAAAAAGCGATAGACGGTGCTTTTTGACATCATCACGCGCTGAGACAGCTCGGTAATGCCATGATCGCGCTCTTCCCCCAGCGCCTGCAAAATACCAAACACCTTCATCACCGAAGAGACGGAATCAGGCTGTTTATCATTATCAGCGTTCGCCATCGCGTATCCTTTTTTGAGGTTGTTTCAAAAAAAACGGAACAGAAGCGCCAGTATATGCGTTTCAGGCCTCAGGCGGCAATGCACAGCACTAAGCGACACATTCACTGATACTTTTTGTCATGCAATACGATGCTTTCCGGCACAGAATTGATTAGCATGATGATATTCACTTACTTCACTTATTCCTTCTATGTCCGCAACCTCACTTCAGGATGGTTTACCCGTTCCACAACGTTATGGCGCCATCATTACTATTGCGCTGGGCATTATGATGGCGGTGCTGGATGGCGCGATTGCTAACGTCGCCTTGCCCACCATCTCACGCGAATTAAACGCCAGCCCGGCTGAATCAATATGGATTGTGAACGCCTATCAAATCGCCATCGTTATCTCGCTGCTTTCACTGTCGTTTCTCGGTGACATGCTCGGTTACCGTCGTGTCTATCAAGCCGGTCTGGCGTTGTTTATCGCGACATCGCTGTTCTGTGCGCTGTCGTCGTCACTGAATATGCTCACCGTTGCCCGTGTGCTGCAGGGATTCGGTGGAGCTGCGCTGATGAGTGTCAACACCGCGCTGATACGCATCATTTATCCACAACGGTTCCTTGGGCGCGGCATGGCGATCAACTCGTTGATCGTAGCCGTTTCCACCGCCGCTGGCCCGACGGTAGCAGCCGCTATTTTATCGGTCGCCAGCTGGAAATGGCTGTTCCTGATAAACGTACCGCTGGGGATTATTGCTTTGTGGCTGGCGTTACGTTTCCTGCCAGATAATCAGCAGAAAGCGAAGCAACAGAAATTTGACGTGGCAAGCGCCATCATGAACGCGCTGTTCTTTGGCCTGTTGATCTCGGCGCTGAGTGGTTTTGCCCAGGGACAAAGTCACTGGCTGACACTGGGTGAAGTCGTGGTGCTGCTGTTGGTGGGCGTGGTGTTTATTCGTCGTCAGTTAGCGATGCCGGTACCGCTGCTGCCGGTGGATCTGCTGCGCATTCCCATTTTTACCCTCTCTCTCGGTACCTCTATCTGTTCATTCTGCGCCCAGATGCTGGCGATGGTTTCGCTGCCCTTCTTCCTGCAAAACGTGCTGGGACGTGATGAAGTGGCTACCGGCCTGCTGTTGACTCCCTGGCCGCTGGCAACGATGGTAATGGCCCCGATTGCCGGTCGTCTGATTGAGAAGGTACATGCGGGTCTGCTGGGTGGGCTGGGGCTGGCGATGTTTGCGGCCGGTCTGTTTCTGCTGGCCCTGCTACCCGCGCAACCCGGCGATGCCGATATTATCTGGCGTATGATGCTGTGCGGTGCGGGTTTTGGCCTGTTCCAGTCGCCCAATAATCACACCATTATCTCCTCCGCGCCACGTAACCGCAGCGGGGGTGCCAGTGGTATGTTAGGGACCGCGCGTTTGCTGGGACAAAGCAGCGGCGCTGCACTGGTGGCGTTGATGTTCAACCTGTTCAGTGAGAGCGGCACTCATGCCTCGCTGATTCTGGCTGGTATCTTTTCTAGCGTAGCCGCGGTGGTGAGTATGGCGCGCATGACACAATCGCGTGAAGCTGCCGAGTCATAAAAACTAAGGGCGCCTGCTGAGGCGCCCTTTTCGTTGTTGCCATTACTTCAGATACGCACCGCTGCGTAACGCTTCGATACGCTTATCCAGCGGCGGATGCGACATAAACAGCTCGCTAAGCGATTTACCTTTACCATTGATACAGAAGGCCATCATGCTGCTCGGCTCCTGCGGTTCATAACTGGTTTTCAATCTCTGCAACGCGGCAATCATCTTCTCACGACCTACCAGCTTCGCTGACCCCGCATCGGCATGGAACTCACGATGACGCGAGAACCACATGGTGATGATGCTGGCGAGAATGCCGAATACCAGCTCCAGCACGGTGGCTACCGCAAAGTAGACCAGTGGGTTACCGTTACTGCTTTCTTCGCCATCGCGGTTGCCCGACAGAAAGCCGGACGCCACCTGGGCAATGATACGTGAAATAAAGATCACGAAGGTGTTCACGATGCCCTGAATCAGCGTCATGGTGACCATGTCGCCGTTAGCGATATGGCTGATTTCATGGGCCAGAACCGCTTCTGCTTCATCGCGACTCATGTTTTGTAACAGCCCGGTCGATACCGCCACCAGCGAGGCATCACGACGTGCGCCGGTCGCAAAGGCGTTGATATCGGGAGCGTGATAAATGGCAACCTGCGGCATAGCAATGCCGGCCTGCTGAGCCTGGCGGCCAACGGTATCCATCAGCCAGCGTTCCGTTTCGTTACGGGGTTGTTCAATCACTTCACCACCGACCGAACGCAACGCCATCCATTTAGACATCAGCAGTGAAACAAACGCACCGCCGAAGCCAAACAGACCTGCCATAATCATCAGACCCTGAACACTGCTTGACTGGATTCCTGTCAGACTGAGAATCAGTCCGAAAACCAACATCACCGCCAGGTTGGTGATCAGGAAAAGAGCAATACGCATCATAAACGTTAATCTTCCTCAGTTGTGCTCGCGCTTATACGCGGATATACATCCTAGGGTCATTACGCAGCATTTCAAGCAACCTTAATCTTTAAGTGTCTAAAAAGACATAACTTTACATTCAGTAATGTCTCTGCGCCTGGCAAACATTAAGCGGATTAAGGGATAAAAAAAAGCACCGCATTGAGCGGTGCTTGTGATTTGAGCGCAACGATTATTTACTGCCCGCGGCCTGCGGCTGGGATTTCTCCAGCTGCGCCAGGTCATTGGCAATTTTCACCGTTTCATCCAGATATGGATCCGGCTCTTTGTAATCCTTCGGCAGATCGTCGAGGCTCTTCAGCTGCGGTTTGCCTTCCGCCTGATAACGCGCGTTGATGCGTTCCAGACGCAGTGCATCTTCGTCATGGTTCTCTTTCTCGCGCTGGACAAGATTGAGTGACACGATATTGCGTTTATCTTTGGTCGCGTTGAAGCGCGCAATATCTTTCATGATGTACTGGAACTCACGATCTTTGGCGATGCGATCGTTATGCTCTTTGGTCAGCTCCGGCACCAGCGGCGTGATATCACCGGTTTTGGTGTACGTCGCGGCACTGACGCTATCCCACGGTAAGGCGTTATCTTCAAACTTCTCACCGGTCTCAGCCGCTTCTACGCCAGTCGGCATCAGCAGGTCCGGCGTGACGCCTTTACGCTGGGTACTGCCACCATTGATACGGTAGAACTTCTGAATGGTGTACTGAACAGAACCCAGAGCAGGCCATTCCGGACGCAGCATCTGATCATAGATACGATTCAGCGAACGGTATTGCTGCACGGTACCTTTACCGAAGGTCGGCTCACCGACGATCAGCGCGCGGCCATAATCCTGCATAGCGGCGGCAAAGATCTCAGACGCGGAAGCACTGAAGCGATCCACCAGCACCACTAATGGGCCTTTGTAGTACACAATGCCGTCATTATCGCTGTCCTGACGCACGCGACCATTGTTGTCACGCACCTGTACCACCGGACCGCTTGGAATAAACAGGCCTGAAAGCGATACCGCTTCAGTCAGTGCGCCGCCGCCGTTGGTACGCAGATCAATGACGATGCTGTCGACATTCTGCTTCTGCAGTTTCTGCAGCTGGACTTTCACATCATCCGTCAGGCCCACGTAGAAGCCCGGGATGTCCAGCACGCCGACTTTCTCTTTGCCGACGGTCTGCACTGTGCCTTTTACCGCGCGGTCTTCCAGACGGATCTTCTCACGCGTCAGGGTCACAATGCGGGTTTTGGTGCCTTTGCCAGCCGGCAGGATTTCCAGCCGCACTTTGCTGCCTTTCGGCCCTTTGATTTTGGCTACCACATCATCGAGACGCCAGCCGATGACATCTTCCATCGGTTTACCCGGTTGAGCCACACCGACAATACGATCGCCCACACTGATCGATTTACTCTTCGCCGCCGGGCCACCTGCCACCATCGAGTTGATCACCGTGTAGTCATCATCCATTTGCAGCACCGCACCGATGCCTTCCAGTGACAGGCTCATCTCGGTGTTGAATTGCTCGGTATTACGCGGGGAGAGATAGTTGGTATGCGGATCGATTTCGTGCGCAAAGGCGGTCATCGCCAGCTGGAACACGTCTTCACTGTTGCTCTGCGCCAGACGACGGATAGCAAAGTTATAACGTTTGGTCAGCGTGTCGCGAATCTCTTTGTCATCTTTACCGGTCAGCTTGAGGCTCAGTTCGTCAAATTTGACCTTCGCATCCCACAGCGCATTCAGCTCATCGGTGCTTTTCGGCCACGGTGATTTGCTGCGATCGATGTCGATGGTGTCGTTGCCGGTAAAGTTCATCGGGCGATTCAGCACGCTCAGCGCATACTGATAGCGCTCAAAGCGGCGTTTCTGCGCCAGATTATATAAATCATAAAAAACATCCAGCTTGCCGCTGCGCAGTTCATCACCCAATGTGGTCTTCTTATCGGCAAACTGCGCGATATCCGAAGCCAGCAGCACATTGTGGTTGTAGTCGAGCAGATTCAGGTAGCGATCAAAAATTTTCGCTGAAAAATCCTGATTCAGATCGAACTGGCGATAGTGCGAACGGGTAAAACGCGAGGTGACGCGTTCACTGACGGTGGGATGCTGTGGTTCTTCGTGTAACTGGGGAATCTGGTCTGCGCGGGTAATGTTATCCGCGGCAAAACTGGGGCCTGCCAGCAGCAGGCCCGCGATCATACCGATCTTAAAAATATTGTTCATGCCAGGGTCAGCCTCCGTTTCAGAACTGCAAATGTTCTGCGCGCACAATCATTGCCATGCCGGAAGCGAGCTGTACCCGAACGCCATCTTTAGTAATTTCAAGAATGGTTGCGTCCATCGCACTTTTGCCTGCTTTAACTTTAATATTCTGGCCGGGTTGCAAAGTTGAGGTATCAGTGATGGGTTTGGCTCGCGGTGGGCGTGGCGCAGCGTTACGTTCAGCAGAAGCCGCACGCGGTGCCTGCGGACGCGGTTTACGCGGTGCATCACCTTCAGCGGTTTTACGCGGAGCCGGTTTGCGCGGACGACGTTCGCCCGTCTCTTCACCTGCTTCACGCCTCTTCGCTTTTTGCTGCTCGCGCTGAACCTGAACACGGGCTTTCGCTTCTTCCAGCTGTTTGCGCGCATGTTCAACATGTTGCTCATCCAGCACGCCACAGGCGTTGCCGTCGAGATCAAC
Organism: Pantoea cypripedii; assembly: GCF_011395035.1. NCBI lineage: Bacteria > Pseudomonadati > Pseudomonadota > Gammaproteobacteria > Enterobacterales > Erwiniaceae > Pantoea > Pantoea cypripedii. The sequence goes on from NZ_CP024768.1 coordinate 2,386,027, forward strand.
ACGGATGGCACCCGCTTTAATGCCGTAAAGGTAACGCCAGCTTGAGGTATAAAGACGTAAGGCCGAACGCAGTTGCGTCTTGCTCAGGCCCATATCGCCCTGAACACGCTCGACCAGATCCTGAAAGATACCGATTTTGAGCGGACGCGCTTCACCTTCGGCGCTAAAGCAGTGCGGAAAACGCTCCGCCAGAAAGGCGATCACTTCTTTACTGCTATTCAACTTAGGTTGATTTTCCATGAAATTTCCTGATTACAACGGGTTTGCCGACCAGAGCAGGCATGAACAGGCGACATTATAATGACAACATCGCCAAATGCTATGTGATCCAGTCGATTAGCTGCGCGTCAGTTGAAGAAATTTTTCAATGTCGCTGCCCGCCAGTACTTCACAAAGCCCGTCAGTAAGGGCCACCAGCCCCGCTTCATCCTCACTATCGAAGCGAGAATAAACCGTACTGTCGATGTCCAGCACACCGACTAACGTGCCATTCACTTTCAGAGGAATCACGATTTCCGCATTACTGGCGGCGTCACAGGCGATATGACCGGGGAAAGCGTGCACATCTTCCACGCGCTGCACTTTCTCTTCTGCAATCGCCGTGCCACAAACACCCTTGCCTACCGCAATACGCACACAGGCAATTTTGCCCTGGAAGGGACCCAGTACCAGCGTATTCGCTTCAGTCAGCAAATAAAAACCTGCCCAGTTCACGCCTTCCAGGCGTTCAAACAGTAACGCGCTGCAATTACCCAGCGCAGCGAGGAAAGAGGTTTCACCCGCCAGCAGCGCACGCGCATCGCGATTTAAATCCTCGTAAAAGGCTTTTTTGTTCATTGTTTAACCATAATTCGACGCAGCAACGCCGCGTGTGTCACTCAGTTGTTAAAATAAGCACTAATTATCCAGCGTCACAAGGTGAATCATTGTGTTAGTTACTATACCCTTAGCTTTCTGTGGATCGAACTTCATGTCACCACAGATGTCTCAGCCAGCAACCTGCTGCCTGACATGCCGGTAATTGTAACGAACGATGGGCCACTTGCGTCACTCTATGAAAATTCACGCTATCAGCCAGACGTTGCCCCACGCACGTTATCAGCGTTGTCCGCAATGCGATACCCTTTTTTCCTTACCGGATGTTAAATCGCATCAGGCTGCCTATTGCCCACGATGCCACGCACGTATTCAGAGTGGTTTTGACTGGTCAATGACGCGTCTGACGGCGATGGCGGTCACCATGCTGATGCTGATGCCGTTCGCTTTTACCCTGCCATTGGTCGATATCCGGCTACTGGGAATGCGTATTAATGCCAGCCTGCTGGAAGGGGTGGTGCAGATGACGCAGCAAGGCGATGTCATCACCGCCTCCATCGTGGCGTTTTGCACCATCGGCGCACCCATGACCCTGGTAGCAGGGATTAGCTATTTGGGTATCGGCCATGCACTGGGGATGAATCTGCGCCCGGTATTATTGATGCTGGAGAAGCTGAAAGAATGGGTGATGCTGGATATCTACCTGGTCGGCGTAGCGGTGGCTTCCATCAAAGTACAGGACTACGCCACGCTGGAAGTGGGTTATGGCATGGTGGCGTATATCGCGCTCACGGTGCTTAGCGTGCTGACACTCATTCACCTCAATGTCGAGCAACTGTGGGAACACTATTATCCGCAGTCAGTGCCCACCTCACCGCCTGAGCAATGGCAGGTGTGCCTGAACTGCCACCACACCGGTATGGCTGACGATCGCGGCCGCTGTACCCGCTGCCACACGCCGCTGGATTATCGCCGCCGCCACAGCTTGCAAAAATCCTGGGCATCGTTGATGGCTTCCATCGTACTGCTCATACCAGCCAATCTGCTGCCGATTTCCGTGGTGTATGTTAATGGGGCACGACGCGAGGACACCATTTTCTCCGGCATTCTCGGGCTGGCTTCCGGCAATATTCCGGTGGCGGCGGTGGTGTTTATCGCCAGTATCCTGGTGCCCTTTACCAAAGTGCTGGTGATGTTAACGCTGCTGCTCAGTATTCACTTCAAATGTGAACAGGGGCTGAAAACCCGTATCCGCTTGCTGCGCGCCGTGACCTGGGTTGGTCGCTGGTCGATGCTGGATCTGTTCGTCATTTCATTAACCATGTCGCTGGTCAATCGTGACCAGCTACTGGCATTTACCATGGGACCTGCCGCGCTCTATTTTGGCGCGGCAGTGATCCTGACCATTATGGCTGTAGAGTGGCTTGACAGCCGCCTGATCTGGGATGCACATGCAACAGGAAACGCCGACTACACCGACTAGCGCAAATCTGCGGAATAAACGCAAGATTTCGCCGTTCTGGTTACTGCCCATTATCGCCCTGCTGATTGCCGCATGGCTGTTATGGACCAATTATCAGGAACGCGGGACTATCATCACCATCAACTTCCAGACGGCGGACGGTATCGTGCCGGGGCGCACGCCTATTCGCTATCAGGGTGTGGAAGTGGGTACGGTGCAGGGTATCGTGCTGAGCGATGATTATCGCAGCATCCAGATTAAAGCCAGCATCAAGAGCGACATGCGTGATGCGCTGCGTGACAACACCCAGTTCTGGCTGGTGACGCCGAAAGCCTCGCTGGCCGGGGTCTCGGGGCTGGATGCTCTGGTGGGGGGTAACTACATCAGCATGATGCCGGGCAGTGGTAACCCGCAGGAACACTTCACGGCACTCGATACGCAACCGAAATACCGTGTCAATACCGGTGAGTTGCTGATCCATCTGCATGCTCCCGACCTTGGCTCGCTAAATACCGGTTCGCTGGTGTATTACCGCAAAATTCCGGTTGGCCGGGTCTATGACTACAGCATCAACAACAATACTGATGGCGTCACCATTGATGTGCTGATTGAGCGCCGCTTCATTAATCTGGTGAAAAAGCAGAGCCGGTTCTGGAACGTCTCTGGCGTGGACGCGGATGTCAGCCTGAGTGGGGCCAAAGTAAAACTGGAGAGTCTGGCGGCATTAGTGAATGGTGCCATTGCCTTTGACTCTCCTGACTCAGGCCAGCAGGCCGACACCGATGAAAACTACCAGCTCTATCCCGACCTGGCGCAAAGCCAGCGCGGGGTACAGATCAGCCTTGATCTGCCCAATGGCGATAACCTGAAAGCAGACAGCACGCCGTTGATGTATCAGGGCCTGGAAGTGGGCACCCTGACCAAACTGAATTTACTCCCTGGCGGTAAGGTGACCGGGATATTGACTGTCGATCCGTCTGTCGCCGGATTAATGCGCACTGGCACACGCATTGAAATGCGTTCACCGAAAATCAGCCTGACGGACACCAGTCTCAGCAGTTTGTTAACCGGCAATACCTTTGAATTGATCCCTGGTGAAGGCCAGGCGCAGGATCACTTCACCGTATTACCGGCCAGTGAATCTTTGCTGCAAAAACCGGATGTTCTGACACTGCAACTCAATGCGCCAGAAACCTATGGCATCGATGCCGGACAGCCGGTGATGCTCTACGGCATGAAGATAGGCCAGGTTATCTCGCGTGAGCTGGATGAAAAAGGTATCAGCTTTGTGGTGGCAATCAATCCTGAATATCGCCATCTGGTGCACGGTGACAGCAAATTTATCGTCAACAGTCGCATCGACGTGAAGTTCGGCCTTGATGGCATGCAGGTTTTGGGTGCCAGCGCTCGTGAATGGGTCGATGGGGGTATCCGTCTGGTTCCGGGGGCAAAAGGCAACCCGCAGATCCGTTACCCCTTGTATGGCGATGCTGAGCGCGCAGAAGAAGGGATTATTGGCGATCAGCCCCCTGCCACGCTGAAGCTGACAGCCAGCAGCCTGCCTGATGTTCAGACCGGTTCTGTGGTGCTGTATCGTAAATTCCAGGTGGGTGAAGTGGTCAATGTTGTGCCGCGCGCTGATGCCTTTGAAATATCAATCCATATCGAACCGCAATATCGCAAACTGCTCACCAGCGAAAGCGTGTTCTGGGCTGAGGGGGGTGCCAAGGTACAGTTGAATGGTAGCGGTCTGACCGTGCAGGCATCACCGTTGAATCGCGCGCTGAAAGGTGCCATCAGCTTCGATAACCTGAGCGGTGCGCAAGCGGCAAAAGGGGTGAAACGGGTACTTTATGCTTCGGAAACCGCCGCACGTGCCGTAGGCAGCCAGATTGCGCTGCATACCTATGATGCCAGCAAACTGTCAGCGGGCATGCCGATTCGTTATCTCGGTATCAACGTCGGCCAGGTCGAGTCGCTCTCACTTAGTGCCGACAACAACCAGGTGGTGGCAAAAGCCGTGCTGTATCCGGAATATGTGCAGGACTTTGCCCGTATCGGCAGCCGTTTCTCAGTGGTTTCTCCACAGATTTCTGCCGCTGGCGTGAACCATCTTGAGACGTTGCTGCAACCTTATGTCAACGTTGATCCGGGCAAAGGTGCTCAGGCTCGGACCTTTGAGTTGCAGGACAGCACCATTACCGATTCGCGTTATCTCAATGGTCTGACGATCTTTGTTGATGCGACAGAGGCCGGTTCGCTTTCGGTTGGTACACCGGTGCTGTTCCGTGGTGTGGAAGTGGGCACCGTCACCGGCACCTCGCTGGGGAATATGGCGGACCGCGTCCAGGTAGCGCTGCGTATCAGCAAGAAATATCAGCATCTGGTACGCAACAATTCGGTGTTCTGGCTGGCATCCGGCTATAACCTGAATTTCGGCCTGATTGGTGGCGTGGTGAAAACCGGCACCTTCCAGCAATTTATTCAGGGCGGGATTCAGTTTGCCACCCCGCCAACCGTGCCGCTGGCACCGCAGGCGGGTGCCAACAAACACTTCCTGTTGCAGGATGAAGCGCCAAAAGACTGGCGCAACTGGGGAACCGCGATTCCCGATCCCGCACAACCCTAAGCAAATCGGGCAGCCTGGCTGCCCGATTCTTTTTCGCGTGTTACACTTCGCGCTCTGTTTGTTATCCCCGGAAGAAACCCGTGTCCGAACGTTTTCCTGAAGATTTCCTCACGCTGATGCGTGCCAGCCTGCCCGACGATGCAGAGCTGCAACGTTTTCTCGCCATCAGTCAGCAACCGTTACGCCGCAGCCTGCGCGTGAATACCTTAAAAATCAGCGTGCCTGATTTTCTGGCGAGTACCGAACATTACGGCTGGCGACTGACGCCCATTCCCTGGTGTGCTGAAGGCTTCTGGATTGAACGCGACGACGAATCACTGCCGCTGGGCAGCGTGGCGGAACATCTCAGCGGGTTATTTTATATTCAGGAAGCCAGCTCGATGCTGCCGGTCACCGCATTATTTGATGCTGCACCCGACGCGCGGCAGGTCATGGATGTTGCCGCTGCGCCTGGCTCCAAAACGACGCAAATGGCGGCATTGATGCACAACAATGGCGCGATTCTGGCCAATGAATACTCTGCCAGCCGGGTAAAGGTTTTACATGCCAATATCAGTCGCTGCGGGGTCAGCAACGTTGCCCTTACCCATTTTGATGGCCGTGTGTTTGGTGCGGCATTACCCGAGCAGTTTGATGCCATCCTGCTGGATGCGCCCTGCTCCGGGGAAGGCGTGGTGCGTAAAGATGCCGATGCGTTACGTAACTGGAGCCTGGCCAGCACTGAGGACATCGCCACCACCCAGCGTGACCTGATTGACAGCGCTTTTCACGCCCTGCAACCGGGAGGCACGCTGATTTATTCCACCTGTACGCTCAACCAGATTGAGAACCAGCAGGTCATCAGCTGGCTCCAGCAACGTTATCCTGATGCCGTGGAAATTGTGCCGCTGCATGGCCTGTTCGCGGGTGTTGAAAAGGCGCTGACGCCAGAGGGCTTCCTGCATGTGTTCCCGCACATCTTCGACAGCGAAGGCTTCTTTGTCGCACGTCTGCGTAAAACCGCCAGCATTGCGGCATTGCCTGCCCCAACCTATAAACTGGGCAAACTCCCCTTTTTCCCGGCCAGCCGGAAGCTGACTGCCGAAGTGATGCACGCAGCGGCCAAGGTCGGCCTGCAATGGGACGATAATTTGCTGTTATGGCAGCGAGATAAAGAGTTGTGGCTGTTCCCTGCCGCGCTGGAAAGCTGGCTGAGTAAAGTGCGCTTCTCCCGCATTGGTGTGAAACTCGCGGAAACCTTCCCGAAAGGTTATCGCTGGCAACACGAGGCCGTGGTGGCTCTGGCGCAGCCGGATAGTTCGCTGGCCTTTGCGCTGACGGAAGCCGAAGCGGAAAGCTGGTATCGTGGTCAGGATATCCATCCGGAACATCTGCCCGAGCGGGATGAAGTGATTGTGACCTGGCAGCAGCAGCCACTCGGGCTGGCTAAAAAAGTCGGAAATCGTATCAAGAATAGCTATCCGCGTGAGCTGGTCCGCGACGGCCGTTTGTTCCGGTAAACATTATTGCAGCTGCACCAGCGTGAGCCGGTTGCCGAATACGGCACCGGTATCGATATAATGTTGATTGGCTGCGTTGAGTGGCTGCTCGAGAGGGGTATGGCCGAAATAAAAATCGCTGGCCCCATCAATCGCTGCCGAGTTGCCGCGCTGATGCCGTCCCAGTCGGTCGCGGCTCCACACCACCTGATGCCAGTCAACCTCCTGCCCCAGTGCGTAGTGACTGGCCGGATAATCCGCATGGGCAATCACCACCACCCGGTCGGCAAGTTGCAGATGCAAAATCAACGGCAATTCAGCACAGCGTCTTAAAGCATGGCGCACAGCAATCACCTCACTGCCCCGCAGTTGCCAGAACCATTCGCCACCATTCATCAGCCACAACATCGGGTCCTCGCCCTGCAACGCCGCGATAGCCATCTGTTCATGATTACCACGCACGCAACGGAACCAGGGTTCCTCCAGCAGCGCCAGACAGCCGGGACTGTCTGGTCCCCGATCGATCAAATCACCAACAGAAACTAATAAATCCCGTTCCCTGTCGAACTGATGGAGAATCAATTGTGAATCAAGCTGCCTGCGACAACCGTGCAAATCGCCGACGACCCAGATGTGACGCCATGCTTCCGCATTGACCGTTTGATAAAACATATTGGTCTCCTGAAAGCTGGTTTACTGGAAGTTTAGTGAATCCGGCTTAAAGTATAGCCTGGCGACCTGCAGGCATCGGAGGGAAGCGTGAACAGCCGTAAACAATTTATAGGCGTATTGGTAGTGATTGTTGTCGGCAGCTTGTTGTTGCTGGAAACGCTTGCGCGGTTGGTACATTTGCTGGTGGTGGGATAAACGGTGATGTCGCTGCAGGATTCAGCAGCGGCCGCATCCAGCAGCCCTGATGAACGTCCCTTCCGGCGCTTATCTCCGGCACTCATTGAAGGTGTTAGCTCTGCGAGGGACGGCAGTTACTGTAATTCTTCGGACTATTCCGAACAAGTTAAATGATATTAACTATCATTCTCATCAAATCCTTCGCACCCGATACATAATCTTATTATAAATCAAATTGTTAGTATTTTACGATGGGCAGTACCTGTCGGGAACGGTGAGATGAAATGGTAAGCATCCATAGCCACACAGCTTCCGCATCTTTTGCCAGACTTAAAACACCAGAGTTGCAGAGGGGTGAGTCCGTGAAAGATTATTACAAGATTGATTTGGAAATATTCATGCAGAGTAACAGGCCATTAATTGCTGAGATCAAAAGTAAAGCGCCGGTTTATGCTGATGACATGGGAATGGATGAAGTGCAGTATATTAACCGCGAAATAAAACGTGCTCATCTGGAATATGTTGAGAGTCTGGGAGTAAAAGACCCATACGAATATTACATTACACAACACGAAGAAGATCGCTATCTCGGCGACCAACTTATCGCACAGCACCGTAAGGCACTCCACTCCAACTCGTAATCACTCAGGCCAGGCATAGTTGCCACACAAACAGTGCGGCAACATGCGGCTCAGGACACAACACGAGCTAGCGCGTAATAAAGAAAATCGCGGCCATAAAGCCCAGAAATAATACCGCAAAGGTCATAAAACCGAGTCGCGGTGATTTAGCCCGGCCAATCAGCGCGGAAATAAACACCGATAATAAGGTTAATGTGCCAATCATTACCCAGAGAAGGTATTGCGTATTTGCCATGGAGAATCCTTATAAGCAGGCAACAACAATAAAGCGCCACTCTTATACCATTTTTTTGGCAGACAGGCTCTTATGAGATTACCCAGGTTTACTGCATACTAAGATGCAGTGTGGCAACGTACCGCTTCCAACGCCTCCAGTTGCTGCAATCGTGCGGTAGCCTTTTGGTTGGCTCTGGCTTTCGCAATCCCGTTACCGATACCAAAATCCCCCACAAAACCGACCACCGTGAGCGCATCAAACTGCCCGGTCTTCGCAATCTGCTGCTGAACGTCATGACTTTTGGCAATTTCCTGCTGCAATGTCGCGCAATCATCATTTTTCGCTTCTTCATCGCTGACCTTTGCGGATTGTGGGTACTGTTTCAGTGCACATCCGCTGAGCAGCAGGATGATGAAAAGGCAGGCAGGCTTATACATTGCGGTTCTTCTCATCTTTATCGGCGGCATAGGTATGGCTGGTTTGACGTTAAGCTATCACAGCAAAAAGACCCCAATCGAGTGATTAACACCACCAGACAGGTTTTGTTCATTTCTGGCAGTATGCAGCGGGGGTCGATCAGGTAGCACGCCAACCGTGGATAAAAATGAAAAAGGCCGCATTTCTGCGGCCTTCACCAAAGATTAGTACCCCACCCGGCGCTTATCTCCGGCACTCGCTATGGCTTAGCTCTTGAAGGGGCAAATGAATTATCTCAGATTTATCCTAAAAATATAGTCCCACAACCGCGGTTTTACTCGGGTCCGTGAAGTTTGTCACAACCATTTGGTGTCTGGCTTGCCGTCTTTGCCGAAGTGACGATGGGCAGGCATGGCTCAAGTGCATCCTTATGGACCGCGTGACCACCATCAGACAGAGGCCAAAGAGATAATTATCCAGTTGAAGAACCGGTTGTAAAAAGACTCAATTTTTAATTCTGGCGCTCATTTTAACTATTTCACCTAGATAATACTCCCCGATCGTTAAGAATTTAACATCATGTATCATTGCTTCTGAAATGGCTGAAGAAACGCGTTGTTTAAAGGAGTTTAAAAAGAATAAATAACCTTCTATAGAAGTTACATGATGAATGTTTGACGCTCCTAACGCATCAAGAATGTAATTATTAAGGTTCTTGAAAAAAGGATATAGCGGGGAATTTTTATCTATAGCGAAAATTTTATAAAGCTCTGCAAGATTAGACAGATACAATTCACTTTTAAAGCTATATGGATAGGTCGAAAACTGAACTTTCGAAAAATCGAAATGACCTGCATAATTAATAAGGGTAATAATGGTTTTACCGAGACTAAGATGAGTGGTTAAGCTCACCCTCGTATCAACTTCACAAAAAGTACAAAGTGCATTAACAGCATCGGAAAGAAACACTAAGTCATTATGTAAGTCAACAACATTCAGTACGATAAACTTACCTGCAAAAATGATGTCTCCATCCCTGGCAGTTCTCTCCACCGTTAACATTAACAGAGAGTGGAGAGTGGATATGTCATCAACCAGTACATGGGGTGAATCGAAATATTCTTCTGATTTCATCTTAACGTTGATGCTTTCTACACAATCAAGTATATCTTTTAATGATCCAGCTTTCACATCTGTCAAATCCACCTTTGTGTCACATTTAGAGAATGAATTATTAGAGAAGATTTTTTTGTAAAAAATCATCCTGGCTTTGAATGCGAAATTATTAAATGCGTCTACTTCCACCTTATCCAGCAGGTCATTAAACATTAACTGATGCATCCTGAATTTTTCAAAATTCATTCTCTCCTGCTGAAAGATCATAAAGCTCTCATTTTTTCTTGCAGTCTCCTGATCCATCACAGATCGTTTTTTTGCTTCATCGGAGAGTTGTCTATTTTGAAAAATTGCAAATAGCAGTGCGGCTAAAGCTGCGACTGCACCACTCAAAGTAAATAGACCAGAAAGTAAAGAACCAAAATCTGACCATTTACCAGAGTCACGAGAAACGCCGTCTAAAGAGAATGTAACAGGTATTCCCGTCACATACTCCCTATATAGATATAGAACGACCAATGGAAAAATTAACGTGATAAGTAAAACGAAGCCCAAAATCAAATATTCTTTACGCATTTTATCCCTATTTATAAATTGCTTGCCGATCCGCTGGTGAACAGCTCCAGATTGTATGCATGCCTTGTTTGTAATAATGTACTCATTATGCACACATATGAAAACATTAATGAAATCCTTTGCACGCTAATCCGCATTAGCACCCTCTCCGCCATAACTCTGGCGGATGATTCTCCCGGATGATAACGGAAACCGGTGATTATCCGGCTGATAGCACGGCGTTAAAACCCGCGACCATATGAAGCGGAATATGGTGAAGAGTTCGCGCAAAGATTGCCTGGTCATAAAAACATCGCCATGACTAAAAAGTATCTGGATACGCGAGGTCAGGAATTTGTGATGGTATGAACCGAATACAGGAAGTTCAGACAAATCCAAGACATTTTCGGACTAGTGAAAATAAATCTCTATAAATCATACAGATAAAAAAAGACCGAATACGATTCCTGTATCCGGTCCAGGGAAATGGCTCTTGAAGAGCCGTGCGCTAAAAGTTGGCATTAATGCAGGCGAGGTCGCCTTGCCTTTTAAAGGTAGACCACAGGTGATTATTTTCCAGCCAACCATCACATCGGGGAAGGAAAGCTGCCGACTCTGTGATCGCGACGGCAGAATAGCGCAGGGAAGCGGCGTAGCGGGCTGCCACGCCTCTCAGGCAGGGATTACTTACTGCACAGCGCCTGAGCGCGGGCGATAATCGGCTCAAGACTCATCTTCTGTCCCGGGTGGGCTTTGTCTTCCGCCTGGATTGAACTGATGGATTCTGTGGTGCCACGGCCTGATTTCTGGTTTGCTTCGGCTTTGTCATTCAATGGGTACTGCAACAGCGTGCTCGGGTTGATGGCGAACAACGCACCATCCTTTTCACAGCTCAGCATCACTTCTTCACGCGTGAACGGCCATTTGTCTTTGCCAATCTCAAAACGGCTAATGGTAATAATCTGTGCCGCCATCGCCTGGCTGCACAGGGTCAGCAGCACACAAGCTGGAATCAGTTTCTTCAGCAAAATGTCGTCCTCATACATTCAATCGGTATAGATGATTCAGGCTGGAGCCAGCGTGGCAAAGACGCTAACCAGCCCGATAACAACAACCGCCAGCAGCAGCTCGAACTGCGTCAGGCGAATAAAAATCGTAGATGCGCGACTTCCCGCCAGGCGAAAACGCGGCACCAGCCAGTAACGGTTAATCACCGCTACAGTCACCATCACCATCACTAGCAACGCCTTGGCAATCAACAGCTCGCTCCAGAGCGTTTGGTGCCATTGCAGCGGTGATCCGGCAATCAGCAAACTATTGAAGATGCCGGTTAACAGCGCCAGCGCCACGGCTAAATGCCCATAGCGGGAAAAACGCATCATGCTGCGAATCGCATCGGCGCGATGCGCTATCTTGCGTGCTTCACGCATCAGCAGCAGGAGTGGCAGCAGCCCCCCGCTCCAGAACGCCGCCGATATCAGATGTAATGCATGGTTAGCCTGTTGCAAAGTGCCTTCCCAACCGTCGCGCATCGCCGCATGTCCTACCCCCGCTAACGTGATGAGCTGCAACAATCCAGTCAGCAACAACCATTGCTGTCGCACGTTGCCGCGCAGCAATAATGCCAGCACGCTGAGTAAGGCAAACAGGAGCTCCCAACGCCATACCTGACCAAAACGCGTTCCCAACACCGCCTGCCAGGTATCGCTATCCACGACATTATGCCAGTCACCGCTCATCAGGCCCGTTTGCGTGGCGAGCATCAGGACGGCACTGAGTAAACTCACTACCGCACTTAATTTCAGGATGGCTGACAAGCGTTGCGCCAGCACCGGACGGAAACGCTTCGGTGCCAGCAGTGCGGTATAGAACGCGCTGCCGGTGAGCAACAACGCGGATAGAAAGTGGCATGCCCGCAGGCAGATCCACAGCGTGCTCAGGCTCATTACTTCACGCTAAATGCATAACTGCCTTTGGTTTTATGACCATCCACCGAGAGCACATGCCAGTTGACCTGATAGCTACCAGCAGGCAGCGGCTGGCTGAGCGGAATAATCAGCTGGTCATGTTGCTTATCATTAAGCCTCGCTTTTTCCGCTGGAATGACCTGATTCTGCGCATTGCGGATCTCAACGCCACTGAAAGCGGGTTCAACATCTTCAGTGAAAGTCAGCGTCAGTGCTTGTGGCGAGGTAGCAACCGTCGATTTGTCTGCCGGAACCGGCGTTTTGAGATGAGCATGGGCCAGCGCAAACTGACTGAAGGCCAGCGTGGATGATGCCAGTAACAGCGCCGCAATGCGGGTTAAGGTCGTCTTCTTCATCAGGTCATCCTCTTTATTGCGGCAATCCACCGCACGCGTGGCAGCAGGATACGCTGCTGATCTTCAGGTGTCGAGACCTGCAATGCGATCCCTTTTCCCTTGATCCTTAACGATGAAAACATTACTTTTGCCCCTGTTAACAGGAGAAAAGCATGAGTCAAAACCTTGCCCTGCTTTCGCAGGAAGAGAAAGACAAAGTGAATGTCGATCTGGCCGCCGCCGGAGTGGCTTTCAAAGAACGCTACAATATGCCGGTCGTCGCCGATTTGGTGGAGCGAGAGCAACCGCAAGCGTTACGTAAGTGGTTTCGTCAGCGTTTAATGCACTATCGCCAGGCGTCACTGAGCCTTTCCCGTCTGCCTTACGAACCGAAGCAGAAATAATCTATGTTACGTGTTATCGATACCGAAACCTGCGGTTTGCAGGGTGGCGTGGTCGAGGTGGCGTCCGTAGACGTTATTGACGGACAAATCCTCAATCCGATGAGTGATCTGGTCTGCCCGGACCGTCCCATCAGCCGTGAGGCAATGGCGGTACATCGCATCACCGAAGCGATGGTCGCGAATAAACCGCCGATAGAACAGGCGATTGGGCGCTATCATGGCAGCACCCATTATGTGGCCCACAACGCTAACTTCGATCGTCGTATGCTGCCGGAAATGCCCGGTGAATGGATTTGCACCATGACGCTGGCGCGCCAGCTGTGGCCGGGACAGAAATATGGCAACCAGGCGTTGCGCCACAGTCTGAAGCTGGATGTCACGCCCCCCGCTGAACTGCACGCGCACCGCGCGTTGTATGACTGCTATGTCACCGCCGCCTTGCTGATTCGCATCATGGAAAAATCAGGGTGGGATGCGGCCCAAATGGTCAGCCGCTGCCAGCCCGCCCCCGTTGTCGATGATGTGTTCCCGTTTGGCAAATATCGCGGACAAAGCATCGGGAGTATCGCGCGCAAAGATCCTGGCTATTTACGCTGGGTGCTGGAGAATATTCGCGATTTGCGCCCACCCTTGCGGCAGGCGCTACGTAAATACGTGAAGACGGGTCAGTAGTCGCTGCGATTGGGTAATACGCCCTGTGCCAGACCTATCAGGAAGGTAAATTCCAGCGCCACCCCTTCATAGGATTTAAAGCGGCCCGACTTTCCGCCGTGACCGGAATCCATATCCGTGCACAGCAGCAGCAACGTATCATTGGTTTTTAGTTCACGCAGTTTCGCCACCCATTTCGCCGGTTCCCAGTATTGCACTTGTGAATCGTGCAGGCCGGTAGTCACCAGCAGATGGGGATAGGCTTGCGCGGCCACATTGTCATACGGGCTGTACTGACGAATGGTGTGATAATACTCCGCCTGCTCGGGATTGCCCCACTCATCGTATTCCCCGGTGGTCAGCGGGATCGAAGGATCGAGCATGGTCGTCACCACATCGACAAACGGCACCTGCGCCACCACGCCGTGGTAGAGCTGCGGTGCCATATTAATCACCGCCCCCATGAGCAAGCCTCCGGCGCTGCCCCCCATGGCATACAACTGTTGTGGGTGACCAAAACCTTTTGCCACCAGGGCTTCTGTCGCATCGATAAAGTCAGTGAAGGTGTTGGGCTTGTGGTGCAACCTGCCATCGTCATACCACTGCTGTCCCAGTTCACCACCACCACGCACATGGATAATCGCATAGACAAACCCGCGTTCCAGCAGGCTGATGCGGCTGGTGCCAAAGCTGGCATCCATGCTGCTGCCATAAGCGCCATAGCCGTAAACCAGCAACGGATTATTACCGGGACGGAAATGCTGACGATGATATACCAGCGAAACCGGGACTTCAGTGCCATCACGTACCGTGATCCAGTGATGTTCACTTTTGTAGTCATCCGGATTGAAGCCCGGCACCGGCGTTTGTTTCAGCACCCGGCGTTCGCCGCTTTCCATATTCAATTCAAACAGGGTGGTCGGCGTGGTCATCGACGAATAGCCATAACGCAGCGTATCGCTATCCGGTGACGGATTGTAGGCCAGCCAGGTGACATAGGTCGGATCATCAAAGGCGATGCCCGTACTTTCACCGCTTTCCCAGTGGATCTGGCGCAGGCTGGTGACGCCTCGTGAGCGCTCCTCCACCACCAGCCAGTGATTAAACAACTGGAAATCTTCCAGCACCACCTGCTCGCGTGCCGGGATCAGCGTTTGCCAGCGCGTCTCCGCCAGCCAGGCGCTGCGGTATAAACCGAAGTTTTTACCCTCGCGATTGGAACGAATGTAGAACTGATGATTGTAATGATCGATGGTGTACTCATGATCACGTCGGCGCGGACAAAACACCTGCGGCTGCGCATCGGGATACTCGGCATCAATCAACTGGATTTCACTGGTGGTGGTGCTGAACAGGGCGATCAGAATGAAGTGTTCAGACGTGGTTTTGTGCACGCTAAGGTGGAAGGTATCGTCTTTTTCCTCGTACACCAGTTGGTCGTCAGATTGTGGATGCCCCAGCTCATGACGCCAGACCTGGTACGCCAGCAAGGTTTGCGGATGTTTACGCACATAATAGATGGTACGTGAATCGTTGGCCCACGCCAGGCTGGACGAGGCATCGCTTAATACCTCGGGATACCAGCTGCCACTCTGCAGATTACGGAAGCGCACCCCATACTGGCGGCGTGAGAGAAAATCTTCCGCCAGCGCCATCACCTGGTTATCGGGGCTGATCGCCAGCGCGCCCATGGTATAGAAATCACTGTGCGACGCGCGCTGGTTGCCATCCAGCAACAGCTGCCACTCCGCATCGCTGGCAGCATCTTTAGGTTGGCGGTAATAAGCTGCATATTCATTGCCGCTTTCATAGCGACTCTGATAACGATAGCCATTTTTGACATAGGGTACGGAATGGTCCTGCTGAGGAATGCGGTCAATAATCTCCTTCAGCACCCGATCCTGCAGATGCGTCTGTGATGACATCATCGCTTTACCGTAATCGTTCTCGGCGTGCAGGTAGTCGAGCACTTCGGCATCTTGCCGATCATCGTCACGTAGCCAGAAGTAATTGTCAGTGCGCGTTTCCCCGTGCAGGGTCATTTGATGGGGGATTTTTTTCGCCTGTGGCTGATTCATAATGGTTGATTTCCCTGAAGAGACAACATTCTGCAAGCGTGGCACCGATTGGGCGCGAAGCCAAGCCATTGCAGCACAGGAAAATGTAAACGAAGGCCACGGGTGTGGCCCTGGGCTGGTTAACTGGTGGGGAGTGCCGCTTTCTCTGCCATGAGATCTTTTTGCATTTCCTCACGGACATCCTGGGGGATTTTCAAGGCATCCCCCAACGCGGAGAGGTAGCTGCGTTCCATAAAATGGTCGAGATCAATGGCTGCGCAGCTGAGGAAGTACAGTTCCAGGGCTTCCTCCTCATTTTTGACATCTGCGGCCAGCCAGTGCGGATCCAGCGGACGGTTCATCGCCTGCTGGATCAGCGCTTCGGCCTGCGCGCCATAGCCCGCCTGCTGAATATTCTGTTCGATGGCCGCACGTTCACGATCGTCAATATGCCCATCGCTTTTAGCCGCGAATACTAACGCGGTCACCAGACGTGCTGCACGCTGATCCAGCGGCGTTTGCAACTGACCATAACCTGATTCGTTCTGATGGCTTTCACTCACGCGCTGTTTGTATTTATTCCACAGCACAGCGCCCGCTGCCGCGCCACCACCAATAATTAACGCTTTACCGCCATATTTGGTCAGCAACTTGCGGGAAGATTTGCTGGCGATCAGCATGCCTGCCAGCCCACCTAACGCGCCAGGTGCCAGCATGTCGCTAAGACCACTCCCCTGACCCGCGCTTCCGTGCTTTTTCAGTACCGATTGAATTTGCTGCAGCCAGTTATTCATCGTTTAACTCCTGTTTAGGATTCCGGTTTCACATGCTGCCGCAGAAGATGTCAGGAAATGTCAGAGCGGAGCAAAGTAAGGCAAACCTTCTCAGGGGGAAAAGGTGAGAACGCAAACGTTTTCGTATATACTGCGCGCGCATTTTGACTGCTAAGGTGAAATTATGACGACTTTCGGAACCGCGCTGCGTCCTGCCGCAACGCGTGTCATGCTGTTAGGTTCAGGCGAGCTGGGTAAAGAAGTGGCACTGGAGTGCCAGCGTCTTGGTGTGGAAGTGATTGCGGTCGATCGCTACGCCGATGCCCCGGCCATGCACGTTGCCCATCGCAGTCATGTGATTAACATGCTGGATGGTGATGCACTGGCCGCGCTGATTGCTCTGGAAAAACCCGATTTTGTGGTGCCGGAAATTGAGGCTATTGCCACGGAAAAATTGCTGGAACTGGAGCTTCAGGGACAGAAAGTGGTGCCTACCGCGCGCGCGGCACGTCTGACCATGAACCGCGAAGGCATTCGTCGTCTGGCGGCGGAAGAATTGGCTTTGCCCACTTCCAGCTACCAGTTTGCCGACAGCAAAGAAAACTTTGTCGCCGCCGCTGACACCATCGGATTCCCTTGCATCGTGAAGCCAGTGATGAGTTCGTCGGGCAAAGGCCAGAGTTTTATTCGTGAAGCCAGCCAGCTGGATAAGGCGTGGGATTACGCCCAACAAGGTGGTCGCGCCGGTGCCGGTCGCGTGATTGTGGAAGGTGTGGTGAAGTTTGATTTCGAAATCACCCTGCTGACCATCAGCGCTGTGGATGGCATCCACTTCTGCGCGCCGATCGGTCATCGCCAGGAAGACGGGGATTATCGTGAATCCTGGCAGCCACAGCAGATGAGCGATCTGGCGCTGCAACGCGCCCAGGATATCGCCGAGAAAGTGGTGAAGGCGCTTGGCGGTTACGGCCTGTTCGGCGTGGAGTTGTTTGTCTGCGGTGATGAGGTGATCTTTAGCGAAGTGTCGCCACGTCCGCACGACACCGGCATGGTGACGCTGATTTCACAGGACCTGTCGGAGTTCGCGTTGCATGTGCGCGCCTTCCTCGGTCTGCCTGTCGGCGGCATTCGCCAGTATGGCCCGGCGGCTTCGGCGGTGATCCTGCCGACGCTTACCAGCAACAATGTGCGTTTCGTCAATGTGGAAGCGGCACTGGGGGCCGGTCTGCAACTGCGCCTGTTTGGTAAGCCGGAAATCGCGGGTCAGCGCCGTCTGGGTGTCGCGCTCGCCACAGGCGAGAATACTGATGATGCCATCGCCCGTGCTATTGCCAGCGCAGCAGCAGTGAAAGTCGAAGGTTAATGTCAGAAGCGGTGAGCACCTGGCTCACCGCTTGCTATTATTTCGCGCCAGCCACGGCCTCTTGCGCCAGGCGCGTAATACGATCCCAGTCGCCTGTTTCCAGCGCATCATTTGGCACCAGCCAGGAACCCCCGATACACAGCACGCTTTTCAGCGCCAGATAATCGCGGTAGTTAGCCGGTGAGATGCCACCCGTCGGGCAGAAACGCACCTGCGGGAAAGGTCCGCCGATAGCCTGCAACGCTTTCACCCCGCCATTCGCTTCTGCCGGGAAGAATTTAAACTCACGCAGGCCGTAATCCATACCGGTCATCAGCTCAGAGACCGTGCTGATACCTGGGATCAACGGCACCGGCCCTTCTACTGCCGCACGCAGCAACGGTTCGGTAATTCCTGGGCTTATCACGAACTGCGCACCCGCATCAGTCACTTCTTTTAACTGCTGAGGATTAATGACGGTGCCCGCCCCGACAATCGCCTCAGGGACTTCTTTAATCATGGCGCGTAACGCATCCATCGCGACGGGGGTACGCAGGGTCACTTCCAGCACACGTACACCGCCCGCGACCAGCGCTTTTGCCATCGGCACAGCATGTTCCAGTTTGTTTACCACGATGACCGGTACGACCGGTCCGGTTGTCAGGATCTGTTCTGCACTTGTTTTCCAGTTTTTCATCACGTTTCCTAAGGGGGTTTCAGTCAGACCATGAGCCTGGTCTGTGGGATGTTCCTGAGCCGTACCATACAAGATTCGTGTGACTCGCGTCTATTGGCTGCTAAGTATTTTTGAAACTACGGTTCATTCTGGTTGATTGCTACCGCGGTAAAATCTCTCCGGACGCGCCAGACAATGTCACCACGGTACCATCCTGGTATGTCTGGGTATGCTGCGCACTAGCGATATAAACCGGGATGCCACGCGCTGCTGCCAGCAGTGCCGGATGGGAGTGAGCACCAATTTCGGTAAAATAAATACCGGCAACCCATGCACTATCCAGCGCCATGATCTCGGAGGGTAATAAATAATTGGCGATAATCAGCGTCGGGGTGTGCTCCTGTGGCAAGGCCAATGACGGGTGGCCGGGCAGCAACCGCAATACCCGCATACCGACATCATAAACATCGACATATCTTTCGCGTAAATAAGCGTCTTCGATTGCCCGATATTCATCCGCCATCTGACAAATGGTTGCCAGCCAAAGCCGTTCAACCGGCGCGTTTTGCTGGTCCAGCTTTTCACAGGTCGCGTCAAAGAGTTCGCTATCTTCCAGCATCATCTGATGCGCGGAGAAAATGGCCGCCTCTTTTTCAGATAATTGCTTTCCGGTGCTGACCACCAACGCGGCCAGCTCCTGCTGCGCGTCAGAAATCGCCTCGCTGAGCCAGGCACGTTCCTGCGGCTTTGCTTCTGCCACGCGCGACGGGAGCGAGGGCATTTCCCGTGCAATGCGGCGGATAGTGACGGACAACGACCCTGGCCGCGTCACTTCCCCCTCCTCTGGAGCAACGCTTTCCTGCACTTCATCACCGAATTGCGTCGCTGCCAGTGCGGCAAAAGCGTCAATCGCCTGCTGCGCCTGCGGCCCGCGTGCATACAGGGTAATCAGGTCGCCACACTTGATTGCCAGTCGCGCCACATTGTTCATACTCTTCGCGTTAAGGGCGCGATCGCCGTTAGCCAACTGCACATCGGCATCGAATTGACTCAGACTACGGGCAATCGCCGCTGCCGGGCGGGCATGGATACCGGTCGGGTTGGTGATGGTCCAGGTAAAGTGCAAAGGATAGTTGCGGGTGTCGCTCACCGGTGCTGGTGCACCGGCCAGCCAGTCGCTCTGGCCCAGTTGGGCATATTTCGCCGCCAGCGCCTGATGTGCCTCGTTGATAACCTGGTCAATGGGCTGACCCGCCGCCGCCGCCACTGCCGCCGCGACGGTGCCTTCCACCAGCGGAGCCGCGCAGACCTGAACCCGTGCCATCGCTTCCTCGCCCAGCAACTCCTTTGCCATATCGGTGCTGAGGATGGCGCTCCCCATATCGACCATCACCAGGACATCGTCTTCCATGACATCTTCGATGGCCGTCATGATGGCAATCGGGTCAGTGCCTATCGGATTCTCCGCGTCATCCATCCCCGCCGCCAGCGCGAACTTCACTTTTCCCTGCGTCATTTGCGACGCCAGCTCAACGACGCCTTCAGCCAATTTTTTGCTATGAGAAACCACCACGATATTGACCATATTTCACCACCTTATTGAGGACAGCATTTGTTAACCCACAACCTCACAAAGTGTTTTGAACAGCAAATAACTGGAAGTGGCACCGGGGTCCTGGTGGCCGATGGATCGTTCGCCGAGGTAACTGGCGCGCCCTTTCGCGGCCCGCATCGGGATGGTGCTTTTCATCGCGGCCTCCGCAGCCTGTTGAGCCAGGTTCAGGGCCGTCGTCAGTGGCGAGTCCTGATGCTCCTGCAACGATGTGACGATGGCGGATAGCGTATCCACCATGGTTTTATCACCCGGGTGCGCCATGCCACGTGCGCTGATCCGATCCGTTCCCTCACGGTACATGTTGTACAAATCTGTCACCGTCAGTTCTTCTTTCGCCATCACGCACTCAGCGGATTTAATGAAAAAAGTGCCATACAACGGCCCACTGGCCCCGCCGATACTTGATAACAACACCATGCCGGTATTTTTCAAAATGGTGCCAATATCCTTATCCTCCAGCGTTGGCAGTTTTTCTTTCACCTTTTTGAAGCCACGGTTCATGTTTAACCCGTGGTCGGCATCGCCAATCTCGCGATCCAGATTGGTCAGAAACTCTTGTTGTTGTTCAAAAACCGCTGCCGACGCACCCAGCCAGTCAATCACCTGTTTCTTGGTTACGACCATTGTTATCCCCCGCAGAGTGATTTCATCCGGTGCCAGGGCGGCCCGTCATCAGTGACCAGGCCGCGACACCGCGTTACATTTTCCAGCGTAGCGCTGGCGTGCTGACCGGAAAATCCCACAACGTCAGCATCTCCTCATCGACTTTTAACAACGTAATCGAGACTCCCTGCATGTCGATGGAACTACAGAAAGTACCCACCAGATTGCGGGCGATATGAATGTTACGCCCGGTGAGAATCTCAGCCGTTTTACGGTACACGGCATAAAGCTCAGACAGCGGCGTGCCACCCAGCCCATTGACCAGCACAATCACACTGTCCTGTTCATTCAGCGGTTCGGTGCTCTGGTTATTTTCCACCCATTCGCCTTTTTCGCCATCCCACTGCCGTAACACGCGGCTGTAGGGAGTATTGTCGAGAATTTCGTTGAGCATCTCCGTGACCAGCGTATCGCAATCGCTGTACTTCTCACGGCGAATACCCGGTTCACCATGGATACCAATACCAAACTCGATTTCATCATCGGCCAGGTCAAAACTGGCTCTGCCCGCCGCCGGGACGGTACAGGCCGATAACGCTACGCCGATGGAGCGTCCACGGTTGCCGATACGCGTTGCCAGTTGTACGCATTCATCGAGGCTATAACCTTCTTCCGCCGCCGCGCCTAAAATTTTTTCCGCCAGCACCGTAGTGGCAACACCACGTCGTCCCGCGGTGTACAGGCTATCCTTCACCGCCACATCATCATCAATCACCGCCACCTGCACCGGAATGCCTTCACCGTGGAGCAGTTCAGCCGCGGTCTCAAAATTGAGAATGTCCCCGGTGTAATTTTTAATCAGCAGCAGAATGCCGTTATCGCTGTTGACCTTTTGCGCGCATTCATACATTTGGTCAGGAGTGGGAGAGGTAAAAATATGGCCGGGACAGGCACCGTCGAGCATACCGAAACCGACAAATCCGCCATGCATCGGTTCATGGCCCGACCCACCACCGGAAATCAGCGCCACTTTCGGTTTATCCGTGCGACGACAAACATAGAAAGGTTCGGTGTTCACCATCAATTCCGGATGCGCCAGAGCAAAACCTTCCAGTTGTTCCCTGACCACATCATCGACTTTATTGATCAACTTTTTCATCAATCCTTCCTCGTATAATCTCCCCTGCCCGCACCTGGCGGCCAGGGGAGCTGACGGTTAATGGGTGGTAAAGACAGGAATCAAGATTGTGTATAATAAGGAGCCCGCAGCGCCGCCGATTAATGGACCGACGATCGGCACCCAGGCATAGCCCCAGTCGGAATCACCCTTATTTTTTATCGGCAACAACGCGTGGGCCAGACGCGGGCCAAGGTCACGCGCCGGGTTGATCGCATAGCCAGTAGGGCCACCTAACGACAGACCGATACTCCATACCAGCACACCGACCGCATAAGGACCGAAGCCCCCGGCAATACCATTGTGTGAGTTAAAAATGGCCAGCACGCCAAACGTTAGCATGGCAGTACCGATAATTTCGGTGACCAGGTTCCATTTATAGTCACGAATGGCAGGACCGGTACAAAAGGTCGCGAGGATTAATCCCTTATCATCGGATGCATCATAGTGACGCTTATAGGTGAGCCAGACCAGAATCGCGCCAAGAAACGCCCCGACAAGCTGACCGACAAAGTAAATCGGCACCACACTTGAAGGAATGCCGCCCTGGAGCCAGACAGCCAGGGTCACCGCCGGATTGAGATGCGCGCCGCTAACCCAGCCGACGGCATAAACAGCGACTGTCACCGCAAAGCCCCATCCTGCGGTAATGACAATCCAGCCGCTATTTCCTCCTTTGGTTTGTTTTAATACCACGTTGGCCACCACACCGTCGCCAAGCAGAATCAACAGCATGGTGCCGACCATTTCTGATAAAAAGATGTTCATCTTTCTTTCCTTTAATTAACAGGTGATATAGCTGGTCGTCTTATGCAAGAACAAGGTGAGCATAGAAAGGGGAAAAAAGGCTGTAAAAAAGTTTTTTTTGTTCAATCCGGAAACATTCTTTTTCTGCGGAAGGTTGCAAAAAGAAACATTGCGCGGAAGAAAAGGCAGGTTATTTGACAGCCGTCATACTGTATTCAAAGATGTGAGATGCTTCACAGCCCGTTATGGGAGAATTAAAAAATCATGTCAATACAATGAATTATATATAAATCCACGCTGGCGAAATTGAGGGAAATTATTTACCGATCGATGTCACAAATTGCTACGCTCTTTTCCTGGAAAGAACCAAAATACTTTACATATAGCGCTACGTTCGCGTGAATCACGCGCAGCTCAATATTAATCGCTGGATCTTTTTCAGCAGGAAGGCAACGCATGCGTCTCAATATGAAAGCGATATGGCGGGCGTTTGTCGCCAAAGATCCGGGGGAGTTTACCAACCTCACCAGTCTGGACCGTCTCGATATTAAACCCTGGCTGAAGGAGTCCTGGCTGCGTTGTCGGCGGCAGCAACGGCACGATCACTGGCCACCACAACTTTATGCCAAAGGCATCACCTTCGACTCGTTGTGTCGTAACAAATCGGAGATGCTAAATATCTCTTCACCGATTATCGAGGATATTTTCGAATATCTTGATACGCCAGATTGCGCCATCTTCATTACCGACGAAACCGGCTGTACGCTGCGATTTTACGCCACCCCGGCGATGAGCACCCGCCTGGCAGCCCTGGGGATTCGCGCAAGCGTCTACTGGCGTGAAGGCATGATGGGCAATAATGCCATCTCCAGTGCCCTGCTGCTGCACGAAACGGTCAGCGTCAGAGGCTATGAACATTTCAACCGGCATCTGCACGCCTTGACGGTTTGCGCCGCACCGGTTTTTGATAGTAACAGCACCGTGATGGGCGCGGTGGGTCTTGTCCTGCTAACCGGTAATGATACTCTGCCGACACTCGGGCTGGCGCTGGTACATTCTATCGAGCAACAAATTACCGCCAGGCTGAATACTGACCTGGTTCTGGCCGAATCCAATCAGCATCTCAGCGAAGTCCATGCGCTGCTGGACGGCGTGGAAGAAGGCGTGCTGGCCTGGGATAATAAAGGCACCATTCTTTATCTGAATATTCACGGCAGCGATCTGTTTAATATCAAAAGTGAAAAGATCCTCGGGAAAAATATCCACGACATTATTAAATTGCCGCAAAACATCATTAATGCCATTGAACACAATCGTGAAGTTGACCTGTTTGAAACCGCCATTGAGTTTGATGGCAGTTTTATTTCGCTGGCGATATCGCTGAAGATCGTGAAAGGCCCCAATAATACCTCGGATCGCTATATCGCGCTGCTACACCCGATTGAACGCATCCGTGAGCTGGTACATCGCCACAGCGGTGTCTGGGCGCGTCTGACCTTTGATGATCTCGATTACGTAGGCAGTTCCAATGCGATTCGGCGTGTGATGCGTCTGGCACAACAGGCAGCGAAAGGACGCGGTTCGGTGCTGCTGCACGGAGAAGAAGGGTTGGGCAAGTCGCACCTGGCGCAGGCGATTCATAATGCCAGCGAGCGTCAGGATAAGCCTTTTATCACCATTAACTGCCAGGCAATCCTGCGTGAAGCGATGACCAGCGAGTTTCTCGGTGGCGTGATTAACGGTGACAAGCATGTGATTTCTAAATTCGAGCTGGCTAAAGGCGGCACACTGCTGCTGGAAAACGTCGAATATCTGACGGCCGATGTGCAGACCGCGCTGTTGCAACTGCTGAAAACCGGGCTACTCAGCAAAGCCAACCAGCTGCTGGTGCCGCTGGATGTCCGCCTCATCACCACCACCACGGTCGATATTAATCAATACGTGGATGAAAACCGCTTCCGCCGCCATTTGCTGTATGAGTTGCAGTCGTTTGATATTTATATTCCGCCGTTACGCGAACGCAGTGAAGATATCCCGCCGCTGATCAAACGCTATCTGAAGATTATGAGTCATGAAGTGGGCAAAAACGTGTCGTTATCTGACGATGCCTTGCAACTGTTGACGCGTTACAGCTGGCCGGGCAATAACCGTGAATTGCGCAATGTACTTGAACGCGCCTTCAGTTACAGCGACGGCGCCATCATTCGGGCGAAAGATATTCCTTCATCCCTGATTGAAAGGATTCGCGATATTGGCGTCGTGCCGCCCGCCAATGGCCTGCACAGCCTTAATGATATGGAACGGGATGCCCTGATCCAGGCTGCCATCCAATGCAAAGGCAGAGCCATGAAGATCACCCAGGCGCTGAAGATCAGCCGTACCTCGCTGTGGCGCAAGCTGAAAGCCTTCAATATTCATCTGGAAGATTATAAGACGCGCTGAGGGGATAAAAAAAAGCCCGCTGATTTCGCGGGCTTTCTGGTTTGTTACTCGAATTCGTTCCAGGAACGTCCGTCACGGGTGATCATCGCCACGGAGGCGACCGGTCCCCAGGTGCCTGCCTGATACGGCTTCGGTGCATCGGCATCCGCATTCCAGGCATCAATGATGGAGTCCACCCATGTCCACGCGGCTTCGACTTCATCACGACGCACGAACAGCGCCTGAATACCGCGCATGGTTTCCAGCAGCAGACGCTCATACGCATCCGCCAGATGCGACTGGTTGAAGGTTTCTGAGTAGCTAAGGTCCAGCTTGGTGGTTTGCAGTTTGTGTTTGTGATCCAGACCCGGGACTTTGTTCAGGATCTCGATATCCACGCCTTCATCCGGCTGCAAACGAATAGTCAGTTTGTTCTGCGGCAGCTCAGCGTAGGAATCTTTGAACAGGTTCATTTCCGGATTCTTGAAGTACACCACCACTTCAGAACACTTGGTGGGCAAACGCTTACCGGTACGCAGGTAGAACGGTACGCCCGCCCAGCGCCAGTTGTCGATATCGACACGGATTGCCACGAAGGTTTCTGTGGCGCTTTGCTTGTTGGCACCCTCTTCTTCCAGGTAGCCCGGCACTTTTTTGCCCTGCACAAAGCCGGAGGTGTACTGACCGCGCACGGTTTTTTCCCGCACGTTAGTCTGATCGATGCGACGCAGTGAACGCAGCACTTTTACTTTCTCGTCACGAATCGCATCAGCGCTCAGGTCTGATGGCGGCGACATGGCGATCATGGTGAGGATCTGCAACAGATGGTTTTGGATCATGTCACGCATCTGGCCCGCTTTATCAAAGTAGCCCCAGCGGCCCTCGATACCCACCTCTTCCGCCACGGTAATCTGCACATGGTCGATGGTGCGGTTGTCCCAGTTATTCACGAAGATCGAGTTAGCGAAACGCAGTGCCAGCAGGTTCAGTACCGTCTCTTTGCCCAGATAGTGGTCAATACGGAAGACCTGGCTCTCTTCGAAGTACTTGCCCACGCTGTTGTTAATCTCCTGAGAGGTTTCCAGCGAGGTGCCCAGCGGCTTCTCCATCACCACACGCGCCGGTTTGGCGTTCAGTTTGGCTGAACCCAGACCATCACAGATGGCGCCAAAGGTGCTCGGCGGCATGGCGAAGTAGTTAATGGTGACGCGATTTTTCTGGTCGAGCATTTTGCCCAGACGCGAAAAGTGCGAAGTATCATTGACGTCGAGGTTACAGAAGTCGAGACGGCTGCTGAGTTTGTCCCACAGCGCTTCATCGATCTTCTCTTTCATGAAGGTTTCCAGCGCTTCACGCACCACTTTAGTGTATGCGTCTTTATCCCACTCCGCGCGGCCTACGCCAATAATGCGCGTGGTTTCGTGAATCTGACCGGCTTTCTCCAGCTGATACAGTGAAGGCAACAGTTTCCGGCGTGCAAGATCGCCTTTGGCACCGAAAATCACCAGATCGCATGCCTGGGCTGTTTGTGTTACCGCCATTTTCCTCTCCTCGTTGCAGGATATACCCGGTCGAGCGTCCTCATTTACCGGGTCCTTATTGTAATTTTCTTACAGCACAATGTACTTTTTTCCCTGTGCCGGAACAACCCGGACACAGGTGTTGCGTGTGATAACTCTGAACGCGATTGATGAATAACGTGTGTTGTCACGTGCGCTTTTGACGCTTTTTCTGTTTCTGCTTTTGTCGGGGCAAAACCCATCACGGGTCAAAGTATGACAAAAAAATCGCGTTTACATTTATCCGCAACTGCGTGCGACTGCAGTTTACACGGTATATTGTTGTTAACAGAGCGCCCTTTCATCCATAAATGAAACTGGCAAAAGTGATGAGTGGTCATCGGGTTATCAATATGCTGGAACAGATTCAGGCGCAATTGCAGGCGCTGAGCAAATCGGAACGTAAAGTCGCAGAGCAAATCCTTGCCGCCCCACAGCAAGCCATCCACTCCAGCATCGCCACGCTGGCAGGTGCCGCCGGGGTAAGCGAGCCAACAGTGAATCGCTTTTGCCATCGTATGGGGACGCGAGGTTTTCCCGATTTTAAACTGCAACTGGCGCAGAGCCTGGCGAAAGGCCCAAACTGGGTCAGCCGTGACGTGGAAGAAAATGACAGCGTTGAAAGCTACAGCCATAAAATTTTCGATTCGGCGCTGGCTGGCCTTAACCGCGTGCGTCAACAGCTGGATATGGCGGTAATTCACCAGGCGGTTCGGGCGCTGACGCGGGCCAATAAGATTGCTTTTTTCGGCCTCGGTGCCTCCGCCGTGGTCGCCCATGACGCCACCAATAAATTCCTGCGTTTTAATCTGCCGGTCATCTGGTCGGAGGATATTGTGATCCAGCGCATGAGTTGCATAAATAGTGGACCAAATGACGTTTTTGTTCTCATATCACATACTGGTCGAACCAAAAATATGATAGAACTGGCTCGCCTGGCGCGTGTAAACGCTTCCACCGTCTTGGCTATCACCTCCCCCGGTTCACCGCTTGCGGCAGAAGCCACTCTGGCACTGACACTCGATGTCCCGGAGGATACTGATATCTATTTGCCGATGGTTTCCCGCCTGGCGCAATTGACCATGGTCGATGTCCTGGCAACGGGTTTTACCCTTGAGCGCGGCACCTCTTTCCGCGAGAATCTAAAACGGGTTAAAGAGGCGCTGAAAGATTCGCGCCTGGAGAAGCAAGTGCAGACAGAAATCAATGCACGGCAAAATAATTAACATCACATTCACAATGTGAGTCGAATCACAGCCCATCGATCATATAGAATATGTGACCACAACGTGTCCAGATGACAGGGACACGATACTTAGTCAACGGAGTCCTTCATGTCCAGACGTCTCAGAAGAACCAAGATCGTTACAACCCTCGGCCCGGCAACCGATCGCGACAATAACCTCGAAAAAATCATTGCGGCGGGTGCGAACGTTGTACGACTCAACTTCTCCCATGGTTCCCCGGAAGATCACCAGCTACGCGCTAACAAAGTGCGTGAAATTGCGGCCAAACTGGGTCGCCACGTTGCCATTCTGGGCGATCTGCAGGGTCCTAAAATTCGTGTGTCGACCTTCAAAGAAGGCAAAGTATTCCTCAATGTGGGTGACCGTTTCCTGCTAGATGCCAGCATGGGCAAAGGCGAAGGCGACAAAGAAAAAGTCGGTATCGACTACAAAGGCCTGCCTGCTGACGTGGTACCCGGCGACATTCTGTTGCTGGATGACGGGCGTGTACAGCTCAAGGTGCTGGAAGTTCAGGGCATGAAAGTCTTCACCGAAGTCACTGTCGGTGGCCCGCTTTCCAATAACAAAGGCATCAACAAGCTGGGCGGTGGCCTGTCAGCCGAAGCACTGACCGAGAAAGATAAAGCCGATATTCTCACTGCGGCAAAAATTGGCGTAGATTACCTGGCCGTTTCTTTCCCACGCTGTGGTGAAGACATGAATTATGCGCGCCGTCTGGCACGCGATGCCGGTTGCGAAGCCAAACTGGTGGCGAAAGTGGAACGCGCAGAAGCCGTAGCGACCCAGGAAGCCATGGATGACATCATCCTCGCTTCTGACGTGGTGATGGTAGCGCGTGGTGACCTCGGCGTGGAAATTGGCGACCCGGAACTGGTCGGCATTCAGAAAGCGTTGATTCGTCGTGCACGTCAGCTGAACCGTACCATTATCACCGCAACGCAGATGATGGAATCGATGATCACCAACCCGATGCCAACCCGCGCGGAAGTGATGGACGTGGCGAACGCCGTGCTCGACGGCACCGATGCCGTGATGCTGTCAGCTGAAACCGCAGCGGGCCAGTACCCGGCAGAAACGGTTTCCGCGATGGCGAAAGTGTGTCTTGGTGCGGAAAAAATCCCGAGCGTTAACGTGTCCAAGCACCGTCTTGAAGTGCAGTTTGACAACATCGAAGAAGCCATCGCCATGTCCGCGATGTATGCCGCGAACCACCTGCAAGGGGTTACCGCCATCATCACCATGACAGAATCAGGCCGTACCGCGCTGATGACATCACGTATCACTTCGGGCCTGCCGATCTTCGCAATGTCACGTCACGAACGTACCCTGAATCTGACCGCTTTGTACCGTGGTGTCACGCCGGTCTTTTTCGACAGCAATAACGACGGTGTTGCCGCCGCTCACGATGCCATCAATCTGCTGCGTGACAAAGGTTTCCTCGTCTCCGGCGATCTGGTGATTGTGACCCAGGGCGACGTGATGGCGACTACCGGCACCACCAATACCAGCCGGGTGCTGCGCGTAGACTAAATACGCCCACTGACAGCGGCTGTAACAATAAGGAAAACGCGACTGCCCCGGCAGTCGCGTTTTATTTTCTCTGACAAGGAGGCCAGATGGCCCGCTATCAACCCATCACTCAACTGACAGGCCGCGTGCTGCTTTTTCCGCTGGCGCTGGTGCTGTTTGAGTTTGCCACCTACATCGCCCACGACATGATCCAACCCGGGATGCTGCTGGTCACCGGTGAATTCCATGTCGGGCCGGAATGGGTTTCTACCTCGCTGACGGCCTATTTGATGGGGGGTGTGGTGCTGCAATGGCTGCTCGGTCCACTTTCCGACAAATATGGCCGCCGTCCGGTGTTGCTATTCGGTATTTTGTTTTTTGCCGCTGCCTGCCTGCTCACCACCCTGGTGCAGAACATCGAGCAATTTGTCACCCTGCGTTTTATTCAGGGCATCAGCCTGTGCTTTATCGGCGCAGTCAGCTATGCCGCGGTACAGGAGGCCTTCGCCGAAGCCCTGGCCGTGCGCATGATGGCGCTGATGGCCAATGTCGCGCTGCTCGCCCCGCTGGCAGGTCCGCTGGCTGGTGCGGCCTGGCTTAGTGTCGGTGACTGGCGCAGCATGTTTTGGCTGTTTGCCGCCTGCAGCATTGTGGCCTTTATCGTGCTGTGGCGCATCATGCCCGAAACTGCCGGTGACCGTAGTCACTCCATTGCTTTGCCGAACCTGGCGCGCGCGTATGGCCGCCTGGCGCGTGATAAGCAGGTGATGTATGGCTCCTTCGCGATTGGTCTGGTGTTTATCCCAATTCTCACCTGGGTGGCCCTGTCTCCGGTGATTCTGATGCATGATGAAGGTCTGCCACGTCTGCACTACGCCCTGCTGCAACTGCCGGTATTTCTGGCGATGATCGCGGGTAACCTGACGCTGGGTAAACTGGCGGGCCGGGTTCCGATTGAACAACCGGTAAAATTCGCCGCGTGGCCGATTCTGATTGGCCTCGGCATTGCGCTGCTGGCAAACCTGCTGAATAGCCACAGCTACCTGTTGCTGACGGCAGGTCTGAGTCTGTATGCCTTCGGTGCCGGGATGGTCAATGCCGGTCTGTACCGTCTCACCCTCTACGCCAGTAATGAAGGTAAAGGCAGCGTCGCCGCGATGCTGGGCATGATCAGCATCCTGACGCTGGCTATCGGCATCGAACTGGCAAAAAGCGCCTATTTCAGCGGTGGCACGCCGTGGTTTAGCGCGATTAACTTCGCCAGCGGTGTGATGTGGTTCGGCCTGGTGGTGTTGTTTTTAAAGGAACGCAAACGTCGTAGCCAGGTCACTGAAGTCTGATTAATTAACAGGCGTTGTATTGGATGATCGGATCGGATAATTCAACGCCTGATATCGGGTGCTGTTTTCAGCAAAAAATTTACCTTAAAATAAATGATGAAAAGATTTCATGGACATCTATTGAACTTTATTTTCGGCTAATTTATCACCCGTTTTTCTCATAACGCAAATGGCTCATTAATTCGCCTCACAAATTAAATGCGCTTCTGAATGATGAAGACAAATTAATTCGCGACGAAAATTAATTCTCGCCTCCCAACCAGCATAGCCTCCCTGAACATTAGCTTACCTGTTCAACTAACCTGTTGCTTAATCGGACAATTATCAGTATCCGCTCCCCTCATTCCGCAGAGCGATCGATTATTATCGTCAGAACATAAATTTTTATTAGTTAATTCTCCTGAACTCTGATCGCACGTTTTCTTAGCGAAAAACTTACACTTGCCTGACATTTCCCTGCACATTAGTCTGTGCGCGCAGTTTAAGGATTAGTTTAATTAAACACGGGATATAACATGAACAAGAATGCTGTTGCGGTAATGATGATGGCCGCGCTTTCAGGGACCGCTTATGCGGAGTCTGCGCAATTCACACCAAACTTTTCACCGGAAAGTCTGAGCGTAGCCACCTCAGTGGGGATGCTGGGCGGTAAATCCAAAGAGCTGGTTTATGATGCAAGCAACGCACGTAAAGTCAGCCAGCTGGACTGGAAAATTAAAAATGTCGCCATCCTGAAAGGTGATATTTCCTGGGATGCCTGGTCCTTCCTGACGCTGAATGCACGCGGCTGGACTTCTCTGGCTTCCGGTTCCGGTCATATGGATGATTACGACTGGCAGAATGCTAACCAGTCAGGCTGGACCGATCATTCTTCACATCCGAGCACCGATGTGAATTACGCCAATGAATACGACCTGAACGTAAAAGGCTGGTTCCTGCAGGGCGATAATTATAAAGTCGGCGCAGTAGCGGGTTATCAGGAAACGCGTTTCAGCTGGACGGCAACCGGCGGTTCTTACAATTACGACAATGGAGAACTGGTGGGTGACTTCCCGAACGGCCAGGCGGGGATTGGCTACAGCCAGCGCTTCTCCATGCCGTATATTGGCCTGGTAGGCCACTATCGCATCAATAATTTCGAATTTAACGGCCAGTTCAAATTCAGCGACTGGGTTCGTGCGCACGATAACGACGAACATTATTTGCGTGATCTGACCTTCCGCGAGAAAACCTCAAATTCCCGCTACTATGGCGCGTCTGTTGATGCGGGTTACTACGTCACCGAAAATGCCAAAGTATTTGCTGAATTCACTTACAGCAAATACGAAGAAGGCAAAGGTGGCACCCAGGTTATCTATACGCCAACCGGCGAGTCAGCCTCTTATGGTGGTGATGCGGCAGGGATTTCCAATAAGAACTACACCGTTACCGTGGGTCTGCAATATCGCTTCTAATGACGAAGCCTGTCGGGATCATCCCGACAGGTTTTTTGCGTTATTTGCGGGGATAAAGATCTTTGCGCACGTAGGGTTCAATATCCCCCTCTTTACGCGTCTTCAGCAGCTTGAGAATCCAGGTATATTGTTCCGGGTGCGGGCGAACAAAGATTTCCACTTCTTCATTCATACGACGCGCCAGCGTTTTATCATCCGCTTCCAGCAAATCATCCATCGGTGGCCGCACATAAACTTCAAGACGATGTGTGCTGCTGTTATACACCGGGAACAAGGGTACCACGCGCGCCCGACAGACCTTCATCAGGCGGCCAACCGCCGGTAACGTCGCTTTGTAAGTGGCAAAAAAATCAACAAACTCGCTGTGCTCCGCCCCGTGATCCTGGTCCGGCAGGTAATAACCCCAGTAGCCCTGACGCACGGAACTGATAAAAGGTTTGATACCATCATTACGCGCATGCATACGCCCGCCAAAACGACGACGCACCGTATTCCAGACATAATCCATCAGCGGATCGCTCTGATTATGGAACATCGCCGCCATCATCTGCCCTTCAGATGCCAGCAGCATCGCCGGAATATCCACGCCCCAGCCATGCGGAACGAGGAAAATGACGTTTTCATTGTTGGCCTGTAGCTGGTCGATGATGTCGCGACCAAACCAGTCAACACGCTGACGCACCCGCTCCGGGTTGCGGATGCCGAGTTCCGCCATCATCACCATCGCCTGAGGGGCGGTGGCAAACATATGATCGACGATGGTTGCGCGCTCAGCTTCGCTCAACTCCGGCAGACAGTAATACAGATTGATCAACGCGCGGCGACGCGCGCTTTTTGCCAGCTTACCTGCCAGCTTACCCAGGCTGCCCAACAGGGGATCTCGCACTTTTGCGGGTAACATAGCCATACCGGCCAGCGCACCAATCGCCAGCCAGTTGCCCCAGTATTTCGGCTTCAAAAAAGAACGTTGAAAAACGGGAATAAACTCAATGTTATTTTTTTTACGGGTTTCCATGCACTCGCCTCTGACAATGACCGGTCAATAATAGTGACGATGACTAATTTTGCAATCTTCGTGCGTCAGATAGCAAAAAACCGACGAATAATCCGTCGGTTTTGCGTTTTTTCCCGTGATAATACGTTACTGCTGCAGTGCCAGCTGCGGCAGGTAAGTTTTCACATCAGCCAGATAACTGCTGCGATCTTTACCCGTCAGCCCTTCCATACGCGGCAGTTTCGCCGTGAGTGGGTTAACGGCCTGATTGTTAATCCAGATCTCAAAGTGCAAATGCGGCCCGGTAGAGCGACCGGTATTACCGGAAAGCGCGATACGATCGCCACGCTTCACCTTCTGACCCGGCTTCACCAGCACTTTGCTGAGGTGCATATAGCGCGTCATGTACTGGCGGCCATGACGGATTGCTACGTAATTACCCGCTGCGCCGCCATTCTTCGCCATCACCACTTCGCCATCACCCACCGCTAATACCGGCGTACCAATTGGCAGCGCAAAATCGACACCGCGATGAGGCGCGATGCGACCGGTGACCGGGTTCAGACGACGCGGGTTAAAGTTGGACGACACCCGGTATTGCTTCACCGTTGGGAAACGCATAAAGCCACGCGCCAGACCTGACCCATTGCGATCATAGAATTTGCCGTCTTCTGCGCGGAAGGCGTAGTAATCCTTGCCACCGGTATGCAGGCGCACACCGACCAGCTGGCTCTGGGCGCTCTTGCCGTCGAGCATTTCACGCGACATCAGCACACTGAACTGATCGCCAGCACGCAGCTTGCGGAAATCCATCTGCCACTGCATCGCCTTAATCACGTTGCTGATTTCGTTGCTGGTCAACCCGGCGCTGCGGGCGCTGGCAGCAAAACTGCCGCGCACTTCGCCTTTCAGCACGCTGTTTTGCCATTCGCCTTTTTGCAGCTCCTGTTGCATTTTGAAGCTGCCGTCATCCTGACGCTGATAAGTGCGGGTTTCGCGACGATCAAGCTCCCAGCTGAAGCTCTGTAACTGTCCATCGGCGTTCAGGGTCCAGCTCAGCTGTTGACCCACACGCAGACCACGCAGATCCTTGTCACTGCTGACCAGCGCATTGATGTCACCGAGGTCGATACCGTATTGATTGAGGGCGCTACTCAGCGTATCGCCTGCAGAGACGGTGTAA
Source organism: Pantoea cypripedii (assembly GCF_011395035.1). Taxonomy (NCBI): domain Bacteria; kingdom Pseudomonadati; phylum Pseudomonadota; class Gammaproteobacteria; order Enterobacterales; family Erwiniaceae; genus Pantoea; species Pantoea cypripedii. The sequence goes on from NZ_CP024768.1 coordinate 2,420,261, forward strand.
TCGTGCACGTTCGGATTATCCGGCACGTCTTTATCAATGTCGTCTGCCGGGATGTCTTCTTCCGGTTCTGGCGTCGATTGATCGACCGGCTCACTGTCTTCCGGCAGCAGATTCTGCAATTCGAATTTGTCCAGTGGGACATTTTTGACGATCGGCGTAGCATCGGTGGGATGGTAAACGTAAGGCCGCCAGACAGCGACGGCCAATGTAATAACGGTTAATGACCCCAGCATAACGCGGTGGGGGCGCGGCAAATTATTAAATGCGAGGGCGACAGAGCGGGCTATCTGCTGCACTTTTACCTATTCCTCTATGCTCCATTCAGGCAGCTTGCATACTGGCTCGACAACTGTGAGAGGAATTTCACGTAGCTGTCTTTGGTTAAGCTGATTCCCATGCCCAATGGATCCAACGTACCTTTACGCACATTAGTTCCTCGTGACACGGCATCGATGACCGCCGGCCTGAATTGTGGCTCAGCAAAAACGCATGTGGCTTTTTGCTCAACCAACTGTGTTCGTATTTGATGTAAACGCTGTGCGCCCGGTTGGATCTCAGGATTAACGGTAAAATGCCCTAACGGTGATAAACCGTAATGTTTCTCAAAGTAGCTATAAGCGTCGTGAAAAACGAAGTAACCCTTATTCCGCACCGGAGCAAGCTGCGCGCCAATGTGTTTATCCGTATCCGCTAATTCTGCTTCAAACTGCTGCAGGTTGGCGTCTAGTTTGGCCTTGCTTTGCGGCATAAGTTCCAATAATTTTCCGTGGATTGCAACCGCAGATTGCCTTGCTATCTCTGGGGACATCCACAGATGCATATTAAACTGACCATGATGATGGTGTTCATCAGACGCCTCATGGGCAGCTGAATCTTCTGCTCCATGTCCCTGATCCTGCGTATGTTCATGCTCATCATCGTCGTCATCACCGGTGATCAGTAGCGGTTTGACCCCGGCAATATTGGCAATTTCCAGATTTTTATTCGCCGGAAGTTCCGCCGCTGACTTCGTCAGAAAGGCTTCCATTTCCGGGCCAACCCAAACCACTAAGTCTGCGTTTTTTATACGTTTTACATCTGAAGGACGTAGTGCATAATCATGCTCAGATGCGCCATCCGGCAGTAGCACTTCCACTGGCGTGACGCCATCAGCAATCGCGGCGGCGATAAATCCGATCGGTTTAATTGAGGCAACGACCGCAGCAGATGCTGGCAGGGAAAATGAAGCCGCTATCGCGACCGCAGGAAGGGTAAAAGCAAGGCGCTTTTTATTGTGTAACATAATGCGTCATTCCATCGTGACCAGGTGATGGAATGTGATATTATAACATTCGAAATTCTGTGCAACCTGTAAATATCATGTCTTCACTTGTTACGCTCGAAAACATCTCCGTGAAATTCTCCCAACGTCCGGTACTGGCGGGTATCAGCCTGTCACTGGAGCCGGGAAGAATTCTGACCTTGCTTGGCCCGAATGGTGCCGGGAAATCAACACTTGTGCGCGTGGTGCTGGGTTTGCTGACGCCTGACACAGGCAGCGTCAAACGTAGCGCCAGTTTGCGCATCGGCTATGTGCCGCAGAAATTACATATTGACCCTACCCTGCCGATCAGCGTTGAACGTTTTATGCGTCTGTCGCGTGGCAGCCGTGCAGACGCCATCTTACCGGCGTTAAAACGCGTACAGGCTGGGCATCTGCTCCATGCGCCTTTGCAGAAATTATCCGGCGGTGAAACGCAGCGCGTGTTGCTGGCGAGGGCGTTACTCAGTGACCCGCAATTGCTGGTGCTGGATGAACCTACCCAGGGTGTCGATGTAAATGGTCAGGTCGCGTTGTATGACCTGATTGATCAGCTGCGGCGCGAGCTGAACTGCGGTGTGCTAATGGTTTCGCACGACCTGCATCTGGTGATGGCCAAAACGGACGAAGTGCTGTGTCTTAATCACCATATCTGCTGTTCTGGCACCCCGGAGGCGGTCTCGCAGCACCCGGAATTTATCGCGATGTTCGGTCCACGCGGCGCTCAGCAACTAGCGATTTATCGCCATCATCATAATCATCGTCACGATTTACAGGGACGAATTGTTCTGCGCAAAGGAAATGGCCCGTCATGATTGAACTGTTGTTACCTGGCTGGCTGGGCGGTGTGTTTCTGGCACTGGCGGCCGGTCCGCTGGGCGCGTTTGTCGTCTGGCGACGCATGTCCTATTTTGGTGATACCCTTGCCCACGCATCACTCCTCGGCGTGGCCTTCGGCCTGCTGTTTAACGTCAATCCCTATTATGCGGTGATTCTGGTGACGGTTTGCCTGGCGCTCGGGCTGGTGTGGCTGGAACGTCGCCCGCATCTGGCGATTGATACCCTGCTCGGCATTATGGCGCACAGTGCGTTATCGCTGGGTCTGGTGGTAGTCAGCCTGATGTCTGGCGTGCGCGTCGATTTAATGGCTTATCTGTTTGGCGATTTGCTGGCCGTCACACCACAGGATCTGTGGATGATGGGCGGTGGCGTGGTGATTGTGCTGGCGGTGATGGCGTGGCAATGGCGCTCACTGCTCTCCATGACCATCAGCCCGGAGCTGGCGCAGGTGGATGGTGTCAATATTCAGCGCACGCGCCTGATGTTGATGCTGGTGACGGCGCTGACGATTGGTGTGGCGATGAAGTTTGTCGGGGCGTTGATTATCACTTCACTGCTGATCATCCCGGCCGCTACCGCACGCCGCTTCTCACGCTCACCGGAACAGATGGCAGGCTTTGCGGTGATTATCGGCATTCTGGCCGTGACCGGCGGTCTGAGCTTTTCCGCGCTTTACGACACCCCGGCCGGTCCGTCAGTGGTGTTATGCGCAGCCATCCTGTTTATCATCAGCATGGCAAAAAAACCGGCGGCCTGACGCCGGTTTACTGTTCTTCGCGGGTAATACCGAAGTGACGATACGCATGCTGCGTTGCCATACGGCCACGCGGCGTGCGCTGAATAAAGCCCTGCTGAATCAGGAAGGGTTCAATCACGTCTTCGATGGTTTCACGCTCTTCGCCAATCGCTGCGGCAAGGTTATCCAGCCCGACCGGGCCGCCCATGAACTTATCAATAATCGCCAGCAGCAGCTTGCGATCCATATAGTCAAAGCCCTGGCTATCCACATTGAGCATGTCCAGCGCGCTGGCGGAAACCTCACCGCTCATATCACCATTGGCGCGCACCTCGGCGAAGTCACGCACGCGGCGCAGCAGGCGGTTAGCAATACGCGGTGTCCCGCGTGAACGGCGTGCAATTTCCAGTGCACCCTCTTCGCTCAATGCCAGACCCAGACAAGCAGCACTGCGGCCCACGATATGCTGCAAATCCGCCACGTTATAAAATTCCAGGCGCTGCACAATCCCGAAGCGATCGCGCAAGGGTGAAGTCAGTGAACCGGCGCGGGTGGTCGCACCAATCAGGGTGAACGGCGGGAGATCGAGTTTAATCGAACGCGCTGCCGGACCTTCACCGATCATAATATCCAGCTGATAATCTTCCATCGCCGGATAGAGCACCTCTTCCACCACCGGTGACAGACGGTGAATTTCATCGATGAATAACACATCATGCGGTTCAAGGTTAGTCAGCATCGCCGCCAGATCGCCCGCCTTCTCCAGCACCGGTCCGGAAGTGGTGCGCAGATTGACCCCCATTTCGTTGGCGACAATATTCGCCAGCGTGGTTTTACCGAGGCCGGGAGGACCGAAGATCAACAGATGGTCGAGAGCATCGCCACGCAGTTGCGCCGCTTTGATAAAGATCTCCATCTGTTCACGCACCTGCGGCTGTCCAACATATTCAGACAGCAGCTTAGGCCGAATGGCGCGGTCAAGGTTCTCTTCTTCGTTAACACTGCTGGCGGAGACCAGGCGATCGGCTTCAATCATGCTTTACCTCAAATGGCTGCGCGCAGGGCTTCGCGGATCAGGGTTTCGCAGTCCGCATCAGGTCGGCCAATTTTGCTTACCATGCGGCTGGCTTCCTGCGGTTTATACCCCAGTGCCACCAGGGCCGCAACCGCTTCTGCTTCCGCATCGTTGGTGTCTGGCGCAGCCGACGGTGTGGTCAGGGTAAAGGCGCTGTCACCACCGAACAGATCACCGTGCATACCTTTGAAGCGGTCCTTCATCTCCACCACCAGACGCTCAGCGGTTTTTTTGCCGACGCCAGGCAGTTTCACCAACACCGCAATCTCTTCTTTCTCCACCGCCGTCACGAACTGTTGTGCAGACATGCCGGAAAGAATCGCCAGCGCCAGCTTCGGCCCCACGCCATTGACTTTAATCAGCTCACGGAACAGCGCACGCTCCTGCTTACTGTTGAAACCAAACAGCAGTTGCGCATCTTCACGCACCACAAACTGGGTGAAGATGATCGCTTCCTGGTTTAGCTCAGGCAGCTCATAAAAGCAGGTCATTGGCATATGCACTTCATAACCGACGCCATGCGCCTCAATCAACACCAGCGGCGGCTGTTTTTCCAGAATGTTGCCTCGTAAACGACCAATCACCTGAGCACTTCCTTAATCTATGAGTAAGCCTGTTTATATACCATAAAAAAGGCTGGATGAATATCCAGCCCTTAGGTTTCGTCTAGCCTGACCGCAAACGCCCTCGCGTCAATACCAGCTTGCTATCGCTCATCCGCGCCGCATTCTGGCTGACGTGACAATGCGTAATGGCGATGGCGAGAGCATCCGCCGCATCCGCCTGCGGATTGGCAGGTAATTTCAGCAAGGTGCGCACCATATGCTGCACCTGGCTTTTTTCCGCGCTACCGATGCCGGTCACCGTTTGCTTGACCTGGCGTGCCGCGTATTCAAACACCGGCAGATCGAGATTTACCGCTGCCACGATGGCGGCCCCACGCGCCTGCCCCAGTTTGAGCGCTGAATCGGCGTTTTTCGCCATAAACACCTGTTCAATGGCAAAAAAATCAGGTGAAAACTGGGTGATGATTTCGCTGACGCCAGCATAAATCAGTTTGAGGCGGGAGGGCAGATCGGTAACGTTAGTGCGGATACAGCCGCTGCCCAGATAACTGAGCTGGCGGCCGACCTGACGGATAACACCGTAGCCAGTGACGCGCGAACCAGGGTCGATCCCAAGGATTATCGCCATGACGCGTCTCCGGCAGTCTGGGGTTGAGAAAACGCCATTACAGCGTTTCCGCCACCTCATCGGAAATTTCGCCGTTATGGTAAACTTCCTGCACGTCGTCGCAATCTTCCAGCATATCGATCAGACGCAGCAGTTTTGGTGCGGTTTCCGCATCCAGTTCAGCTTTGGTGGACGGGATCATCGAGACTTCCGCGCTATCGGCTTTCAGGCCAGCCGCTTCCAGCGCATCACGCACGGCACCCAGTTCTTCCCACGCCGTGAACACGTCGATAGCACCATCGTCGTAGCTGACGATATCTTCTGCACCCGCTTCCAGCGCAGCTTCCATCAAGCTATCTTCGTCCTTGCCCGGTTCGAAGGAGATAACGCCTTTCTTGCTGAACAGGTAAGAAACGGAACCGTCAGTACCAAGGTTACCACCGGTTTTGGTGAAGGCGTGACGTACTTCGCCGACGGTACGGTTGCGGTTGTCACTCAGACACTCAACCATCACCGCAGAGCCGCCCGGACCGTAACCTTCGTAAATGATGGTTTCCATATTGGAATCATCTTCACCGCCCACGCCACGTGCAATCGCACGGTTCATGGTATCACGGGTCATGTTGTTGGACAGGGCTTTGTCCATTGCCGCGCGCAGACGTGGGTTAGAACCGGCATCGCCACCACCCAGTTTCGCTGCGGTCACCAGCTCACGAATGATTTTGGTGAAGATCTTACCGCGCTTTGCATCCTGAGCCGCCTTGCGGTGCTTGGTGTTTGCCCATTTACTATGTCCAGCCATAAAAATATTTCTCCGATCTCAAATCTTATGCAGGGTATCTTTCTAACCTGACTGTTCAATTTCGCTGTGCTGTTCTGAAGAACGCACCAGATGCATTAAATTCTAATCAATGCGCCGCCCAAAAAACGCGTGACGGCTGGCATTCAGATAAATTCTTCAATTGCCTGGCGGTTACTCCAGGACTTAGTCAGGGCTGCTGCATCTGCGGGCGTCAGCCAGCGCGCGGCAAGGTGCTCACTCAGGATAACCTCGCGCTCGGTGGGCAATGCCAGCCGGAACCAATGTTCCCGATTATGGGTGGTACCCGGCGCGTAGCGATGGCGGTAGTGGGGGAAGATCTCGAACTCGATTTGTTTATGGCAATCTTCCAGCAGCAGCTGTTCCGTTACCACATCAATCGCCAGTTCTTCCTGCACTTCACGCTGTGCGGTCTGAAGCGGGGTTTCCCCGGCTTCAAGACTGCCGGTGACCGATTGCCAGAAGCTCTCGTCATCGCGGCGTTGCAGCATCAGCACCCGGCCTGAGTCCTGAGCAAAAATCACTACCAGAACCGAAACCGGATGCTTATAGCCCATTATTTATTCTCAAGCTTGTCTTTCTTCGGAGCCAACTGAATCCCAAGATCGGCCAGCGCAGCCGGGTTGGCCTCACTGGGTGCTTCCGTCATCAGACAGGCCGCCGCGGTGGTTTTCGGGAAGGCAATCACGTCACGGATGTTATCGGTGCCGGTCAGCAACATGGTGACGCGGTCCAGACCAAATGCCAGACCCGCATGCGGCGGCGTACCGAATTTCAGTGCATCCAGCAGGAAGCCGAACTTCTCACGCTGCTCTTCTTCAGCAATACCGAGAATGCTGAACACCACCTGCTGCATTTTACCGTTGTGGATACGCACGGAACCGCCACCCACTTCATAACCGTTGATCACCATATCGTAAGCATTGGCGATAGCCTGCTCCGGGTTTTCCGCCAGTTGCTCAGCCGTCATCTCTTTAGGCGAGGTGAACGGATGGTGCATCGCGGCCAGACCGCCTTCGTCATCCGCTTCGAACATCGGGAAGTCGATCACCCACAGCGGTGCCCAGGCTTTATCATCGGTAATTTGCAGGTCACGACCCACTTTCAGACGCAGTGCGCCCAGCGCATCGGAAACCACTTTGGCACGATCGGCACCAAAGAAGATCACATCGCCGTCCTGTGCGCCGGTACGCTCAAGAATGGCTGCCACAATCTCAGCATTGAGGAACTTCGCTACCGGGCTTTGTACACCTTCAAAACCTTTGGCCAGCTCGTTGACCTTCATCCATGCCAAACCTTTGGCACCATAGATTTCAACAAACTTGCCGTATTCATCAATCTGCTTACGGCTCAGGGTGGCACCACCCGGCACGCGCAGCGCGGCGACACGGCCTTTTGCATCGTTAGCCGGGCCAGAGAACACCTGGAATTCGACGTTTTTCAGCAGGTCAGCGACATCCACCAGCTCCATCGGGTTACGCAGGTCTGGCTTGTCAGAACCGTAACGACGCATCGCTTCGGCGAAGGTCATTTGCGGGAAGCTACCGAGGTCCACGCCTCTGATATCCAGCCACAGTTCACGGATCAGGCGTTCCATCACTTCACGCACCTGTTCGGCGCTCATGAAAGAGGTTTCCACATCGATCTGGGTGAATTCAGGCTGACGATCGGCACGCAGGTCTTCGTCACGGAAGCACTTGACGATCTGATAGTAACGGTCAAAACCGGACATCATCAGCAGCTGTTTGAACAGCTGAGGCGACTGCGGCAGTGCATAAAATTTGCCTTTATGCACGCGGCTCGGCACCAGATAGTCACGCGCACCTTCTGGTGTGGCTTTGGTCAGCATCGGGGTTTCGATATCGAGGAAACCTTCGTTGTCCATAAAGCGACGGACAAAGCTGGTGATTTTTGCACGGGTTTTCAGGCGCTGTGCCATCTCCGGACGACGCAGGTCCAGGTAGCGGTATTTCAAACGTGCTTCTTCGCTGTTGACCTGGTTGGAATCCAGCGGCAGCGGCTCAGCACGGTTAATAATGTTCAGGTCATGGGCAAAGATTTCAATCTCGCCAGTCGCCATATCGCTGTTTTTATTCTTCTCATCACGCGCACGCACGGTGCCGGTGATTTGGATACAGAATTCGTTACGCAGCTCAGACGCCAGCTGGAAAGCCTCCTGGCGATCGGGATCGAAGAACACCTGGACGATGCCTTCACGGTCGCGCATATCGATAAAAATCAGGCTACCCAGATCGCGACGGCGGTTTACCCAGCCGCAAAGAGTGACTTGCTGACCCACATGAGACAGATTGAGCTGTCCGCAATATTCTGTACGCATAACGTATCCTTTTAACTTCGCCGCTGCAGCTGACAGCATCAGGCCGCGTAACCATATGAGATGCTGCCGCAAAAAAGGCGGCTATTATAATGGAAAAACCCAGACAGGATAAGTAGAGCCGCGCCAAAGCGGCTAAAACATCTGCTTTTGTCACAGGTTGTTATCCCAGTGTGACGAAAACAGGTTAACCTGTCGCTGATTTTCCCGTCTGGAGTTCGTTTTGACGCTACGTATTGGGTTACCACAGTGGCAGCATGCCCACTGGAAACAATTTGGTCTGGAAACGCTGGCTGATTATGCGCAGCTGTTCGATTGTGTCGAAGGTAATACCACGCTTTATGCACTGCCAAAGCAGGAAGTGGTGCTGCGCTGGCGCGATATGACCCATGATGATTTCCGCTTCTGCTTTAAATTCCCGTCCACCATCAGCCACCAGGCGGCGCTGCGTAACTGCGATGATTTGCTGGCGGAGTTTCTGCGTCTGCTGGACCCGTTAGCCGACCGTATCGGCCAATACTGGTTGCAACTGCCCGCCGCCTTCTCACCGGCGCAGCTGAATGATTTGTGGCACTTTCTTGATAGCCTGCCGCGTCGCTTCAGCTATGGGGTGGAGGTGCGCCATGCGGCGTTCTTTGCCAAAGGCGAGGCCGAACGTGCGCTCAATCGCGGTTTGCAGCAACGCGGCGTGAACCGGGTGATCCTGGATAGCCGACCGGTCCATGCCTCGCAATCACAAACCGCCGCGGCCATTCATGCGCGGGAAAAAAAGCCTCGCGTACCGCCACACGCGGTGCGAACCGGCAATCAGCCGATGGTGCGCTTTATCGGCAGCGATAGCGTCGATGAAACCGTGCCGCTGTTTCAGCCGTGGCTGGCAAAGTTGCCCAATTGGCTGGCAGAGAGCGATCCGTTGCTGTTTATCCACACGCCAGATATGGGTGCGGTGTTTCCATTGGTTGAGGCATTGTGGCCCCGGTTACAACAGCTGGAACCGCGCCTGCCCGCCCTGCCCGTCTGGCCTCAGCAATCCAGCCTGTTCTGACGCCCGCAGACTACACTCATGGGAAACGGGTGCAGCCTGCGGCAGTTTCTGCCAGAATAGCGCCCTTTCCGTTTTCTCTCCGGATATTTCATTATGTCTGACCGCGATACGCTATTTTCCGCCCCCATCGATAAACTGGGTGACTGGACCTTTGACGAGCGCGTGGCTGAAGTCTTTCCCGATATGATTCAGCGCTCGGTGCCCGGTTATTCCAACATCATTTCGATGATTGGCATGCTGGCAGAACGCTTTGTGCAGCCCAACAGCAAGGTTTACGACCTGGGCTGTTCGCTCGGTGCTGCCACGCTCTCAGTACGCCGTAATATTCATGTGCCGGGTTGTGAGATCATTGCTGTCGATAATTCGCCAGCGATGGTTGAACGCTGCCGTCGTCATATCGATGCCTTCCGTGCCGATACCCCGGTGCAGGTACTGGAGGCGGATATTCGTGATATTCACATCGAAAACGCCTCGCTTGTGGTGCTCAACTTTACGTTGCAGTTCCTGGAACCCGCTGCCCGTGTGCTGCTGCTGCAAAAAATTGCTCAGGGCTTGAATCCTGGCGGAGCTTTGGTGCTGTCGGAAAAATTCAGCTTTGAAGATGCCGAAGTCGGCGAGCTGCTGTTCAACATGCATCACGACTTCAAGCGCGCCAACGGCTATAGCGAGCTGGAAATTAGCCAGAAGCGCAGCATGCTGGAAAATGTCATGTTGACCGACAGCGTCGAAGCCCACAAAGCGCGCCTGAGGCAGGCGGGTTTTGCTCACGCCGAGCTGTGGTTCCAGTGCTTTAACTTTGGTTCTCTGGTGGCGCTGAAATGATTGATTTTGGTCGGTTCTATCAGCAAATCGCGACTGGCCCGCTTGCCAGCTGGCTGGAAGTGTTGCCCGCCCAGGTGGCTGCCTGGCAGCGTGAAAACCTGCACGGCCATTTCCGCAACTGGGAAAAATCGGTTGAGCATCTTCCCGCACTTGTCCCACAGACGCTCGATTTGCTGCATAGCGTTAGCGCGCAGCAGGATGATTTAACCGAACGTCAGCGTGCCGGGATTGAAAAGCTGCTGCGTAATCTCATGCCGTGGCGTAAAGGGCCGTACTCGCTCTATGGCACGGAAATCGATACCGAATGGCGTTCTGACTGGAAGTGGCAGCGCGTACTGCCGCATATTTCCCCGCTGGCCGGACGCACGGTACTGGATGTCGGCTGTGGCAGTGGCTATCACATGTGGCGCATGGTCGGTGCTGGCGCTCAGCTGGTGGTGGGCATCGATCCGATGCAGCTGTTCCTGTGTCAGTTCGAAGCGGTACGCAAGTTACTGGGTGACGATCGTCGTGCGCATCTGCTGCCGCTGGGCATTGAGCAACTTCCCGCATTACAGGCGTTCGATACTTTGTTTTCGATGGGGGTGCTGTATCATCGCCGCTCACCGCTTGATCACCTGCTACAGCTGAAAAATCAGCTGGTCAGCGACGGTGAACTGGTGCTGGAAACGCTGGTGATTGAAGGGGATGAGAACGCGGTACTGGTACCTGGCGAACGTTATGCACAGATGCGCAACGTTTACTTTATTCCCTCCGCCGCCGCATTAAAAAGTTGGCTGGAGAAGTGTGGCTTCGTCGATGTACGTATCGTTGATTACGCGGTGACTTCGGTGGAAGAACAACGCCGCACTGACTGGATGACCAGCGAATCGCTGGCTGAATTCCTTGATCCGCTCGATAGCAGCAAAACGGTAGAAGGCTATCCAGCACCGCTGCGCGCGGTACTGGTAGCACGTAAGCCCTGATGCTTAACGCCGCGACAGCGCCAGCTTCGCGGCGAAACCGATAAATACGCAACCTGTCAGACGATCCATCACTTTCAGCACCGTCGGACGACGCAGGTGCGCGGCAAAATAGTGGCTGCCGCCAATCAGCACCGCATTCCACACCAGACCTATCGCCATATGGGTCAGCGCCATCAGAGTACACCACAAGGGTACCGACGCACCGGCCGGGATAAACTGCGGCAGGAAGGTAACGTAAAACACCCCCACTTTTGGATTCAGCATGTTGCCCAGCAGCCCACGACTAAAACAGGCGAAATAACGCTGTTCCTTCTGGGGGGTAACCTGCCCGTCATCCACCTGGCTACGCGGATTAAGCAACAATTTCACACCCAGCCACAGCAGATATGCCGCCCCCACCCACTTCAACAGGTTGTAGGCCATTTCTGATGCCAGCAGCAACGCACCCAATCCCAGCCCGACCATCACGCCCCACACCAGACATCCCAGGGTCACCCCAAACGCGGTAGCCGAGGCGCGTTTCCAGCCCTGTGCCGCTGCGGTACGCAGTACCAGCGCGGTATCAAAGCCCGGCGTTAAGGTGAGGATGGTGATAGCAAACAGAAATGAAATCAGTAACGTCATGGCATGCTCCCGGTGAATTTGCCGCTATCTTAACGCCGCAATGAGGGGAAGACGATAGTTACCTTCCGTGAGTAACTGAGAATAATTCTCAACTTGCCACCAATGGTTAAATTACCGTCACTTTTCTGTGTCAGTTTGAGGCCAGTCTCTTTTCTCACCCAAAGGAGTTATGGCTATGAGTAAGTTTATTTTCTCTTCACCACGGAAATATGTGCAGGGCGCTGGCGTACTGGCTGAACTGGGGTCCTATATCGCCGAGCTGGGCAAACACGCTTTTCTGGTGGCTGACGATATTGTCTGGCAACTGATTGGCGAGCGGACACAACAGGCGTTAAAAGCAGCCGGCGTCGAATTCAATCGGCAGCCGTTTAACGGCGAAGCCTCCAGCAATGAAATCAACCGCCTGACACAACTGGCGAAATCTACCGGCAGCGACGTGATAGTCGGCCTCGGCGGCGGTAAAACACTGGATACGGTGAAAGCCGTGGCTGATGAACTCAAGCTGCCGGTCGCCATCGTCCCGACGGTTGCCTCCACCGATGCGCCATGTAGCGCGCTTTCCGTGATCTACTCTGACAGCGGCGTGTTCGAAAGTTATCGCTTCTATAGCAAGAACCCGGATTTGGTGCTGGTGGATACCGCCGTCTGTGCCAGCGCGCCAGTACGGCTGTTCGCATCCGGTATTGCCGATGGTCTTGCCACCTGGGTAGAAGCGCAGGCCGTATTGCGCTCACATGCCAAATCGATGGTCAATGGCGATCCCACCATCGCCGGGCTGGCGATCGCCCGTGCCTGTGAGGAAACGCTGCTCACCTGGGGTTACAGCGCTTACACCGCCGTCAGCGAAAAACGCGTAACACCTGCCGTTGAAGCGGTAGTCGAAGCCAACACCCTGCTCTCCGGCCTCGGCTTTGAGAATGCCGGTCTGGCGGGTGCCCATGCTATCCACAATGGTTTTACCGCAATCGACGGGGATATCCACCATCTGACCCATGGTGAAAAAGTGGCTTATGGCACCCTGACCCAGATGGTACTGGAGCAGCGTCCGGATGAAGAGATTGCCCGCTATATCCGCTTCTACCGTTCCATTAATATGCCGACCACGTTGAAAGAGCTGCATCTGGAACATGAGTCCTGGGAGAATCTGGTGCGGATCGGGGCGCTGGCAAATAGCGAAGGCGATACGCTGAAAAACCTGAACCCGAATCTGTCGCCGGAAGATATTGCCAATGCGATTCTGGCGGTGGACGCGTTCAGTAAAACCGTTAAATAACCCACCCTGCGTAGCGGCGTGATTTATCGCGCCGCTACAATTTGACCAGCACTATTGTTCTTCTGTGGGTTTGTCCCAGTACTGGTATTTGTAGGCCGAGCTGAGATGGCGTTCGATAGTGCCTTTATCAAACACTTCGGTTTCATGCAAATAACTGAGCGTGCAATTCCCCACTTCATCCCACAGCTGACATTCATCCACCGAACGAAGGGTACTGACCGGTGTGGTCGCGGTGCCATTCAGACGTAACTCACGCCACTGATTGTCGTAGGTGTAGGTATCCTTGCTGCGGGCGCTGATGGCGCTGGTCACCAGCCCCTGAGGATTCCAGTTGTAGCTACTCTCGCCGTTAGTCAGCGCATCGCTGCCGCGCGCGACACTCCTTTCTACGCGGAAATGTTTGTCATAGCGGTAGGTGGTATCGGTGAAGCCGTTTTTCCCCATGCTGGTAAATTTGTCAGAGGAACTGATGATGTTGCCCCGTTGCCCCATCTGCCAGTTAATGGTGCCCTGACGATTATCCACCACCACTTCTTTACCCTCTTTCAGGACTTTCACCAGATAGGCGTATTCAGCTACCCAGCCCCCCTGCACACGCGCAATGTGTTGTTCCATGCTCAGCACGACATTACTTTCGCTTTTATCGTAGGTAATGTCCGCCACCATCAAATCGCCGCAGGGATCAAACTGCCCCAGAATGCGTTTCTGTGAATCAACATCTTTACCAAATTCGCCCGCGATCACCTGCCGTACTGCGCCTTTCGCATTTCCTCCCAGCATGATCCAGTTATTGCTATTGGTGATGTTTTTACTCAACGGCAGGCAGGCAGTGCTGACGGCCAGCGCAGCGCCACTGAGCGGTAAAAGCAGCAGTAAAACGGCACAAGGGATGGATTTCATGATGGTTATCCGTGAATAGCCTTAACTTTCAATGTAAGCATCTTTTTCCATGATGCGCTACGGTCAGCTTGCGGCGATCATCACAAAGGGAAAGGAGAGAGAGATGGCAACATAAGAATATGCGATGCCGGGTGCCTCCCGGTGAGCCGATTAAGCCATAATCCCGGCCCGCATGACACGTCAGAATGCCTGGCTTTGCCCCACCGCACAGGGGGATTCACCGCACAACTGACAAAATACAAGTCGCAAAAGTTTATTTAAACTTTGCTTTAGTTATTTAACTCCGGATTGCACACCTCATTCGATGTTAGCTTCTGCCATTGCATGACTTCATGGATTTTAAAACTAAAAAAAGTCTTCTGAACAAAGTCAAGTCTGATTAACCCACTATAGTGAGGTTATTCAGGAGATTAAGCTTAGCGGCGCTATTTTATAATCCCGAGGGCGAACTTAATGAGAACATCCATACCCTGGTTTTCCTGACCCTACGGAGGGTTTAAGCATGATTCAATCAGCCAGCGACATTCAGAAACGCAGCGATGAAAAGCGTGGAATGAAGCCCAAAACTTATAAACTCCATCTCAATACCATTGACAGAATCGAGTTACTCGCCAGCCATTCCGGGATATCTCAGGCAGCCATCATCGCAAATGCCATTGATATTTATGAGCAGTCGCTGAAACAGCAATAACCTGTCATGTTCTGGTCCTGACTCGTAGCGGCGAGGGTTGATATTGACGCAAAATAATATTGCGCGATAAATCGCGCCGCTACGATTCATAGTTTATCCATCATTAAAAGTGATGACGGGATATTATTCCCGATAATATTATCGTGGCTTGCTCCTTATTACCTTCTCACCCTCTTCGGTAAGTCTGACTTCGTAATAACGTGTCATATCACTGACAATCACCACGAAATCAATTAAGCCTTCACGCATCAATGGTGCCAGACTCCGGCAGGTGACCTCTTTGCGTTTTTTCCGCACATTATCATGTCTGACTTCCACACCGACTGCTTTATCACCGCGTAACTTATAATCCGTTCCGTTGCGCATACGATTCAGAGTTACAAGTTTCTCTTGTGAAATCATGGTCATATCCATTTACCCCAGCCAAAGGCACTACATTGATGACACACGGATGCTCTGGTTCACAAAATCATCCGTGCTTTTAGTTGTAATAAGTTCTTTTGTTTGCACGTCATGTTAATGACAATATGGAGATTGTGTGAGTTTAATATTGGCGGGTTGACGGATTTATATTTCTATGATCCATCGCATTTCGTTACTGTGCGAAGAGTCAGACGCATATTTTAGATAAAAAGAACCCCAGCAAGAAAAACTGGGGTTTGGTACTTGCAAACATCACGTCATGCTTTCGGCGTGCTGCGCGGCAAAATTGGCGTGATTTCAGGCTACCCGGACGGTGTTCATCTGCATCATGCTTTTCATGGCTTCAACCACATCACCATCAACGCAGTAGCGACTGAATTCATCGGTTTCCGCTTCAGAACACATCGACACCCCAGCTTTACGGTAGCGCATCGGGGAGGCGACTAAGCGGCCAGCCGAGCTGTGAACCTCCTGGATACCGTTATCCAGAAACTTCTGCAGGTTGCTCAGACGCACCCCTGCCCCGGCCATAATGATTGGACCCACGTTCTGCTCATTTAGTTCCCGCAATAATGGAATTCCGGTTTCCGCGCTTTGCTGCTGACCCGAAGTCAGAATACGCGCGATGCCCAAATCATTCAGCACCTCAAGCGCGCGCTTTGGGCTATGGCACAAGTCAAAGGCGCGATGAAAAGTGACCGCCATACCATCGCACAACGCCATAATCTGACGCATGCGGGTGATATCGACATGTGCGTCTTCATCCAGCATACCAATGACCAGACCAGGGAAACCCAGTTCGCGCATCAACGCCACATCCGATTTCATCACCTCGAACTCATGGGCGGTGTAACAAAAATCACCGCCGCGTGGCCGAACAATCGGATGCACCGGAATTGTCACCTGACGTCGTACTGCCTCCAGCACACCCGCTGATGGCGTCAGCCCCCCTTCACGTGGTGCGCTACATAGCTCCACACGATCAGCACCGGACAGCTGCGCAGTCATTGCACAGTCGATGCCGTAGCAGCATATTTCCAGTTTCGTCATAATTTTCTCCTTTCACATGACTTCTGGCTCGGGAAGATTGCTTAAGTTAGTCTGCTCAATGAAGACAGTTTACGTGGAAAACTAACTATGGCATTCAATTTTGACCAATGGATAGACCGCCGTCACAGCGATAGTTTGAAATGGCACAAATATGGCGATCAGGATGTACTGCCACTATGGGTTGCTGACACCGATTTTCGCTCCCCGGAATGTGTGATTACTGCGATAAAAAACCGGGCAGAGCATGGTGTTTTCGGTTATGGCCGTACGCCGAGCGGATTGATTGATATCACGATTTCCCGCCTGGCGCAGCGCTATGGCTGGCAGATTCAGCCGGAATGGATTGTGTTGTTGCCCGGCGTCGTCAGCGGCCTGAATCTTTCGGTCCGCGCATTTACCGACCCCACGCAAAGCACCGTCGCTCCTGACCCCATTTATCCTCCGTTTCGCGCTGCGGCTAAACTGGCGGAGCGAGGTCAAATCCACTTACCGCTTCGGTTACAAAATCAGCGCTGGCTAATGAATCTGGCGGCGGCGAGTGAACAAATGCAGGGTAACGAACGCCTGCTGATGCTGTGCAATCCGCAAAACCCTGGCGGCACTGCCTATCGTCGTGAGGAGTTGCTGGCACAGCTGGCCTTTGCACAGCAACATGACCTGATCGTTTGTTCTGACGAAATCCATTGCGACCTGATCCTCAGTCCCGGTGTGCAGCACATCCCCTTCGCCTCACTGAGCGAAGACGCGGCGCAGCGCAGCATCACCCTGATTTCACCGTCGAAGACCTTCAACATTGCCGGGCTGGGCGCTTCAATGGCGATCATCCCTGACCCGGAATTACGTAAACGTTTTAATCAGACGCGTCAGGGAATTGTCCCTGCAGTCGATATTCTGGCGCTGGTCGCGGCAGAAGCGGCCTGGCGGGAGGGCGATGCCTGGCTGGCGGCGCAGCTTGATTATCTGCGCGCCAACCGTGACTGGCTGGTGGAACAGGTTAATGCCCTGCCAGAACTCAGCATGGTGTCACCGGAAGCGACCTACCTGGGCTGGATCGATGCCAGCCAGCTTGCTGTTGCCAGCCCGGCACGGTGGTTTGAACAGCACGGGCTGGGTTTCTCGCCGGGTCGTGATTTTGGCGACGACAATTTTGTTCGTTTCAATTTTGGCTGCACCCGTGCCACGCTGGAAGAAGCCGTTGTTCGCCTGCAACGTGCGGTGGCAACCCGTCGCTAAGCCTGCTCGCTGGCGACGATCTCTTCCAGTCGCCACGGGTGAAATTTAATGGTGGTTTGCCCATCCGTCACGGCCAGGGTCGGATTGGGCAAACGCTCTTTCTCTCCCTGTGGCGTACTGGTTTTAAACGAAATGCCTGGCTGCAGCAGCGCTTCATCGGCCAGCAGCGCCATTGCCCGCATACCCAAGGTTTCCGGCTCGCCACGCAAGACAATCTCAACGTGCTCCCAGCCTTCATGCCGATAAAGTTTTTCACCCGGCCACGGCAACTCGATCACCTCAACCTGCCATCCCGCCAGCTGGAGTGGTTGATGTAATTTGAACAGACAAATCGGACGACCATTGATCATGGCTTCAGAAAACTGGCTGCCGATTTGCAACAACCCCTGTTTCCAGCGTTCCGCCGTAGCGTACTGATGGCAACGTACCGCCACATGATCGGCCTCGTGCTGATCAAGCTGCAATCCCAAACGTTCAGCAAATTGCAGTAATGCCTGTTCGAAGCGAAGCAGGTCCTGTTCCAAATCCTTCAGTTCCGAAGGAAAAATCATCGTCATGTGTTAATCACCTCGCGATTAGTTCAGATTTTTTAATCAATGTAGATCCTTGCAGAATCTGAATTTCTCCAGGCATAACTGTCGGAATCATCTGATTTCGACGCTAAAACCCCGTAAAACCTTATAAAACCGCCTTTCAATTCGGATTAATCGCAACCCCAGGACCAAAAGTTACTTTATGAAAGTGCCTTAACCATCTGTTTTTAATAAATATAATTAATACAATGAGATAAGTCTTATTTAGCCTGCAAACAATTGCAGCCTGAAATCCTTTCTTATAAATTTGTGACTACTCAAATAAAAGGAATGGCCCTATGTCTATGCTCATTGTTGTCGCGGTCCTGATTGCATTGATGGGATTTGCAATTTCCCGCCACTGGAAGGTGCGTGAAGACAAAAGCGTTAAAAATCCTCGTCGCTTTGCACGGCGCCGTTAATCGGCGCTGTGTTTCCTCTATTTTTCAGTCTGAACCGATTGCTGACGCACTCTATCATTTCACGTATACTTCCCCTCTTATTTTTTCCGTCCCGCCAGCCCGAGAGCGCCTCTGCGGGATGACGACAACGGCTCGCTTATGGCAGGCGGGCCATTTCAGCATATGAAGGTAACGCGGTGAATATTCAGGCTCTTCTTTCCGACAAAGTCGGTCAGGCAATGATCGCAGCAGGTGCGCCTGCCGATTGCGAACCCCAGGTTCGTCAGTCCGCTAAGGTGCAATTTGGCGACTACCAGGCGAACGGTATCATGGCGGTGGCAAAAAAGCTCGGTCAGGCACCGCGTCAGCTGGCTGAGCAGGTGATCCAGCATCTTGATCTGCACGGCATTGCCAGCAAAGTTGAAATCGCGGGTCCCGGCTTCATTAATATTTTCCTCGATCGCCAGTGGCTGGCGGAGCAGGCGGCAAAGGCGCTGGCCTTACCTCGTCTTGGCGTCAGCAGCGTGACACCTGAAACCGTGGTGATTGACTACTCCGCACCGAACGTGGCGAAAGAAATGCACGTAGGTCACGTCCGTTCCACCATCATCGGTGATGCTGCGGTGCGCACGCTGGAGTTTCTCGGCCATCATGTTATCCGTGCTAACCACGTCGGTGACTGGGGCACGCAGTTCGGTATGCTGATTGCCTATCTGGAAAAACAGCAGAACGAACATCATGAAGATATCGCACTGGCTGACCTCGAAGCCTTCTACCGCGAAGCCAAGCGCACCTATGACGAAGACGAAGCTTTCGCCGAGATCGCACGCGGCTATGTGGTGAAATTGCAGGGTGGCGATGAATATTGCCGCAGCATGTGGAAAAAGCTGGTCGACATCACCATGAGTCAGAACCAGAAAGTATATGACCGCCTGAACGTCACCCTGACGCGTAAAGATGTGATGGGTGAAAGTCTGTACAACGACATGTTGCCGGGCATCGTTGCCGACCTGAAAGAGAAAGGTCTGGCGGTGATCAGCGAAGGCGCAACCGTGGTGTTCCTTGATGAATTCAAAAACAAGGAAGGCGACCCGATGGGCGTGATTGTGCAGAAGAAAGATGGTGGCTACCTCTATACCACCACCGACATCGCCTGTGCGAAATACCGTTATGAAACCCTGCATGCTGACCGTGTGCTGTACTACATCGACTCACGTCAGCATCAGCATCTGCAACAGGCATGGACTATCGTGCGTAAAGCTGGTTACGTGCCTGAGAGCGTGCCGCTGGAGCATCACGCATTTGGCATGATGCTGGGCAAAGATGGCCGCCCTTTCAAAACCCGTACCGGCGGCACCATTAAACTGGCCGACCTGCTGGATGAAGCGGTTGAGCGCGCACTGGCGCTGGTCAGCGAGAAAAACCCGGATATGACACCGCAGGAGTTGCAGGATCTGGCGGAAGTGGTTGGCATCGGCGCGGTGAAATACGCTGATCTGTCAAAAAGCCGCACCACCGATTACGTCTTCGACTGGGACAACATGCTGGCCTTTGAAGGTAACACCGCACCTTATATGCAATATGCCTACACCCGCGTGTTGTCGGTATTCCGTAAAGCCGGGATTGATGCCGACAACCTGCAAGGCGCTATCGTGCTGACAGAAGAACGTGAAGCCCAACTGGCGACTCGTCTGCTGCAATTTGAAGAAGTGATCACCCAGGTTGCGCGTGACGGCACACCGCACGTGATGTGTGCTTATCTGTACGATCTGGCGGGTCAGTTCTCCGGCTTCTACGAGCACTGCCCGATCCTGTCAGCGGAAGATGAGCAGGTGCGTAATAGCCGTCTGCAACTGGCGGCGCTGACGGCGAAAACCCTGAAACAGGGTCTGGATACCCTCGGTATCAAAACCGTCGAACGGATGTAATCCCTCCTGCCCCCCGGCGCGGAACTCGCTTCCGTGCCGGAGGGCCTGATTTCTCTTAAAGCCCCGCCTTCCTCCGCCGATAGTACCTTTCATCAATGGATGGTGACTGAGGAAGAAAATGAAACGAACGTTATTAGCCGCCCTGTTACTGGGATCGGTTCCCGCTGCTTACAGCGCCTCATTTGACTGTAACAAAGCCACAGGATTTGTTGAGCTGACAATCTGTGCCACACCTGAGCTGTCCACTCTGGATACGCAATTAAGCACCTTGTATAACAGCGCCCTTCAGCAACAGCCGCAAAACAAAGCGTTGTTACGCAAAACACAGCTGGCCTGGCTCAAGGACATCCGAAATAAAGCCACCACCATTCAGGCTCTGGAATCCGCTTATCAGGGACGTATCCGGGATCTGACTACACTGACCGGCACCCAGGCCCCCTCCTCCTCCCCAACTCCAACTCCAGCCCCGGCTCCCGCGCCACCCGCCGCCGACAAACCCGCCGCTGCGCCAGCCAAATCTCCGCTTGAGCTGAAAGCCGAATCCGGCGATGTTGCTGCCCAGACCGAGTTAGGTATTCAGCTGAGTCAAGGTACGCCTGCACAACAGAGAACCGCGTTAACCTGGCTGGAACCAGCGGCAAAAGCGGGCAACACCGCCGCGATGGCACATCTGGGATATTTGCTCACCTTTGGCGAGGGCGTCACCAAAGATATCCCTCGCGGTATGCAGCTCACCCGGCAGGCGGCAGAAGCGAACAATGCCGACGCACAGATCGATCTCGGATATAGCTATGCGAAAGGCGTCGGGGTCCCGCTGGATCTGCAACAATCTCTGTTCTGGTATGAAAAAGCCGGGCAGAACGGCAGCCCACTGGCCGCGAGAAATATTCAGGCCATAAAATATAAAATTGCCCAGCAGGAGAAATATCAGGATGGATTTACGGCGATTCTGACCTGCGGTCCGGTGGTCATCCCCAACTATGTCGATAACTGTTTCAATGACAGCGATCTGAAAATCACGCAAAACAATATTACTACCCTGTACAACATGAACAGCGGAAATTATCCCAGCCAGGCGGGCGAACAAAAAAGCGATGGCCTGCACATTCTGCTGACGAAAAATTTTGCCCTGTTTGCCCAAAACAGCATGGACAGCGATGTCCTGACGATAAAAATCATCAACAACAATACAGGTGATGTGGTTTTTCAGGATCAGGCGGCAAAATATGGCGTGATCAGGGTGCGTAATTAACCCTTTGAGAGGCCACGGGAACGCAGGTCTGCGTTCCCGGATACACTACTGATAATTTACCGTGACTTCACTGCTGATAACCCGCAGGCCTGGCGGCACGGCACCCCGGCCGTTAAAGCCAAACGCCAGATGCAAGGTTTCATCGGCAGCGATGTGCGCCAGACTGCGCGTCGTCCCGCTCGCCCCCTCCAGCAACACACAACGCTGACTGGCACAGAGACGTACCACCAGCCCGGAAGGCGCCGGACGGCTCAGTCGATAACGCCAGCTCACCCGTGAAATCGTCCCCTGCACCCTGGTTGTGGCACGCAACGGTGGAGAAGCCAGCCAGTTACCGCGCGCCCCGAGAGTCGGCCCGCTGGCACTGGCATGCCACGCGCCATCTGCTGCTACTGCCCACAAGGGCAGTAGCAGAAACAGTCCCGGCCAGACGCGACGCATATTATTTGCCTCCGATGGTGGCAGTCATGCGAATCTGGCGGTTATCCGTCAGCTCCATATTAGACAACACCACCAGCTGCGGCAGGTTGCGGCGCAGGAAGCGCGCCAGCAACGCACGCAATGGATGGTTAACCAGCAGCACCGGCGGCGCACCCAGCATTTCCTGACGTTGCAGCGCATCCTGTGCCTGATGCAACAAACGATCGGCAAGACCCGGTTCCAGACCGCCGCCGCCCTGTAACGCCTGCAACAATAAACGTTCCAGCGTGGCATCCAGACCAATCACCTGCACTTCCCCATTGCCCGGGAACCACTGCTGGGTGATGGCACGGCCCAGCGCCACACGGACCACGCTGGTCAGCTCCTGCGCATCGGTCTGCACCGGTGCATGCTCGGCCAGGGTTTCGATAATGGTGCGCATGTCGCGAATCGACACTCGCTCCGTCAGCAGGTTCTGCAAGACCTTATGCAACGTGGTCAGGGTAATGACGCCCGGCACCAAATCTTCGGTGAGTTTCGGCATTTCCTGCGTCACGCGATCCAGCAGTTGTTGCGCTTCCTGACGACCAAACAGCTCGCTGGCATATTGTCCAATCAGATGATTGAGGTGCGTTGCCACCACGGTACTGGCTTCCACCACGGTGAAGCCCTGAATCTGCGCCTGTTCTTTTAACGCACTGTCGATCCAGATCGCAGCCAGGCCGAAGGCGGGATCGATAGTCGCCTCACCCGGCAGGGTACCGGCTGCGGTGCCAGGGTTAATCGCCATCCAGCGTCCCGGATAAGCATCACCGCTGCCAATTTCCACCCCTTTCATCAGGATGCGATAACGGGCAGGCGGCAGCTCCATATTGTCGCGGATATGTACCACCGGCGGCAGAAAGCCCACCTCCTGCGCCACTTTTTTACGGATACTGCGGATACGCCCCAGCAGTTCACCGTTTTGCAGATGATCGACCATCGGAATCAGGCGATAGCCGACTTCCATGCCGAGTGAATCTTCCAGTTGCACGTCGGTCCATGAAGCTTCAACCGTAGCAGGCGTCTCCTGGCTTTTCACCACACTGGAGGATTCCGGTTGTTTCTTCGGCTGCATCTGACGGCCACGCAACCACCAGGCCAGCCCCAGTAGCCCTGCGGTGAACAACAGGAACACGAAGTTAGGCATACCCGGCACCAGGCCCAGCAAACCGATCACCCCGCCACTCAGCATCAGCACACGTGGGTTGTTAAACAGCTGGCCCACCATCTGCTCGCCAACGTCCTGGTCGGTGCTGACGCGTGTCACGATGACACCCGCTGCGGTCGAGATAACCAGTGCCGGGATCTGCGCGACCAGGCCATCACCGATAGTCAGCAGCGTATAGGTTTCCGCGGCATGCCCCAGATCCAGACCGTGCTGCACCACACCCACCAGCAGGCCACCGATCACGTTAATCACCATGATCATGATCCCGGCGATGGCATCACCACGCACAAACTTACTGGCACCGTCCATCGAGCCGTAGAAGTCCGCTTCCTGTGTCACTTCAGAGCGACGACGTTTAGCTTCCTCTTCACCGATCAACCCGGCGTTCAGGTCGGCGTCAATCGCCATCTGTTTACCGGGCATCCCATCGAGGACAAAACGTGCGCCCACTTCGGCGATACGGCCAGCACCCTTGGTGATAACCATAAAGTTGATGATCACCAGGATGATGAACACCACGATACCAATGGCGAAGTTACCGCCGACCAGGAAGTGGCCGAAGGCTTCTACCACACGGCCTGCCGCAGCGGCACCCGTATGCCCATCCAGCAGGATGATACGCGTTGAGGCGACGTTAAGTGCCAGACGCAGCAAGGTGGAGAACAGCAAAATAGTGGGGAATGCCGCGAAATCCAGCGTGCGCTGGGTGAACATCGCCACCAGCAACACCATGATCGACAGCGCAATGTTAAAGGTAAACAGCAGGTCGAGGATGAACGCAGGTAACGGCAGTACCATCATCGACAGGATCATCATGATCAGTACCGGACCAGCCAGTACCTGCCATTGTGTGTCTTTGAAGTTGCCCGGTAACCGCAGCTTTTCGGCCAGATTAGCCATCGTTTCTATTCTCTCCTGGAATGTCCATCTCTGCCGGGACCGACAGATTATTAGGTTTCTTCGGTATCATGCCGCCTTCACGCTTCCAGCGTCGCAGCTGCCAGACCCACGCCAGCACTTCGGCCACCGCCGCATAAAGTGCACCTGGAATGAACTGACCAATTTCGGTATGACGGTATAGCGCACGCGCCAGCGGCGGTGCTTCAAGAATGGGTACGCGATGTTCTTTGCCCAGTTCGCGAATTTTCAGCGCCACCTCACCTGCCCCTTTCGCGATGACCTTCGGTGCGCTCATCTTTTTCTCGTTATATTGCAGCGCAACCGAGTAGTGCGTCGGGTTGGTGACGATCACGTCGGCCTTGGGCACGTCGGCCATCATCCGGCGGCGTGCAGCGGCGCGCATCGCCTGACGAATTCGCCCTTTAACATGAGGATCGCCCTCCTGTTGTTTGAATTCGTCGCGAATATCCTGGCGTGACATACGTAATTTTTTGAAGTAGCTGTACAACTGCCAGAACACATCGAAGCCGACCATCGGGATCAGGCCCAGCATCACCAGCGCACAACACACGGCGATCATGTTCATGCCATGTTCCAGCGCGTTCATGGGAGACTCGCTGATTAAGCGCAGCATCTCCGGCCAGTGTGACCAGACATACCAGCCCGCTACCGCCCCCACCAGTACCGCCTTGAGGACAGCTTTCAGCAGCTCAGCCCAGGTTTGTCCTGACACCATACGTTTCAGGCCGCTTAACGGGTTGAGTTTGGTGAAATCCAGGCTGATTGATTTACCGCTGATGACGATACCGCCCAGCAGCATCGGTGCCGCAATCGCCACCAGCACCAATCCGGCCATCAGCGGTAGCACCGCCAGCACCGCCTGACCAATCAGGGTACTGATATGCGCCACGATCACCTTGTCATCAGTGACCATGCCATGATCAAAACGAAAACCTGTCGCCACCATCGCCGCCAGCCGTCGCGCCATGCTGGTGCCACCCAGCCATAAAATCATGATGCCGGACAACATCATCAGTAATGACGTCAGCTCGCGCGAACGCGGAATCTGCCCCTCCTGGCGCGCTTTTTCAAGTCGGTGCGCTGTGGGCGATTCTGTTTTGTCCTCGTCGCTACTCTCTTCAGCCACGACATACCTCTGCTGACTGGAATTCTGAGCATAGAATGCCAAAAGGCGCTGGCGCTAAAGCGTGGATTAAGGGGGGAAAATGTCAGTTTATTTAGCCATAAGGGAAATTACCGCCAGGGCTGATGAAGTGGCGGCATGATTTAGCGCGGGGTGTTCAGAAATTGAGTTGTTGCAACTCACCATCACTGAGGCCAGTCACCTTCATAATGGTGTTGAAATCCATTTTTTCCGCAAGCATACGCCGTGCCATTTCCAGCGTAACTTCCTGACGCCCTTCCTGACGCCCTTCCTGACGCCCTTCCTGACGCCCTTCCAGGCGAGACTCCAGCTGCCACTGCTCTTCAATCGTCATCATCTTTTCCTCAAAGGAAATTACCGCAGCACAGCTGTCTTAGCGGCATGATTTACTGTGGAATAGCCAGGAATTGAGTTGTTGCAACTCATCATCACTGAGACCTGTCACTTTCATGATGGTGTTAAGATCCAGTTTTTCTGCCAACATACGGCGTGCCATTTCCAGTGTGACTTCCTGACGTGATTCCAGCCTCCACTGCTCTTCAATCGTCATAATCTTTTCCTCAAGTTGCGGTCTGGCCAGCCTCAAAATATCAACGACTTTTTCCCTGTTGTCCGTATCTCCATGTCGCAGTAAATAAAATATGACGTCGATCGAGAGATCGTCATTGTAATCCACCGCCAGCAAGGTTGCCATTGGGTCAATATTCTCCAGCATGTCGCGCAAGCGGATGATTTTGTGTGCCATCTCAAGCCGTGCCACATCCCGGTGCGTCATGATTTCCTCGTCTGGAATGACCGTAACATCAACCAGCGGGAAGGGCCGACAGAAGATCTGTTCAGCCAGCTTCGGATTGCGAAATGATTCCAGCCAGTTCATAGAATATGGGTAGGGGCTGACCCTCCCCTGATAAAACAGCATCGGCACCACGATGGGTAATTCACGATGACCTTCATCGAGGTGACGCTGCGTGGCGGCAATGCTGTATCGCATCATGCGCAAGGTCATATGTTTATCGGGGGAACTTTGATGCTCGATTAAAGTATAGATATATCCTGCCCCGCAGGCGGTCTTCATCGAAAACAGAACATCAGAATAAAAAGCGCTCAGATCTCGTTCAATAAAGGTGGTCGGAACCAGTTGCAGCGAATCCAGGTCGCAATGCTGCTGTATTTCTGCCGGTAAGTGAATTTCCAGGAATTGCCTGGCGACCGGCAGATGGCTGAGAAATTTTTTGAACAGCGCATCATGAGGTGCCGTTGAGACACGCATAACCGTGATTCCTGTCGTCCGTAAAGAAAGTGGCTGGACGTTAGCACAGGGGACAGCCCTCTGAAATTTAAGTGGTGGAAATGTCAGGTGAATTTAAGGGATTCAGTCTGGCTTCAGGAAATAATCAGTCGATGATCATTTCACAAACGCCAATCCTCTCAGCGCAACGCGGGACTCACGATAAAAACTCACCACCTCCCCCACCAGCAACAACGCCGGTGATTGCGGCTGCTCGCGGGCCACGGTCTCACTCAGCTGCCCGAGGGTGGTGATTAGCACCCGCTGCTCTGGCCGCGTGCCATTCTCAATAATGGCAACCGGGGTTGTCGGAACGCGCCCCTGATCCTGCAACTGCGCGCTAATACTGGCGCTCCATTTCAGTCCCATATAAAACACCAGCGTCTGATTGGCGGCGGCGAGGCTATGATCATCCAACTGAGGTTCGCCGGTTTTACCGTGTCCGGTAATCAGTCGCAGCGACTGGGCGCAATCGCGATGAGTGAGTGGAATGCCGCTGGCCGCTGCGCAGCCCGCTGCTGCTGTAATCCCTGGCACCACCCGGCATTCAATCCCGGCCTGCTGTAAACAAACCATCTCTTCGCCACCGCGACCAAAAATAAAAGGATCGCCCCCCTTCAGGCGCACGACATTGCGCCCGCTCCGCGCCAGATCCACCAGCAGTTGATTGATCTGCGCCTGTTTTAACCCGTGGCTGCCGGGTTTTTTGCCGACATCAATCGCCAGCGTGCTGGCGGGTACTTCCGCCATGACGTCGTCACTGACCAGCCGGTCGTAGACCACCACATCCGCGCTTTTGATCAGCCGCAGCGCTTTTAGCGTCAGCAGCTCTACATCGCCCGGCCCGGCACCCACCAGCCATACCTCACCCTGCGACACATCCGATCCGTGCGGGTTAAACAATTTATCCAGTGTCTTGATTGCCTGAGTCATGATGGCCTCCATTACTGCGCTACCTGAAGCGCGGCGATAAGTTGTTTCAGCTCCGGAATACAGGAGCCACAGTTGGTACCGCATTTGAGCGACGCGCCCAGTGCCGCTGGAGAGTGACACCCCTGCTCAATGGCGCGCCGGATGGCGACTTCACCGACACCAAAACAGCTGCAAATGGTACGCCCCTGGCTCTCCCCCTGCGCTGGTCGGCCGCCAAGCAACGCATGCCGTTGTTGCGCCGTGGCAGGTGGTTCGCTGAATCCCAACGCGACAAAAGCATGGTCAATCTCTGGTAACCAGGGGGCGGCATAGAATGCCCGCTCCAGCTGCCCCTCGCGCCAGCCCAACAGATGCAACTGCTGACCTGCCCTGGCTTGCTGCCATTGCAGTTCAGCTGCACCGGGCTGTTGCTGTAACCAATCGGCTGGTGTGCCCTGTCCGGCCAATACATAACGCTGCACACCCGGCTGCGGCGCGCGCGACCAATAATCCACATGCTGTGGATCCGTCTGCTCACGCTGCCACAGCCAGCCCTGCCATTGCGGGCGCAGCGGTTGCAGACGCACCGCAGTTTGCTTGAGGGCCGGTTGCCCGGAATCCGGACAACAACGCGCCGCCACCAGCCCATCCACATTCGCCTGGACGCTGAACTGACGCGTCCAGTGCATCGGAATAAACAGCTGTCCACGCGTCAGGCCGTTATCGATATTCACCCGGCCACACCACCAGCCAAGCTGCGATTGCACCCGCGTCAGATCGCCCTGACTCAGGCCATGTGCCGCTGCGTCATGCGGATGCAGCAACACAAAAGGTTCGTCGTAATGCTGCATCAACCGCGGCACCGCACCGGTACGCGTCATAGTGTGCCACTGATCGCGGATACGTCCGGTGTTCATCAGTAACGGATAATGTGCAGAGGAAGGGGTATGTAACGGAATGGCGACCGGCAGCAGACGCGCTTTGCCATCCATATGAAAGAAGCGGCGATCGCTGAACAGACGCGGCGTGCCTGCCGGGGCAGCCGTATTCACCGGCCACTGCACCGGCTGCAACTGGTCATACTGCTCACGACTCAGCGTTGCCAGCGCACTGATATCAAACGCGCGCCGCCCCTGATTTTCAAAGCCGGACAGCGCGGCATGTTCAATAAATATTTCATGGGGATGCTGCCAGCCGAACGCGTCCCCATAGCCCAGCCGCTGAGCCACCTGAGCCAGCAACCACCAGTCCGGCTTCGTTTCCCCGGCAGGCGCAGCAAAACTGCGTTGCCGCGAAATGCGACGTTCCGAATTGGTCACGGTGCCATTCTTTTCCCCCCACCCCTGGGCGGGAAGCAGCACGTCGGCATAAACGCTGGTATCCGTGGCCGCGCTCACCTCCGAGACAATCACCAGCGGACAACGCGCCAGCGCTTCAGCCACGCGATTCCCCTCCGGCATCGACACCGCCGGATTGGTGCCCATAATCCAGACCGCTTTCACCTCACCGCGCTCTACCGCCTGGAACAGCTCCACCGCTTTGAGTCCAGGCTGAGATGCCACCCGGTCGCTGCGCCAGAAACGCGCCAGCCGATCCACTTCTTGCGGGCTGAACCCCATGTGTGCGGCCAGCTGATTGGCTAAGCCGCCGACTTCACGCCCTCCCATCGCATTAGGTTGACCGGTGAGGGAAAAAGGCCCAGCGCCAGGGCGGCCAATTTTGCCGCTTAACAGATGCACGTTAAGGATGGCGTTGTTATTGTCGCTGCCAGTCTGCGATTGATTGATCCCCATGCACCATAACGTCAGCACGCGGGGATGCGCAGTGAACAGCTGCCAGAAGGCGAGAATGGCGGCCTGATCCAGCTGGCAGGCATGGGCAACAGCGGCCAGATCCCAGTCAGCACAGGCTGTCAGCGTCGCTTCAACATTGTCGAGGTGCGGCAACATGCTGCTATCGATGCCCTCCCCGGTGCTCAGCCAGTTAAGTAATCCGGCAAACAAGGCGTTATCGCTGCCGGGACGCAGGGCCAGGTGCAGGTCGGCCAGATCGCAGCTGGCGGTACGCCGCGGATCGATGACCACCAGCTTCATCTCAGGCCGCTGCTGCTTCGCCTGCACCAGTCGCTGCCAGGCAACCGGATGCGCCCAGGCGGCATTGGAACCCACCAGAATCACCAGATCCGCCTGCTCAATATCCTCATAACAGCAGGGCACCGCATCCGCACCAAAGGCTCTTTTATATCCCACCACCGCCGAGGCCATGCACAGCCGCGAGTTGGTATCGATATTGGCGGCACCAATAAAGCCTTTCATCAGTTTATTGGCGACGTAGTAATCTTCGGTCAGCAGCTGGCCGGAGGCATAAAACGCCACTGCCTGTGGGCCATGCTGACGGATGATGTCACGCAATCCTGCGGCCACATAATCCAGCGCCTGATCCATGCTGGCACGCTGGCCTTTTACCTGCGGCCACAGCAAACGTCCCTCCTGCCCAAGGGTTTCCCCCAGCGCAGAACCCTTGACGCACAGACGACCGAAGTTCGCCGGATGCTGGCGGTCACCACTGACCGGCGCATCCGGGGCATGGACTTCAACGCCACAACCCACACCACAGTAGGGACAGGTGGTTTTCATGATGCGGCCGCCAGCGCCAGCAGCGACTGATTACCCAGCCAGACTTTGCCACCCTCGACACGCACCGGCCAGCAACGTAATTGCAGCTGGGGGTTATCGAGGCTTTGTCCGTCACGCAACCGTATCCGCTGCTTGTACAATGGCGAGATAACGACCGGCTCCCCGGCCACATCGCCGAGAATGCCGCGTGACAACACACTGGCCTGCGTACCCGGTTCAATATCTTCGATCGCATAGATGGCGCTACCGAAGCGGAATAGCGCCACACGCTGCTGACCCAGCCGCGCCCCGATACCTGCCGCAGGCGGGATCGCCGTCTCATCACAAATGGCACTCCACGGCTCTGCGGGCAGGGTCAGCACCGGAATGCTGAGGTTATTAACTGGCTGACGCTGGCCACGGACCTCGCTGTAATGCAGGGTTTCGTCCGGCTGGTCACTGTTGATGGTGGGACTGAACAACGCGCGACGCGACGGATCGGCCAGGGTGGTTTGCCACTCGCACTGATAACGATCCACCACCCGCTGCATCTCCTGTTCCAGCGTGGCACCGATGCCGAGCGCATCGTCAATCACCACCTCGCGCAAATACGCCAGTCCACCTGCCATATTGTCCATCCATACGCTGGTACGTTGCAGACGATCGGCGGTGCGTACATAGAACATCAGGATGCGATCGACATAACGGATCAGGGTGTCGTCGTCGAGGTCACTGGCAAACAGGTCGGCATGTCGTGGCTTCATACCGCCATTGCCGCACACATACAGATTCCAGCCTTTATCGGTGGCGATAACGCCGATATCTTTGCTCTGGGCTTCGGCACATTCACGCGTGCAACCAGACACCGCCATTTTAATTTTGTGCGGCGCACGCAGGCCTTTGTAGCGATGCTCCAGCGCAATCGCAAAGGCGGTAGAATCCTGCACCCCGTAGCGGCACCAGCTCGACCCCACGCAGGATTTTACTGTGCGTAGCGATTTGCCGTAGGCATGCCCGGTTTCGAATCCGGCGGCAATCAGCGCTTCCCAGATGGCAGGCAGTTGATCGAGGCGTGCACCGAATAGATCGATACGCTGCCCGCCGGTGATTTTGGTGTAGAGATCGTACTGCGCAGCGACTTCACCGATGGCGATCAGGCCTTGCGGGGTGATCTCTCCCCCCGGCACGCGCGGGACCACCGAGTAAGTGCCATCTTTCTGAATATTGGCGAAGTAGCGATCGTTAGTGTCCTGCAACGGCAGATGCGCAGGTTTGAGCAGGTAATCATTCCAGCAGGAAGCCAGCAGCGACCCCACCAGCGGCTTACAGATTTCGCAGCCCTGACCACGGCCATGCTGCGCCAGCAACTCATCAAACGTGGTGATTTCACCCACGCGGATCAGGTGATACAGCTCCTGACGTGACCAGGCAAAGTGCTCGCAAATGTCCTTCTTCACCTCAACACCCAGGCTGGCGAGCTGATGCTCCATAACCTGCTTCACCAGTGCACTGCACCCGCCACAGCCGGTGGCGGCTTTAGTACAGCTTTTCAACGTCGCCATGTCGCCGCAGCCGCTTTGTACCGCAGCACAGATGTCGCCCTTGCTGACATTGTGGCAGGAGCAAATCTGCGCGCTGTCCGGCAATGCCGCCACGCCGAGGGCTTTGGCTGGCGCGCCTGCCAGCTGCGGCAGAATCAGGCTCTCTGGCGCTTCCGGCAGCGCCATTTTATTCAGCATCATTTGCAGCAGGCTGGCGTAATCACTGCTGTCTCCCACCAGCACCCCACCGAGCAGGGTTTTGCCATCCTCAGACACCACCAGCTTTTTGTAGATGCCTTTCGGGTTATCGATCCATTGATAGTTCTGGCTGGCGGGGGTACGACCATGCGCATCGCCAAATGATGCCACCTCCACCCCCAGCAACTTAAGTTTGGTGCTCATATCCGCCCCGCTGAAGGCGGTCTCTTCCTGCGCCAGTTGCCCGGCCAGCACCCGCGCCATCTGGTAGCCCGGTGCTACCAGACCAAAAATTTGCCCGTGCCACAGGGCGCATTCACCGATGGCATACACATCGCGCACGCTGGTGGCGCAGCCATCATCAATGACGATACCACCACGTTCACCAAGGGTAAGGCCCGCCGCACGCGCCAGCGCATCGCGCGGACGGATCCCGGCGGAAAACACCACCAGATCGCTATCAAGCAGGCTGCCATCGGCAAAGCGCAGCTGCACACTGCCGTCTGGCTGGCTCTCAATCGCTTCCGTCGCCTTGCTGGTGTGTACCTGCACCCCGAGGGCGCTGATTTTGCCACGCAACATTTGCGCGCCGCCGTCATCCAGCTGCACTGCCATCAGGCGCGGCGCAAACTCGACCACGTGGGTTTCCAGCCCCAGCTGTTTCAGGGCGTTGGCAGCCTCCAGACCCAGCAAACCCCCACCAATCACCACCCCGCGTTGCGCCCCGCGCGCGCAGGCAGCGATAGCATCCAGGTCAGCCAGCGTGCGATAGACAAAGCAGCGAGGAAGGTCATGGCCTGGTACGGGCGGCACAAAAGGCACCGAGCCCGTCGCCAGCACCAGTTTGTCCCACGCCAGTTCGGCCCCCTGACTATCGCGCAGGCTGCGGCGCTGTGGATCAATCGCCTGCACTTCACAGCCGCTACGCAACTCAATACCGTGCTGCTGAAAAAAATTGTCACTGACCAGCGACAGGTCGTCAGCACTTTTGCCCGTGAAATACTCAGTCAGATGCACGCGATCGTAAGCCATCTGCGGCTCGTCGCCGTACACCACAATATGATATTGCTGATGCAGCTCGCGGCTGACCAGTTGCTCCAGAAAATGGTGGCCAACCATACCGTGGCCCACGACTGCGAGAATGGGTTTGCTCATCATTGTGCTTCCTGCAGCCACTGGCTGCGTCGTATTGTTGTCCAGCCCGAACAGCGCATTGATATCGACGCGTTCGGTCCGTTGTAATCGGGTGAGTAATTTTGCCGCCGGACTACTGTCGCCAAACAACAGCACGCCTGCCAGCACACCATCGCGCAGGAAGAGCCGCTGATAGTGGCCCGACAGCGGGTCGAAGCTGGTCAGCGACGGCGCATCGCCAATCTGCCCGGCGCTAAACACCTCAATGCCGCTGACCTTGAGCCGGGTGCCGCTCTCCTGGAAGTAAAAATCCTCCACCGGTTCACCCGCCAGGCTGGCAGCCAACACCGCCGCCTGTGCCAGACAGGGCGCAACCAGACCGAAGGTTTCACCCGCAATTTCGCAGCATTCACCGAGGGCATAGACGTCGGCAATCGGGGTATGCAGCTGGCGATTGACCAGAATACCGCGCTGGCAAGGCACGCCCGCCGCCTGTGCCACGGCAATCTCCGGGATCACACCGATGGCGATGACGACCTGCCGCGCGGCAATCTGGCTGCCATCGGTGAGTGTCACCTGGTGCGCATCCACCTGCTGCAATGACACCCCGAGACGACAGTCGATGCCGCGCGCCGTCAGGTGTTGCTGCAACAGCGCACCGGCGTGGGCATCCAGCTGACGATCCAGCAGCCAGGGGCGATGATGCAGCAACGTGACCTCTCGCCCCTGTTGACGCAACGCAGCTGCCGCCTCGACCCCAACCAGCCCACCGCCAAGAACCACCACCGGTCCCGGTTCGGCCTGCATCTTTTCCACATCGCGCAACGTGCGGAATCCCAGCACCTGCGGCTGATCAATCCCCGGCAGTGACGGCATCCGTGGCTGCGATCCACAGGCAAACACCAGCTTGTCCCAGCGCAGGCTGCGCTGGTCGGTGTGCAGCAGCCGGGCGTCAAGGTCCACAGATTGCACCTCTTCTCCCGCCAGCAACCTGACGCCATGCTCCGCATGCCATTGCGGCGGGTGGATCAGGGTTTCAGCGAAGGTTTTCTCCCCTGCCAGCACCGGTGACAGCAGCACCCGGTTGTAATTTCCCTCGGGTTCCCGGCCAATGACGGTAATCGCATAACGCCCTGGCGCACGCTGCAACAGGGTTTCCACCATGCGCATCCCGGCCATGCCGTTTCCGATGACAATCAGCTGCTGCATGCCCGGCTCCTTACGCGACTGCCGTCTGCTTTTCGTACAGGAAATGCAGGATTTGCTGGCGCAGCTGGTGATAACGCGGCTCATCGGCCAGCGCCACCCGGGAGCGTGGACGCGGCAAATCAATTGCCAGAATCTCGCCGACCTGCGCGGCCGGTCCATTGGTCATCATCAGCACCCGGTCCGAGAGCAGCACCGCTTCGTCTACGTCGTGAGTAATCAGCACGATGGTGGTGTTGAGTTCCTGCTGAATGCGCATCACGCTGTCCTGCAAATGGGCTCGGGTCAGTGCATCCAGCGCACCGAAGGGTTCATCCAGCAACAACACGCGCGGTTTCATTGCCAGCGCACGGGCAATGCCAACGCGTTGTTTCATACCACCCGAAATTTCCCCCGGACGTTTATGCATGGCATGACTCATCTGCACCCTGCCGAGATTGTGCTCAATCCATTCCGCCATCTCGCTGCGGTTCATCCTGCCTTTAAACACCTGCTGCACAGCCAGCTCGACGTTTTGATACGCCGTCAGCCACGGCAGCAGCGAATGGTTCTGAAACACCACCGCACGCTCCGGGCCAGGGCCCGTGATTTCGCGGTTGTCACACAGCAGCACGCCGCTGCTCGGCGTGGTCAGTCCGGCAATCAGGTTAAGCAGCGTCGATTTGCCGCAGCCGGAGTGCCCAATCAGGCTGAGGGTTTCCCCCGGATGAATGTCAAAGCTGACGTTGTCGAGGGCGAGGAAATCCCCCTGGGCGGTGGCGAAACGCTGGCTCACCAGCTGCACACGAATGATCGGATTCATCAGACAGGCTCCTTATTTGTCCCAGCTAAAACGACGCGCCAGCAGCATCAGCATTTGTTCGAGCAACAGCCCGACCACGCCGATGATCACAATGGCAATCAGGATGTTTTCCACATTGAGGTTGTTCCACTCGTTCCAGATCCAGAACCCAATCCCCAGGCCTCCGGTGAGCATCTCGGCGGCGACGATCACCAGCCAGGCGATACCGATGGACAGGCGTACCCCGGTCAACACGGCGGGCAACACCGCCGGAAACAGGATGCGGCGCATCACCGTCCATTCAGACAGTTGCAGCACCCGCGCCACGTTGAGGTAATCCTGCGGGATGCGTTGCACCCCTTCGGCGGTGTTGATCACCATCGGCCAGATGGAGCAGATAAAAATGGTCCAGCTGGAGGCCGGTTCAGCACGCTGAAACAGCAGCAGGCCGATTGGCAGCCAGGCGAGCGGGCTGACCGGACGCAGCAGCGCGATGATCGGGTTGAACATGCGGGAGACAAAGGTGAAGCGACCGAGCAGAAAACCCGCCGGAATCCCCACCAGGGCAGCCAGGCCAAAGCCCACCGCCACACGTTGCAACGACGCCAGCACGTTCCAGCCAATCCCCTGGTCATTTGGACCGTTGTTATAGAAAGGGTCGGCAAACAGGGTCAGCGCCGCCTGCCAGGTGGCGTAAGGCGTGGGGAAGCCTTTGCTGGATAACGCGGCGATTTGCCACACCAGCAGCAACAACAGGATGCCGCAACCTGCCGGGATCAGCCGTTGCAGCAGTGGCCTCAGCCAGGGCTGGCGTACACCGGATGCTCTGGTGACCTTGAGGGTGATCACCTGTGCCGTCGGAGCGGCGGCGCTGACCGGAGATTTCAGGGTGCGCACGTCAGATTTCATGGCAACTCCTCTTCCTGTTAATGGTGAATAGCGAAACTGGCGGCGTAAGCGGCAGGATTGCTGCCGTCCCACACTTTGCCGTCCATCAGGGTGCTGCTGCGCATGACGCCAGTGGGCAGCGTGACGTTACCCACCGCAGCCGCAGCCTGTTTATAGATGTCGATACGGTTGATTTTTTGCGCCACAGCGAGGTAATCCGGATCGCTTTTCAGCATTCCCCAGCGTTTCAGCTGCGTCAGGAACCACATGCCATCAGAAAGCCATGGGAAGCTGACTTCACCGTCGTGGAAGAACCGCATCGCATGCGCGTCCTGCCACTGCTGGCCCAGGCCGTTTTCGTAATGACCCAGCATGCGGCCTTCCAGGATTTCCGGTTTGGTATTGATCCAGGCGCGTCCCGCCAGGGTTTGTGCGGTTTCACGTCGGTTGTCATCGGACGCATCAATCCAGCGGGCGGCTTCCAGTACCGCAGCCGTGAGCGCCCGAGCGGTGTTGGGGTTTTCCGTGACCCACTGCGATCGCGTGGCGAGGATTTTTTCCGGGTGATCCGGCCAGATTTGCTGCGTCGTCGCGGCGGTGAAACCGATGTTGTCGCTGATGGCACGCTGGTTCCAGGGTTCGCCCACGCAGAAGCCGCTCATATTGCCGATCTTCATGTTCATCACCATTTGTGGCGGTGGCACCACCACGGTACGCACATCCTCAATGGGATCGATCCCGGCATTCGCCAGCCAGTAATACAGCCACATGGCGTGGGTACTGGTGGGAAAGGTGTGAGCAAAGGTGTAAGTGCCTTTGGCGCTGCCCGCGATCAGGGTTTTCAGGCTGGCGGCATCGGTCACCTTCTGATCTTTCAGTTGATTCGCTAACGTGATCGCCTGGCCATTGTTGTTCAGCGTCATCAGGTTGGCCATATCGTGTTGCGGACCGGCCACCCCCAGTTGCAGGCCATAAATCATGCCGTATAACGCATGGGCCGCATCCAGCTCACCGGAAGTCAGTTTGTCGCGCACGGCCGCCCAGCTGGCTTCTTTACTGGGTTGCAGGCTGAGACCGTATTTTTTATCGAAGCCTTTCACCGCTGCCATCACCACCGGCGCGCAGTCCGTCAACGGGATAAACCCCACCCGCACCGTACTTTTCTCCGGTGCATCACTGCCTGCTGCCCAGACGGCGTTGCGTAATCCAGGCAGCAGATAGCTACTGCCCACCACCGCACTGCTCAGCAAAAAATGACGACGGGAAATCGAAAACCGCGTTTTGCTCATCCGCTTTACCCTGAAAAAAAGGAATAAAAAAAGGCGTCCTCCCACATGCAATCGCACGGGGCCGGACGCCTTTATCCAAAGCACTCGTTCTGCCGCCGTTGGCAAAACAAATGCGTAATGTCATTCAGGTTATTGCAAAGGCTGTGCCAGGAAGGTGAAGGGCGATATTTCAGGCAGTTAACCCGCTAAGCCTTTTTTTCGTTCTGCGCTGCGCACTGCGTTGACGCAAAATACGCACATTGTTTGTGCAGCTAACTCTAACGGGTTATGCCTTTAACGTGGCGGCCACCGCGAGGATCGCCTGGGCGATTTCAAGGATGCGTTTGTTCTGGTTCATGGCACTTTTGCGCAGCGTCTGCCACGCGTCCTGTTCACTGTAGCCATGCTGTTGCATCAACCAGCCCTTAGCCTGATCGATGATTTTACGCTCATCCAGCGAGGCACGCATGCTGGCCAGTTCATCGGCCTGCATTTGTAAACGCTGCGCCTGCTCACGGATGAGCGACAGCACCGAACGACCCAACTGTGGAGCCAGACCATTGCTATCCAGCGTGACATCCTGGCCGGCCAGCCAATTGGCTCCCGCCACATATAAGGTGAACCCCGCTTCATCGGCCAGCGCGGGTGTGTGGCTATCGTGCTGCTCGCTGGCGGCGATGGCTCGTCGGCAGCAACGCATTAACGTGGCGCTCAGGCCATCTTCCACCTGTTTCATGTCATCCAGTCGCGCGGTGAGCAGCCGGAACCAGTGCAGTACGCCATTCTCGCCACAATGCGCGCCGGTGCAGGCGATACGCCGCAAACGCTCAATGTCGCTGCCCGCATCAGCCATCGCGCGCCAGCGTTGCAGATTGCCCGCATCGGCGAACTGGCTGAAGGTGGCGAAGCTTTGCTCCTGTGCTTCAATCAGCGCCTGCAACCGCTGCCGCTGCTGGTCGGTAAAATGCCCGGCGGCAAAACCCGCTGAACCGGTGGCGCGTTCCTGCCCGGCCAGCTCTTTTCCCTGCATAAAACTGAACAGCGCGATCAACGCACGAGAAATATCCGGTTCGCTGGCGGTATCCGCCGCTTCAAACACCAGATTGAGTAAGGTGCGGATAATGTGGTTGAACGCATCCATGGCCTGCGCATGCGCCAACTGCTGGCTCTGTACCTGCAACCGTAGTGCGGGCAACCCCTCCAGCGCCTGTAAACCCGCCGCGATAAGCAGGCAGAAACGGCTATAACCGGGTTGCGCATCTGCGGGTGGCAGCACGGCGAGCATTTGCTGTTGACCGCGCCGCACATCCAACGCGCGGGCTTCCAGCTCATCACCAAATAAACG
Source organism: Pantoea cypripedii (assembly GCF_011395035.1). Classification (NCBI taxonomy): domain Bacteria; kingdom Pseudomonadati; phylum Pseudomonadota; class Gammaproteobacteria; order Enterobacterales; family Erwiniaceae; genus Pantoea; species Pantoea cypripedii. Next base: position 2,458,590 of record NZ_CP024768.1, read on the forward strand.
CCCTGCGGAGCATAACCAGATGTTGCTGACGCCCCTCTCACGTTGCAACAGATGAATTAACTCACTGATTGCAGTGATCAATTCACCGGTATGCAGCAACCGTTGCAGGCTGGCAATCTCGCTCGCCCGGCTGGCCTGCAAATAATCCACAGCCTGAGTCATCGCATTCTCCTGGCAAATAACCTTTTCGACTAAAAGACTTAGCAAAAGCCATGCCGGAACTGAAGTTGCAACGGGCCGAATCAGGGGCGGATATTCTGAAAGTCAGAAATTTGTTTACTGCCGCAATCTTTTTTTATATCAGAAAATAGATTAATCTTATTTACCGTTTATTTTTGGCCCTGACAGACATCAAAAGCGCTTACGCAGGCCTGAGCGCCGAATCGCATTAAATAAGTTAAATTGGCTTAACTATCCCCATGCGCACAGTTTTTTTATCACCCAACGATCGTCCCGTTTTCCCCGTTAGCACGGGATTTCATACGGTGCAATGGTTTGAATTCTCAAAAGTCTTAGGTAGACTGACGGGAGCACTATCTTTCTGTAATCTGTCTGTTTTTTTGATGGCTTTCTCACTGCATAATCCGGCCCCCTGCGCCCGTTAACCGGCACTCAGGACACCCCATTATGTAGTTAATCTGATGAAATTTGAGGATCATGGTGAATAAGAGTCTTGTGCTAACACTGCTGGCGGTGCTCACTCTGGCGAGTTGTAAAGCGCCACCGCCGCCAGTCACAGATGACACCCTGGTAACCAGCGAAGTCAATGGGGTTAAACTGGTTCATCGTCATGCGGTGGCAGCACCTGGCGAGTTCACGCCAGTCAACGAGAGCTTTCGTGCCTTATATGGCGCGTCCATCATGACCACACCCGACTATAGCGGCAAAGTGGTGCGTTATCTGGAAACCGGTAAAACCTTTGAAGTTTTAGGCCGGGTTGAGCACAGCTGGCTGGCGATTGCGGATGAAGCGCAGGGTCAGTTAATTGGCTACGTGCCGCCAAAAGCGGGCGTCGAGAGCAGCCGTTATGATGCCACCGTGCGCAGTGACCGTCCCCGTCCCCGCCGCAGCAAACAGGTCTGTGTAGACGTGGGGGGTGCCAGCAAGGCATGCCGCACCAACGATACCGCGACCTGGATCTTAGACTGACCATGAAATCCGGCGCATATTGCTCGCAGAAGGCTGACTCTCTGCGAGCAGAGAGTTTCACTATTGCCTGGAAGAACACGATTTAATGACTCAGGACGCTCCTGCACGTGATGCGAACGTCGCGGGCAATGATAACCTTTTATTGACTGCCGCAGCCCCAATCCTCAATGCCGTCGTTCAGATTCGGCAGGCTGCTACGCATGACGATCCCGCCGGTTTGCGTCAGTTACTTATCGATGAAGTCCGTCAGTTCGAACACCGCTGTAAACAAGCCGGTTTGCCGTTTGAGATGATCATTGGCGCGCGCTATTGCCTGTGCAGCCTGTTGGATGAAGCCGCCGCGCAAACTCCATGGGGCACCCGTGGCGTCTGGTCCGGTAACGGGATGCTGGTCACTTTCCATAATGAAAGCTGGGGCGGCGACAAGGTCTTTCAACTGTTGTCGCGCATTTCGCAAAGCCCGGAACAACATCTGTGGTTGCTGGAAGTGATTCATTATTGTCTGCTGCTGGGCTACGAAGGTCGCTATCGCGGCAGTGAAAATGGTCCGGCGCAATGCGAAATCATTCGTAAGCGTCTGGCACATTTGATTGCCGAAACCCGTCCGGATAACGCTGCCGCGATGACACGCCTGGTGGAAGTTCATCCGCTGGTGAGCAGTTTATCCCGTCCGATGGTGCCGCTGTGGGCCTGTGTCACGCTGGCTACCATGGTCGCCTGCCTCATCTACAGCGGCCTGAACTGGCGTCTGGGCAATGCCGCAGAACCTCTGTTACGTGCCATCTACCAAACTCCGCTACCGCAGATTACGCCGGGACGCCGCCCCACATCCCCTCAGGCGCTGCTTGACCTGCATCAGCGTCTTAATGATGTGATCGCGGCCGGGCAGTTAGAAGTCAGTGATGGTGCATTTGGTAGCAAGGTGATCATCCCAGCCGATAAGCTGTTTGCCGCAGATGGCACAGTCGTCAATCAGGTGGGACGCGCTCTGCTGGCACACGTCGCCAGTGCGATGAAATCAGTAAAGGGCACGGTGCTGGTCTCGGTGTATACCGATGACGGTGCGGTGGATGGACGCTTCGTCTCCAGCTATGAATTCTCCTTTGCGCGCGCGCGAGCCGTGGCGCAGTTGCTCAATCCGCAGCTGGCTGAAGGGCACAACGTGAAAGCCGAAGGACGTGGCGACAGTAATCCTCTGCTGCCCAACGACAGCAATGAAAACCGCGCCCGCAACCGCCGGGTGGAAATCACCCTGTTCGCGGCACCGGAAACCCTCAGCAATCACCAGGGAGGCCAGTGATGCGCACATCACTTCAGCATTTATTGACCCACCGACTGTTGTGGAGCTTTATCGGCGTCAGCGCGCTAAGTTGCGTATTGTGGATACTCGGCCCGCTGTGGAGCTGGGGTGATACCCGACCACTCGAACCGGTATGGCCACGCCAACTGGTGGTGGGTCTCCTCTATTTTTTCTGGGTTCTGTTCCAGTTTATCCCGGCAATCTGGCGCGCGTGGTTTAACAGCAAACTCCTCACTCGCCTGCAACAGGTCAACAGTGAAGAGTTAACCGATCGCCAGACAACCGAAACACTGCTCACCCAACGTTTCAGCGAAGCGGCACAGCGCCTGAAGCGGACCCAGTTTGGTCGACGTCCGCAGCAAAGCTTGTTGGCCCGTTTTCAGAGCCACTATCTCTATCAGTTGCCCTGGTATGTGATCATTGGTGCACCCGGTGCCGGTAAAACGACCGCCCTGCTCAATGCCGGGCTGGATTTCCCCCTCACCGATAGCCTCGGCAACGCGGCAATTCGAGGTGTCGGTGGAACACGCCATTGCGACTGGTGGTTTACCGACAGCGCAGTGTTGATCGATACCGCCGGTCGTTATGCATTGCAGGAAAGTCAGCGCGCACGCGACGCCAGCGAATGGCAAAACTTTATCCATTTGCTAAAACGCTATCGCACCCGCCAGCCGATTAACGGTGTCATCATTACCATCAGCGTGGCCGACCTGCTCACCGATTCAGCCGAAGCACGCCATGCCCAGGCAACGGCCCTACGGCAGCGTATGGTCGAACTGCATCAGCAAACTGGCATTCATTTCCCGGTGTATGTGATGGTGACGAAAACCGATCTGCTGAAAGGTTTTCTCAGCTTTTACGGGGCGCTGACTAAGCAACAGCGCGATGCCATCTGGGGTTTCACCTTCCCCTGGGATCCGGGCAAACCCCACAAGGATAGCTGGCATCGTAGCTTCAATCAGCATTTCCACCTGCTTGAACAGCGCCTGCAACAGCAGCTGGCAGGCGTGATGGCGCAGGATCGCGACCTGACACAACGCGCCGACAGTTTCCTCTTCCCGCAGGAATTCAGCTCTCTGCGTCCGCTGCTGAGCGAATATCTCGATGTGGTGTTTTCCGGCCATCAGGATACGGTGGCCAGGTCCGCGCGCGGGTTGTTTTTTACCAGCGGCACCCAGGAAGGCCTCCCTTTTGACCGCATCATGGGCGAGTTGAACCGTAAATTACAGCTGCCGCTGGCTGGACAGCACACCATTGCCGCCTGGGATAGCGTCAATCGCAGCAGCCCGATTCCCGGTACCAAAGGACAAAGCTTTTTTATTCGTAATCTGCTGAGTGATTTGGTGTTTCGTGAAAGCGGACTGGCCGGGAGTAACCGGCATTGGGAGTATCGCAACCGGCTGTTTCACTGGATTGGCTACGGTGCCCTGACGGGTGCCCTGCTGCTGCTTTCCTGTCTGTGGCTGGCAAGTTACCTCCAGAATCAGCGCTATCTCGACCAGGTCGCCGCGCGCATCGCGCCTATTACCCGCCAGAGCCAGCAGGTGATTCATCAGCCCGCTGATAATATTTTTGATCTGCTACCCTTCTTAAATAACCTGGTTAAATTGCCGCTTTCGGATCGCTTTTCCCTCGACAATCCTCCGCTTACCATGCGTGTCGGTTTGTATCGCGGTAATCAGGTGAGTGACGCGGCATGGGTGCTTTATCAAAACGCCCTTAAGTCTTTATTGTTGCCCCGCGTGGCACAGCAAATTACCAATCTGCTGCGCGACGATCCCGGTACCGACAATGAATACAGCCGCAACGCCTTGCGGGCCTATCAGATGTTGTATCAGCCTCGCAATTATGACGGTGAGTTTCTGCGCGGCTGGTTGATGCAAAATCTGCAACGTTCCCTGCCAGCCAATGTCAGCGCTCGTGATTTACAACAACTGGACTGGCATCTCAGCCAACTGCTGGATCAGCAAATTCAGTCTTCGCCTTATGCCAGTGACAATGCGTTGATGATGCGTAAGCTTGCGGAAAATCTGAAAAATGCGGGTCAGAACGGCAATACGCTGACGCTCGCGCCGTTAAAGGCGACACAGCGATTGACCGGACGCAGTGAGTAATGGTGAGGTAACGATGGCGACCTATATCGCCCCAGGCTGGTACGGGAAATTGCCGACAACCGGTGATTTCCTGCGCCAGCGTCTCAGTGAAAATACCGTGACATCCTGGAGCCATTGGTTTCAACAGGGATTGCTGCACTGGCATCCGCAAAATGATGCCAGCACCCAGCTTTTTCTCGCCGCACCGGTGTGGAATTTTGTGTTGCCGATTTCACCGCTGCGCCAGCAGGTACAAATGGGTTGCCTGCTGCCGTCGTGCGATCGTGTCGGTCGCGCCTGGCCGTTGCTGGCGCTGCATCATTTTCCACTCAGCCAGTGGCATCCTGCACAGCTGGCCATTTCCGGCGAGTGGTTTCAGGAACTGGGCGCCACCTTGTTGCATGCCGTGCGTGCCGCGCAAACAGCGGAGCAACTGGAACAGGCAATACTCCAGGTGTCACCTTTGCTGGTGCCGGAAAAGCGACGCTCTGACATCATGGATGTCATCGGCTTTGACGATTTGCCCAGCACGCTGAGCTGGCGTGAAGTGGCAGACCATTTTGATCCCCAGCAGCACATCAGCTACTGGTGGAGTAATCGCAGTGACGGTTTTGCTCACGCCACGCATAAACACAGTGGCCCGCTCACCGCGCAGCTTTTTTCGTTACTGTTTAACCCGGCGTCTGGTGCGCAGCCGGGACGTAACGGTCTTTATCCGCCCATGTTCGAATAAGATCGCGACGTTTGCCCTCTGAAAACGGGAAGACTCATGGAATTTACCATTGTGCAGTGCAATACGGATGTGCCGGCAAAAACGGTGGCGTTCAAGCCCCCGGGCGGCACCATCGGCCGCAGCCAGGATAATGATCTGGTGTTGCCGGATGAATCGCGGGCCATTTCGCGCCTGCAGGCACTGGTACACCTGTCACCAGAAGGCGAATGCCGCCTGACCAATCAGGGGAGCGTCACCTCAGTGGTGTTGAATGGTGCAGCGTTGCCCCGTGGCGTTCAGGCGGTTTTGCAGCATGGCGACACACTGAAGATTGGCGATTATGGCCTTGAGGTCCGCGATCCGGTGCGTGCAACCACGCAAAAAGATGATCCGCTGGCATTTTTTGCCGCCAGTGAAGGCGACCCCCTTGGCCTGCTGGATGGCCTGCCTGGTGCCATTGAAGAGGTTCTCTTTGAACCGGTCGCAACACGCTCTGAACGCCATAACGATGCCCGCCTGGGTATCGATCCGCAGAGCGATTCCTCCGCCCTGCCCGCCATTATGTCCGGCAGCGACCAGGATAAACTGATTGCGGCTTTGCTGGAGGGAATGGGGCTGAATAACGGCCATCAGACGCCGATCAATGAAGAGCAAATGCGGGTCACTGGCCGAATGCTGAGTCTGTTCTCGCAGGGAACGGTTGCGCTGCTCTCCTCGCGCTCGATTCTCAAACGCGGTGTCAAAGCTGACATGACGATGATCCTCAATGAGGCCAATAACCCGTTCAAGATTCTGCCCTCCGGTAAAACGGTGTTGATGCAGATGTACCAGAGCCAGATGCCAGGCTTTATGCCGCCGGAAACAGCAGTACGCGATGCGCTGGTGGATTTACAGGCACATCAGTTAGGAATGATCGCCGGCATTCGCGCCATTATTGCGGCGATGCTGCAATCCTTTAATCCGCAGCGGCTGGAAGAGCAGGCACGACGCGACGGTGCCATGCCGAAAATGCCGTTCTCCAACACCCGTAAAGCCGCCCTGTGGGATCATTTTTCCCGTCATTATCAGCGCACCGCCGGTGAAATTGAAGATGACTTCCACACCCTGTTCGGCGAAGCCTTTCTTCATGCCTACGATATGGAAGTCAATCAATACAAAGACTCCCAAACGCGGACCGAAGACGCATGAAGATGATGTTTGCCAGTCGCTGCCAGCAGGGTATGCGCGATGAAAATCAGGATCGCACCGGCGCGAAACTTGACGAGCATAAAGCCTGTTTTCTGGTATGTGATGGCGTCGCGGGACTCCCCGGTGGTGACATGGCTGCACAGCTGGTACGTGACACGCTGCTGGGTGCATTGCAGGACAACGATGACTTCACACCGGAAGTCACCTGCGAAGCGGTGAAACTTTGCCAGCGCGTGCTGCTGGAAGCGCAGGGAATGAATCCTAATTTTTCCCGCATGAGTACCACCCTTGCCGCCTTGTTTATTGACCGGGAAAAACAATGCGCATGGTGGGCGCACGCAGGTGACAGCCGGGTTTATCACTTCCGCCACGGTGCGCTGCACCAGGTCACTCGCGACCACAGTCTGGCCCAGCAGTTGCGCGAAGCCGGCTATGAAAATACCGGCATTAACAGTAATTTACTCTATAATGCGCTCGGCACTGAACCGGTACGACCGGTCACGTTTAGCGATGTGATTGCACTGGAGGATGGCGACGCATTTCTTGTCTGCACCGACGGATTTTGGCTCAACCTGACCACTGAAGAAATGGAACAGGCACTGCGCATGGTGAATGTCTGCGAAGAGTGGCTGGCATTGATGGAACAAGCGGTTAACCGCAGCGTAAAAAGCGACAATCTGAGTGCTCTGGCGATTTGGGTTGGCGAGCCACAGGAAGCAACGCTGCTTTATTCCCAGGCTGATGCGGCACGTTTTCTGCCGTCACGTTATTGATCCAAGGATTCATATGAAATTGTGGTTGCCAGGCTTAATGACCTTGCTGCTGGCGCTGAATGCGCAGGCAGAAGATTATCGGGTGGTGTACTCGCCAAGCCTCTCACTGGAAGTGTATATCGATGACGTAGCCAGTAATGCGCCAAATGACTGGTGTAAAGAGACGCTGCCGCTGCGCATTGTTTCGGGTAAAAGCACCGATTCCAGCGTACTCACCAGCTTCCTGCCGCGGGTAGGAACGTTATTAGCCAATCAGTGTGGCACGCTTGATGTCATTCCGTGGCAAATGACCGATAAACAAGGCAGCGTACTGGCCAACGGCAGTGCCACCAAATTGCAGAACTGGCGACCGATTGTGCTGAATGACGCCACAGCCAGTGCCAGCAATGATAATGCCGCACCACTTGATTTATCGCGCCCTGCGGACAGCACGCCATTGCAGCAATTTGCACTGCCCGGTGGCTGCCATTTCCGTACCTCATGGGATGAGAAAGGGGAATCGTTATTTGTCCCCGAGAGTAGCCAACAGCACTGCTCCAGTGAAGGCTGGCTGGAAGGTGCCAGCGAATTGACGCTAATGAGCGCCGGGCAGACCAGCAAGCAGCCGGTGAATTTTTATCAGGGTTATCCCATCGCCGATCTCAACCTGGGCACAACCGCCTTGCAGGTGGTGGCAGTGAATAACCAGCGCATGATCGTGGCGCGTCCTGATGCCAATGACAGTTGGCTGGTGTTGCCGTTTGATGCACAACAGCACCTTTGGCGTTTTACCGGTACTTTACTGATCAAAATGGATAAGACCGCTGGACAGGATAGCGATGCCGTTAAGAAGCGGGTTGATACCTTACGTGGCGTCTGGACGCCACAGTTTATGCCACAGCAAAAAGTGACTGTGTTACTGATTGACACCCTGCACGCGGATCTCGCCGATCCGGCGATTGGTGCCTGGCGTAACATTAATTAATTAGCGGTCGTTGCCCATGTCATCGTGATGGCCGGGCGCTACAGGACGTGTTCAGAGAGTTCACTATGTCGGCAAACGATAATCAGAAAGTACCCAACGCCCTGCCTGCGGGTTACCGGTTCAATGAGTTTGAGATCAAGGATGTGATAGGCGGCGGAGGTTTCGGCATTGTTTACCGTGCCTGGGATCATCAGCTGGAACGCACTATCGCCATCAAAGAATATATGCCGGTGTCACTGGCTGTTCGTGCTGCTGATCTGTCGCTGGAGCTGCGCGGCGAACGTTTTCAGAAGCTGTTTAACGCCGGTCGCAACAGCTTTATTCAGGAAGCACGTCTGCTGGCGCGCTTTAATCATCCTGGCCTGCTGCATGTTTTGCGTTTCTGGGAAGAGAACGGCACCGCCTATATGGGCACGCTCTACTACAGCGGCATGACGCTGAAAGAGTGGCAGCTGACCAGCCCGGAGAGCGTCAACGAAGACTGGATTCGTCGCCTGCTACCGCCGCTGTTTGGCGCCATCAATACCATTCATCAGGCAGGTTACCTGCATCGCGATATCTCACTGGATAATATCCAGATTCAGGAAAACCAGCTGCCAGTATTGCTGGATTTCGGCTCCGCGCGCAAAGAGATTGGCAACCTGTCCGATGAAACCGAGATTATGTTGAAGCCCGGTTTTGCCCCCATTGAACAATACAGCGAAGAAGGTGAAGGCGAACAGGGACCCTGGACCGATATCTACGCGCTGGGCGCCGTGCTGCATAATCTGATTACCGGCTATGCGCCACCGGTTTCTGTGGTGCGCTGTATTGAAGACAATTATCAGCCGCTGGTAGAACGCAAACCGGCGGGTTACTCACTGCCGCTACTGCATGCCATCGACTGCGCACTGGCGATGAAACCGACCGACCGCCCACAAACCATTGATGCGTTCGCCAGTTTGATCGACTTACCGGTGAGCGATGTCGAAGCCCTGGTGACACGTTATACCAGCGTCAGTGAAACGCCAGCGGAACCTGAGCCGACGATCATCATTCCGGAACCCCAGATCATGGGGGTTAACCATGCGGCGGCGACCATCGAACCGGTCACACCCCGCAACGTCCGACGTTTATCTCCCGGCCTGCTGGCTGTCGCTGCGGTTGCGGTGCTGGCGGTGATTGTCGCCGTGTGGAAAGTGAATCATCGCGAAGTGGCCGTGCCGTTAGCGAACTCTGGTACCCCTGCGGCCGCAGAAGCCAGTAAAACGGTCAGCGGTGCGCCCGCGCTGGCAACCCTCTATCTGCGTTTACAGAGCGGCGAGAACATCGTACTGAATGGAAAAGCGCAGAACGTGAAACCAGCCAGCAACGGGTTTGCCACGCTCAGTCTGGCGGCAGGCCAGTATCATCTTGAAGTGCATAATGGCAGCCAGGTTCACAGCCAGACGCTGACCATTGATAAACCCGGCACCTGGCTGATTAATACCGGTAATTAAGAGGACAAGCGCGCTGTCCGTAATTGCAGCGCCCTGACCTGGCTGGCAAGCACCGTTAATCCTTCTTCCTGCATACCGCGTTTTGCCAGTTCCTGCTCCAGCGCAAAAAGATATTGCGCGTTGGTGCCCAGCGGGCCGCTGGCCTGGGCAATTAACGGGGCGATAGTCCCCGGACAGGAATCCGCTTCGAACAGCGGGTGGCGCGGGTCCATAATAAACACCAATGCGGATACGCTACGGCCATCGTCCAGCTTCAGCTCGCACCAGGTGGGAAGATAGCATCCGGTGATCATTTCACGCTTCCACAGCAACTCCAGTTCCTCGTGCAGACGCGCTTCCGGCAGACGAAATGCCAGGCCACTGGTGGTGCCGCCCTCTTTCAGCGCCAGCATGCGCCCAGGATGCGACGCCGTACCACGTCCGGCAGTCAGCCGCAGACAGAAAGCACGATGCCAGCCATCAAGATGACCAGACGCCACTTCTTCCGCCTCAAAGACCGGGTTCCACATCAGCGAGCCATAGCCGAAAATCCACACCGGACTTTGGTCAGGCCGACAGGCCAGCGTAGCGGCGAGAGAAGCGGCGCGTTGCTCACAGCTCCACAGCAGCGTGTCATCGATATCGCCGAATGATGTTTTACAATCCGCTTTTAATAAGAATTCCCGGGTTAGCAATGCGACCTCCTCAACTCCCCTGACATCCTGTCGATTTGGCTCCTCTGAAACGGTTTTCATGACCTGTGGCTAGCACAAAGCTGCCTGATAAGAAGACATTAATGCATTTGTCACAATTTATTCAAGGTTGATGCCGATCACAAAGGGTAAATTGCCTGTAAATAGCATCGGCTGCCTGGCATGATACTTGAGTTGAGAAGTGTGAACGGGTTAAGAAGTGTGAAGCGGGCCGCAAAGGCCCGCATAGGTTAGTGTTTGGGATGCCACTTATTGTCGTCGCCTTTCTGGTAATCTTTTTTCACTGCTGCCCAGGCGACCTTATGTGCCACTTTCTCACGCGAATCATCGCCGCGCCGATCATCTTCATCCTTGTACTCTTCCCAGGCGCTATTAAACGCTTTCTGATAGATGGTCTGGGCGTGCGCTGGCAGCACGTGGCGGACGCTGTCAGGCAGTTGACGTGTTGATGAATAAGGCATAGTTCCTCCCCTGCGAACATACCTTATAAGTCTGGAACAGATAAATAAAAACGCAAACAGTCACTTTCTATAGTTAAATAACAAAATACGGTTATAACATCAATTTTAAGCCGTAAACTACAAAATAAATAACCTTAATCATCGAAATAAGTTCCATAATCTAACCATTAACATCATGAAAATTGGATAGTGACCAGAGATAACCTTGCTTTTTGTCCGTGTTGATATAAATTTTACAAAAAGTAAAAACGCGTAAAGATACAACACCAGAGAGGCTGAAAAGTTACACTGCGCATCGCGATAAAACCACGTATATTTATCAGGCACTGACTGCCTGATTTTGTTCTTTTTTCCGGAGAGGATGGTGAATGGCTGCACATGAGAAAACCCGACATTCTGAGTATTCCCTGATTTTCCCGATTGTCGCCCTGGCAGTATTGAGCTTTTTTGGCGGGCAAACCAACCTGCTGAGCGTGGTTGGCATTAACCTGCTGGCGCTGGTCGCTATTCTCAGCAGTGCGTTTAGTGTGGTACGCCATGCTGATGTGCTGGCACACCGACTGGGCGAGCCTTATGGCTCACTGATCCTCAGCTTGTCGGTGGTGATTCTGGAGGTCAGCCTGATCTCAGCGCTGATGGCCACCGGCGATGCCGCGCCCGCACTGATGCGCGATACGCTTTATTCCATCATTATGATTGTTACCGCAGGCCTGGTTGGCTTTGCGCTGCTGCTCGGCGGGCGGAAATTCGCTACCCAGTACGTCAATCTGGTTGGCGTTAAGCAGTATCTGATCGCCATTTTTCCGCTGGCGATGCTGGTGCTGGTGTTCCCCAATGCGTTACCCGGTGGCAATTTCTCCACCGCCCAGGCGTTGCTGATAGCGGCGATTTCCGCGGCGATGTACGGTGTTTTTCTGTTAATCCAGACGAAAACACACCAGAACTTGTTTGTTTATGAGCACGAAGATGAGAGCGATGATGGCGACCCGCATCATGGCAAGCCGTCGGCGCACAGCTCTGTCTGGCATACCGCCTGGCTGATTGTGCATCTGATTGCGGTGATCAGCGTGACCAAAATGAACGCCAACACGCTGGAACATCTGCTGACAGAATTGAATGCGCCCGAGCAGTTCACCGGCTTCCTGGTGGCATTACTGATTCTGTCGCCTGAAGGACTTGGAGCGATTAAAGCGGTGCTGATGAACCAGGTGCAGCGTGCCATGAACCTGTTTTTCGGTTCCGTGCTGGCGACGATTTCACTGACGGTGCCAGCGGTGACCATTATCGCTACGCTTACGGGTCAGCAGCTGGTATTCGGTCTGGAGCCGCCGCATATGGTGGTGATGAGCGCCGTATTGATTCTGTGCCATATTTCGTTTTCCACCGGGCGTACCAATGTACTTAACGGGGCGGCTCATCTCGCCCTGTTTATCGGGTATTTGATGACGATTATGTTGTAACCGAACGCGCAATAAAAAAGGCGTCTTACGACGCCTTTTTCATCAACCGGCAAATTAATTGCTGGTATCCAGTTCCGGGAAGCTTTTCACCAGATCATCAATGGCTTTCATCTGCACCAGGAATGGTTCCAGCTTGTCGAGTGGCAGCGCTGACGGGCCATCACATTTGGCGCTGTTCGGCTCCGGATGCGCTTCGATAAACAGGCCGGCAATGCCCACCGCCATACCTGCACGCGCCAGTTCACCCACCTGCGCACGACGTCCGCCTGATGCCGCACCGAACGGATCACGGGTTTGCAGCGCATGGGTCACATCAAAAATCACCGGGCTGTTATTGGTGACTTTCTTCATCACGTTGAAACCGAGCATATCCACAACAAGGTTGTCATAGCCGAAATTGCTGCCACGGTCGCACAGAATAACTTTGTCATTGCCGCCTTCGGCAAATTTATCCACGATGTTGCCCATCTGACCCGGGCTGACAAACTGCGGTTTCTTCACGTTGATCACCGCACCGGTTTTCGCCATCGCTTCAACCAGGTCAGTCTGACGTGCCAGGAACGCAGGCAGCTGAATCACATCCACCACATCTGCAACGGGCTGCGCCTGTGCGGCTTCATGGACGTCAGTAATGATTTTCACACCAAAAGCCTGTTTCAGCTCCTGAAAAATCTTCATCCCTTCTTCCAGACCCGGACCACGGTAGGAATGGATCGAAGAACGGTTCGCTTTATCAAAAGAGGCTTTGAACACGTAAGGGATGCCGAGTTTATCGGTTACTTTCACGTAGTGTTCGCAGATACGCATGGCGAGGTCGCGCGATTCCAGCACGTTCATGCCGCCAAAGAGAACAAATGGCAGATCGTTTGCGACGTTGATATCACCAATACTGACTACTTTCTGTGTCATGCCCTTTCCTTATTCAGAGGTACGCTTAGTGCAGCGTGACCTGTTTTTGTTCAATTGCGTGGATCTGTACTCGGATCATTTCGCTAACCGGGTCTTCCGGACACTGTTCAACGAAGTAGGTCAGATCGTTCAGCGCGATATGTTCACACTCCAGCTGAGCGTAAATCAAACCACGATCGCGGATTTCGTACGGGTCGTCCGGATCGATTTGCAACAGTACCTGGCTGACATTCAGCGCCAGCTCCATCTTTTTCTCTTCCATCAGCGCCGCTTTCAGCGTATCGAGCATTTTGCGCATCACACTGACGGTTTTCGCTTCGTCGAGATCATCCTGATAGAGCTTCGCTGTCGGGCTGATATTGCCTTTCAGCCACACTTCCAGCGTATGGGTATCAAGGGTTTCGCCGTTAAACGGATTGATCAGCCACATTTCGCCATCCAGCCAGTCCGCCCGCAGAATCATCTGCGTCGGGAAAATCACCGGCATCAGCGGCAACTCCAGCTCCTCGGCGATATGCAGCAGGATCACCCCCAGCGACACGGCCGTGCCCTGACGGCTTTTCAGCACCTTATCGATCCATAACGCATCCGATAAATTGTAGACGCCGCTGGCACCACCAAATCCCCACTGGCGATAAAACAGGTCCAGCAACTTTTCCAGTTGCAGGTCAGCATCCGCTGCATCGCTAATGTAAACGCGCGCTTCTTCAACTAACGCAGCCAGCTGAAGCTCAACGGATTGAGCAGAAAAATCTTCGCGGATGGCGCAGGTAGCACCAATAACCGCTTCACTTAACGGTGTTTGACTGTAATCAAGTTGCTCTGGCGAGGTCATACTATCCCCAATAACGGCATTTTCGTCATCGCCAGCTTAAACACGACCAGCAACGCCACGATAGCGAGCAGATAAGCAATCCAGCGGACACTCATCTTGCGTGGGCGACGACTTAATGCCACGGAACCTAAGGCGATGTAGATAATAACCCCTATCAGCTTCTCCGTCAGCCAGCTTCCTTGTGGTGAGAACGGGTAAAAGTGCGTAATCATGACCAACAGCACGCCACTCAACAGTAAAAAGGTGTCGTTAATGTGCGGCGCAATACGTACCCAGCGGCGGTTCAGCTGCCCGGAACCGGTACAAAGCCAGTAAAAACGCAGCAAGAACAGGCTAATGGTGATGACCACCGTAAGCAGGTGGAAATGTTTGATCAGTGGATACCAGGTAACCATCTTGCTTCCTTAATCAGAGAAATTGTCCAAGCGTCACGCGCGGATTGCCGCCATAGTCATCCACGGTGTTCACCCCTTGATAGCCATGCTGCACCAACAACTGACGCACCGCCTCGCCCTGCTGCCAGCCATGCTCGAGCAACAGCCAGCCGCCTGACATCAACCAGTCTGGTGCCGAGGCGATAATCGCTCGCAGGTCTGCCAGTCCGGCATCATCGGCGACTAACGCACTGAGTGGCTCAAAACGGACATCCCCCTGCTGCAAATGCTCATCAGTGGCATCAATATAGGGAGGATTGCTGACAATCAGGTCAAAACGTTGTGGGGGAAGTGCGGTGAACCAGTGGCTGAGGAAAAATTTTGCGTTAGAAATATGCAGACGCTGCGCATTTTCCTGCGCCAGCGCCACGGCAGCGGCAATACGATCGCAACCGTAAACCTGACAATCCGGCCGTTCACTGGCCAGTGCCAGCGCGATGGCACCCGTACCGGTGCCCAGATCGAGTACGGTTACAGCGGCAGCAGGCAAATGGGCCAGCGCCTGCTCCACCAATATCTCGGTATCAGGACGCGGAATCAGGGTGACATCACTGACGCGTAATGGCAGCGACCAGAATTCGCGCTCCCCCACCAGATGCGCCACCGGCTCGCCCTGGGCACGGCGTGCCAGCAGGGTTTCAAGCTGTTGCAGCTGGATGTCATCAAGCGGTGCATCGTCAAACGCCACCAGCCAGCTACGCGATTTGCCCGTGACAAACGCCAGCAGAATTTCAGCATCGCGTTTTGGGCTATCGCCACCACGCAGCGTGGTGACGGCATGCCGGAGCCAATGACGGATGTCCATTAATCCTGTCCAGCCAGCGCCGCCAGCTGATCGGCCTGATATTCCTGCACAATCGGTTCAATCAGGGTATCCAGCTTACCTTCCATGGTTTCATCCAGACGGTAAAGCGTCAGGTTGATACGATGGTCGGTCACCCGTCCCTGCGGGAAGTTATAGGTGCGGATGCGGTCGGAGCGATCACCGCTGCCCAGCAGGTTGCGACGCGTTGAGGCTTCGGCCTCGTGGCGTTTCGCCATCTCTGCGGCGTGAATGCGTGCACCCAACACCGCCAGCGCTTTAGCTTTGTTTTTATGCTGCGAACGCTCATCCTGACACTCCACCACAATCCCGGTCGGCAGGTGGGTAATGCGGATAGCAGAATCAGTGGTGTTAACGTGCTGACCACCGGCACCGGAGGAACGGAAGGTATCGATTTTCAGGTCGCCCGGATTGATCTCCGGCAGTTCGGCTTCCGGCAACTCCGGCATTACCGCTACAGTGCAGGCTGAGGTGTGGATGCGGCCCTGTGACTCGGTTTCCGGGACGCGTTGTACACGATGTCCACCGGATTCAAACTTGAAGCGACCATACGCGCCCTCGCCTCTCACACGGGCGATAACTTCTTTATACCCGCCGTGCTCACCGTCATTGCTGCTGACAATTTCAACCTGCCAGCGACGCGCTTCTGCATAGCGGCTATACATACGGAACAGGTCACCGGCAAAAATCGCCGCTTCATCACCGCCCGTCCCGGCGCGGACTTCCACAAAGCAGGGGCGTTCGTCGTCAGGATCTTTCGGCAACAGCAATACCTGCAACTGCTGCTCCAGCGTTTCGCGTTTTTCGCGTGAGGTTTTCAGTTCTTCCTGCGCCATATCGCGCATTTCAGGATCGTCGAGCAGCATCTCTGCCGTCTCAATATCTTCCTGCACCTGTTGCCATTCACGGAAACAACGGGTCACGTCAGACAACTGTGCATATTCGCGCGAAAGCGCACGGAAACGGTCCTGATCGGCAATCACGCCAGCATCGCCCAGCATCGCTTCCACTTCTTCGTGACGTTCCTGGAGCGCTTCCAGCTTGGCAACAATAGAGGTCTTCATGTAATTGAGGGTATCCCGTAAAAGGTCGTAACAGCCTAATCGAGACCGAGGCTGTCACGTAAGATCTGCAGGCGTTCGCTGTCGCCATCGCGCGCGGCCTGCTGTAGTGATTTGGTTGGAGCGTGAATTAAACGGTTGGTCAGCTTGTGTGCCAGCTCCTGCAACACTTTTTCCGCATCCGCGCCCTGACGCAGCGCAGCCAGCGCGCGTTCCTGCAATTCAGCACGGACATCATCGGCCTGGGTACGATACTCGCGAATGGTTTCGACAGCACTTTGCGCGCGCAGCCAGGCCATAAATTCGCCACTTTCCTGCACCACAATGCTTTCAGCCTGCACCGCAGCGGCTTTACGCTGCGCCATATTCTGCTCAATGATCGCCTGCAGGTCATCCACGCTGTAGAGATAGGCATTGGCGAGTTTGCCCACTTCCGGCTCTACGTCACGCGGTACGGCGATATCCACCAGCAACATCGGCTGGTTACGGCGTGCTTTTAACGCGCGTTCCACCATCCCTTTGCCGATAATGGGCAGCGGGCTGGCAGTAGAAGAAATAATAATATCAGCATCGGCGAGACGCGAATCAATATCCGCCAGACCAATCACTTCAGCCCCGACTTCATCGGCCAGCAGTTGAGCGCGCTCACGTGTACGGTTGGCGATCATCAGTTTTTTCACATGATGTTCGCGCAAATGGCGCGCCACCAGCTCGATGGTTTCACCGGCACCCACCAGTAAAACATTGACGGTGCTGAGCGATTCAAAGATTTGACGTGCCAGAGAACAGGCAGCAAAGGCAACAGAAACCGCGCTGGCACCGATTTCGGTTTCGGTACGGACGCGTTTGGCGACCGAGAAGGTTTTCTGGAACATGCGCTCCAGTTCACTGCTCAACGCATGGCCACGCTGAGAATCGGCGAAGGCTTTTTTCACCTGCCCCAGAATCTGCGGCTCGCCCAGCACCAGCGAGTCCAGCCCGCTGGCGACGCGCATCAGATGACTGACTGCGGCGTTATCCTGGTGCCAGTAGAGGCTTTTGCGCACATCTTCTTCGCGCAGTTGGTGATAGTCACACAACCAGCGCACCAGCTTCTCCTGCAAATCGGCCTGCTGCTCTACGCTAAGGTAGAGTTCAGTACGATTACAGGTGGAAAGCACCACACCACTTTGCACCATCGGCTGGGATAACAGGCTGCTAAGTGCCTGATCCAGCGTATCCGGCGTGAACGATACACGTTCGCGCAGTGCAACAGGTGCAGTTTTATGGTTGATTCCGAGTGCAAGCAGCGTCATGGTGATTCTGGTGGGATATCCCAGGTATTGTCATGGTTTTGTGAAGCGCATAATACAAGATGCCATAGATCAAGAAAAGCCATACAAAGGCTATGACTGTAATAAGATTAAACTGATCGTGCGCAATAATCCGTACATCAGCATTGACGGCTTAGATGCGGATGGTTAGCGTTACCGGTTACGAATTAAAAACGTGTCTGAGGAGATGACCACGTGATGCACATGCCCAAGCGCAAGCTGTTGCGCCTTTTACCCCTTGCCAGCGTGCTGCTGGCTGCCTGTAGCATCAACAAGCCGCAGCAGGGCCCTGGTCCGAGCACCACCTCACCACAGTGGCAGCAACATCAACAGACGGTGGCGAAGATCAGCCATTATGAAACCCGTGGCGCGTTCGCTTACATTTCTGATCGCCAGAAAGTCTATGCCCGCTTTAACTGGCAGCAGACCGCCGCTGACCGCTATCGCCTGCTGCTGACTAACCCACTGGGCAGCACTGAGTTACAGCTGGATGCGCAAGGTTCCGTGGTGCAAATCGTCGATAACAAAGGCAAGCGCTACGTCAGCAATGACGCTGAGAAGATGATTTCCCAGCTAACCGGCATGGACATTCCGCTGGCTAATCTGCGTCAGTGGATGATGGGCTTGCCTGGCGATGCCAGCGACTATCAGCTGAACGACCAATATCAGTTGCAGAGCCTGAACTACAGCCGTAACGGCCAGCAGTGGAAAGTCACGATTTCTGATTACGACAGCAAAGTCACCCCACCGCTGCCAGCCAATCTGGAGTTGAGTGAAGGTGGTCAGCGTATCAAACTGCGTATGGATAGCTGGACCGTACAATGATCACCACCTGGCCTGCTCCGGCGAAGCTAAATTTATTTCTTTACATCACTGGCCGTCGTCCGGACGGCTATCATAATCTGCAAACCCTGTTTCAGTTCCTTGATTACGGCGATACGCTGACCATCACCCCGGATAGCAGCGGTGATATTCGTTTGCTGACGCCACTCGACGACGTCCCGGACGAGGAAAATCTGATTGTCCGGGCGGCACGGGCGTTAATGCAGGTGGCAAGTGCGCGCGGCACCCTGCCGCCGCATGCCGGTGCGCAGATTGCCCTGGAAAAGCGTTTGCCCATGGGGGGCGGACTGGGTGGCGGCTCGTCAGATGCCGCGACGGTGCTGGTGGCGCTGAATCATCAGTGGCAAACCGGGCTGAGCGTCGATGAGCTGGCGGCAATTGGCGTGCGGCTGGGAGCGGATGTGCCGGTATTTATCCGCGGGCACGCCGCCTTTGCCGAAGGCGTGGGTGAACAATTGCAGCCAGCCGCTCCGGCAGAAAAGTGGTATCTGGTGGCCCATCCGGGCGTCAGCATCGCGACGCCGCAAATCTTTGGCGATCCTGAGCTGACGAGAGATTCACCAACCCGCTCACTTGATGTACTTTTGCAGCTGCCTTTCCACAATGATTGTGAATCAGTGGCAAGAAAACGTTTTCGTGAGGTTGATGAGCTGGTTTCCTGGCTGCTAGAATACGCGCCGTCGCGCCTGACTGGGACCGGAGCTTGTGTGTTTGCTGAATTTAACACCGAATCCGCCGCTCGTCAGGTGCTGGAGCTTGCCCCGGAATGGATACGAGGATTTGTGGCGCGCGGGCTAAATACCTCGCCGTTACAACGTACTCTTTCCGGGATTTAAGCGTATGCGTGACTGTGTCACCCCTGTTCCAGACGCAGCACGCGACGCATCAACACACCTGTATGAACACGCCCTGCGGTATGCGCCGGTTATCGCAGCGTTGTTCATTCGCTGGACGCAAAGCCTGAGGTTCTTCTCGTGCCTGATATGAAGCTATTTGCTGGTAACGCCACCCCGGAACTAGCACAACGTATTGCCAACCGCCTTTACACCAGCCTCGGAGACGCCGCTGTCGGTCGTTTCAGCGACGGTGAAGTGAGTGTACAGATTAACGAAAATGTACGCGGTGGTGATATTTTCATCATCCAGTCCACCTGTGCCCCCACCAACGATAATCTGATGGAGCTGGTTGTGATGGTCGACGCACTGCGTCGGGCTTCTGCTGGTCGTATTACTGCCGTTATCCCCTACTTTGGCTATGCCCGTCAGGACCGCCGTGTGCGTTCCGCGCGTGTGCCGATCACCGCTAAAGTGGTTGCGGATTTCCTTTCCAGCGTGGGTGTTGACCGTGTTCTGACGGTGGACCTGCACGCCGAGCAGATCCAGGGCTTCTTTGATGTCCCGGTTGATAACGTATTTGGCAGCCCAATCCTGTTGGAAGATATGCTGCAAATTGGTCTGGAAAACCCGATTGTGGTTTCCCCGGATATTGGCGGTGTGGTTCGCGCCCGTGCCATTGCCAAACTGCTCAACGACACCGACATGGCTATCATTGATAAACGTCGCCCGCGTGCCAACGTTTCTCAGGTTATGCATATCATTGGTGACGTCGCTGGCCGTGACTGTGTACTGGTCGACGATATGATCGACACCGGCGGTACGCTGTGCAAAGCGGCTGAAGCGCTGAAAGAACGCGGTGCCAAGCGCGTGTTCGCCTACGCAACGCACCCGATTTTCTCCGGCAACGCCGTGGAAAACCTGCGCAAATCGGTGATCGATCAGGTGATCGTGTGTGACACCATCCCACTGTCTGACGAGATGAAATCTCTGCCGAACGTGCGTACCCTGACGCTGTCCGGCATGCTGGCCGAAGCGATTCGTCGTATCAGCAACGAAGAATCCATCTCCGCCATGTTCGAACATTGATCGAACAAAACCGGGCCACGTGCCCGGTTTTCTCTCTCTCGTCCTGCTATTACGTCATTTACCGACTAAGCCGCTCCCGCTGCGGATGCTTGCGCGATAAATTTCGTTAAAATTCGCTATTCTCGTTGCCATTCACTGTTTTCTGCCAACACTGACATCCGGACTTTAGCGCCCCAATGTTTAGTGGTATTTTTCACCACACTTTTTTTTGAGAACTCCGACCACTATGGCTCTCGACATCTACACACTTTTTGTATGTGAGCTCTATGTACTGGGGTTTTTGAGCATCATTCTGGTCTTCGCCTGGATCGGTTCGCAGTATGATCGCGTACTGGGCTTCACTTCGCTGACGCTGACGTTAACCTTACTGGCCGTGTTTCTCAGCAGCCTGCGCGCCGCAGGACTGCACTTTTTGCCGGTTGCGGTCGGGAATGTGGTCATGATGCTGGCCTATGGCTGTTTGCTGAATGCCTTCCGCGTGTTCTGTAAAAAACCGATAGGGCTGAGCTGGCTGGCTGGCGCGCTGCTGTGGGCCATTCTGTGCTGCTTCCCGGCTTTTTATTACAGTATGCCCAAACGCGTGCTGGTGGTGTGTCTGCTGTGTATGTTTTACACCGCGGCGTTAATTCAGCTGTTATGGCGCGCCCGCGCCTCGCTGAAGGTGACGTTCTGGCCCGCGCAGACGCTATTGTGGATCCATCTGCTGTTCCATCTGGCGCGCATTTTTCTCGATGATGCGGTGGCGACACCGGTACATGGTGCGATTGGCGGCTCCAGTTTTTCCGTCTACGTGATTCTCGAATCCATTCTGTTTGTGATTGGCCTGGCGTTTACCATTCTGGCGATGGTTAATGAACGTACGCAGATTGCGCATAAACTGGCATCCCTGCACGACCCGCTAACCAGCGTGTGGAATCGCCGAGCCTTGTTCGAGCAGGCAGAAAAGATCATTGCCCGACGGTTACGTCAGCAAAAGCCCTTCACCGCCGTATTGTTCGATCTTGACCACTTCAAAAGCATTAATGACCGTTACGGTCATCAGCAAGGCGATCGGGTATTAATTGATTTTTGCCAGGTTGCGCAGGCGTTACTGCCAGAAGAAGGCCAATTTGCCCGTCTGGGCGGAGAGGAATTTGCCGCCATTTTGCCCGGCGACAGCGAACAGGCACAGACGGTATGTGAACGCATCCGCGTTGCGACACAGCTGTCGCAACCGGATGATATCATTTACACCGTTAGCATTGGCTTTGCCACATCCTGCCAGGAAGATCAGCATTTCCCGACGCTGCTGGCACTGGCCGATGAAGCACTCTACCGCGCAAAAGCCACGGGCCGTAACCGCACCGAACAGTATCTGGCACAGTTACAGCCGATTAATCAGGCTACGCTGGTTTAGTATCAGGGGTGATGGGTATTACGGCGGCAACGTTTATCGCCGTAATGCCGCAACCAAAAATAGCGGTCTTCGACTTTTTCGCGTCCGCTGACACGCGCACCAACCAGCCACAGCAACGCACCGATAAAGATGCTGAACATTGCGCCATGCGCCAGAAATTGCGGCAGATTCAGCGAAGGAATTTGATTGATGATCGAATAGCCGACGCCGAGCACCATGGTGAGTAAGCCGAGACACATCAGGCCGTTACCGATATAGCGAGTGTGATGACGTTTCATGGTTCACCTCCATCCTTATGAGCAAAGCTAAGAACAGCACATAACGTTAACTGACCATAAGTTTAGGCAATAGCAGGCGGTTAAGATGCGTACAGGATCACACATCTTTCACAATTCTGACAAAACTTTACCGCTTATCGGATTGATTTCGATAGAAAATGATAAATAACGAAGCGTCACTATTCTTCGCCCTCGCCCTTTGTCATCTCCTTATCCACGCAGTAAACTAACGCCCTTTGTGAAGCGAGACAGGATAACCATCGTGAGCAGCATTAAACTGATTGTCGGACTGGCGAATCCCGGCGCCGAATATGCCGCCACGCGCCATAACGCTGGCGCCTGGTATGTGGATCTGCTGGCAGAGCGCTACAATCAGTCTCTGAAAGACGAACCCAAATTCTTTGGCTATACCGCCCGGTTATCGCTGGCAGGGGAAGATGTGCGCCTGCTGGTACCCACCACTTTTATGAACCTGAGTGGCAAAGCGGTTGCAGCAATGGCGACCTTTTACCGTATCGCGCCGGAAGAGATTCTGGTGGCACACGATGAGCTGGATTTACCGCCGGGTATCGCGAAATTCAAACAGGGTGGCGGCCACGGCGGCCATAACGGGCTGAAAGACATCATCAGTAAGCTGGGCAACAACAATAATTTTCACCGCCTGCGAGTTGGTATTGGTCACCCAGGGGATCGTAATAAAGTGACCGGCTTTGTGCTGGGTAAACCCCCTGCCAGTGAACAGAAGCTGATTGACGATGCCATTGACGAAGCAGTGCGTTGCACTGAACTCTGGCTGAAAGAAGACAAAATAAAGGCAATGAACCGCCTGCACGCTTTCAAAGCCGGTTAACGCCAATTCCCGCGCCGCACAGCAGCATTTCTGTGTATAATGCGCGAAATTTTTAGAATCTGTCAGCGTTGCCAGCCAGCGCTGCATCCTCAGTGAGAAAGGTAATCAGACCATGGGATTTAAATGCGGTATTGTGGGCCTGCCGAACGTCGGTAAATCCACCCTGTTCAACGCGCTGACCAAAGCGGGTATCGAAGCAGCCAACTTTCCGTTCTGCACCATCGAACCCAATACCGGTGTGGTGCCGATGCCCGACCCACGTCTCGATCAACTGAGCGATATCGTTAAGCCGCAGCGTGTTGTACCCACCACCATGGAATTCGTCGATATTGCCGGTCTGGTAGAAGGTGCGTCGAAAGGTGAAGGTCTTGGCAACAAATTCCTGACCAATATCCGTGAAACCGAGGCTATCGGCCACGTGGTACGTTGCTTTGAGAATGACAACATCATTCACGTGGCAGGCAAAGTTAACCCGGCTGAAGATATTGACGTTATCAACACCGAGCTGGCGCTGTCGGATCTCGACACCTGCGAACGTGCCATCCAGCGCGTGCAGAAAAAAGCCAAAGGTGGTGATAAAGACGCGAAGGCCGAGCTGGCTGCACTGGAGAAATGTCTGCCGCATCTGGAAAACGCTGGCATGCTGCGTTCGCTGGATTTGGATGCCGATGAAAAAGCGGCCATTCGTTATCTGAGCTTCCTGACGTTGAAGCCGACGATGTACATCGCCAACGTTAACGAAGATGGTTTCGAGAACAACCCTTATCTCGATCAGGTGCGCGCGATTGCTGATGCCGAAGGCTCTGTTGTGGTGCCGGTTTGTGCCGCAGTGGAATCGGATATCGCCGAGCTGGATGATGAAGAGCGTGCTGAATTTATGGCTGAGCTGGGTCTGGAAGAACCGGGTCTGAACCGCGTTATCCGCGCGGGTTACACCCTGCTCAACCTGCAGACCTACTTCACCGCCGGTGTGAAAGAAGTGCGTGCCTGGACTATCCCGGTCGGCGCAACGGCTCCGCAGGCGGCGGGCAAAATCCACACCGACTTCGAAAAAGGCTTTATCCGCGCCCAGACCATCGCATTTGATGACTTTGTCACTTATAAAGGTGAACAAGGCGCGAAGGAAGCAGGCAAAATGCGCTCAGAAGGGAAAGAATACATCGTGAAAGATGGCGATGTGATGAACTTCCTGTTCAACGTCTGATTAGCTGCATAATCGATCAGACGCAGTAATGCAAACCTGCAAAGCTCACGCAATCGCGTGGGCTTTTTTATTTAATGGTTATTTTTCCTGGCCTGCTTCCGCTAAATCCGCGTGGTAATTTTTCTGGCACAGATCAGAAAAACGTCTATTCTCAATCTACGCTATGGAAGACAGAATGATTTAAACAGGAGAAATATGAAATATCCTTTGTCCGCATTTATATTCACTACCTCTCTGATGGGTAACGTCTCAGCAATAACGCCTGGCGGGATGGCTGGCTGGAACTGGTCTGTTAACGCAACGAATATTACCAGTCTGACCATGCCGTTTACGGTAAATACCGATATGGAAAGTGCCGGGTATTATTACGCGAATCAATTTTCGTTCACCGGCACCGGTGCGGTAGGTTATATTGGCCTGCAACCACGAACCGACGAACAATATATGGTGGTGTACTCTTCTTTTATTTCTGGAACTCAGGTTGCGGACACGAATCACTGCCGACAGGGTGCAGATGGTGGCGAGGGTGTCAGTTGCTCTGTGATGTATCCGATTAAAATCAATAGAAAATATCTGTTTGAGATACGCCGGGCTACGGATGATGCGAATGTCTGGTATGGCTTCGTCAGAGAAGAAGACAGCAAAGAAGAAACGCAAATTGGCGCATGGCGCCTCCCGGAAAACTCAGGAACATTAAGAAACAGCCAGAGTGGGTGGATTGAATATTATAAAGATGTCGGAACCTGTTTTATGACCGAAGTAACACAAATAACCGTCTCCCCCCCTTTTGTGACACAAAGTGGGGAGCAGGGAGTACTGACTTATCCGCATAACTATGGCAGATGTATGGGTAAATTTAATTTTCGATATGAATATTCCGACAAAAACTTAAAAATCACCGTTGGCCAGCAATGATGATCTGTTGTCTATATAAAGTAAAAACCCACGCGCTTGCGTGGGTTTTTTATTGGTGATTAAGGGCGTGTTATTTAATGCCCATCGCATCGCGCAGGGTAAAGAACAGGTCGGTTTGATCCGTCAGCCCCACCACGTTGGCAGCATGGGGGCCGTAGGCGGCAATACGCAGCTGGGTGCCGGTATGCTCCTGCGAATCCTCTTCCGAGTTACCGTAGCTGATGGTCATCACCGCGCCATCTTTGGTATTTACCGCCTGGGTTAACCCCGGTGCCTTGGTGCCATTTTCGACGATTTGGCTGCTGTGAGCGTGGTCCGCAGTCACCACCACCAGCGTATCACCGTGCTGGCGGGCGAAGGCCAGCGCCTGCTGTACCGCTTCGTCGAGGTCCACGGTTTCACCAATCTGACCACAGGGATTGGCGGCATGATCCTGTTTATCAATCGATGCCCCCTCAACCTGCAGGAAGAAACCTTTGTCATTCTGGCTGAGCAGGTCGAGTGCCTTTTTGGTCATCTGCGCCAGCGTCGGCGTACTCGCCGGACGGTCTTTATTCACTTCACAGGTCACCACCGGCTTATCCAGGTTACCGTGATAACTGGCTTTTGGCCCCTGCCAGCGCACCGGCATATTACCCGCCGCAAACAGCCCCAGCAGTGGCTTGCTTTGGTCAGCCTGCTGTACGCCATTCATGCCATCAAGATCATCCACCAGCTGATAACCCAGTACCTGCGCCTGCTCACGCAGGGTTTTCCCCTGATATTCACCCGCTTTCGCCACTTCGCTGAAGGATTTCGCCCCACCGCCCAGCGTGACATCCGCACGGGTTTTCAGCATCTGTTCGGTGATCGAACCCTTTCCACCCTGCTCCAGCGCATTGCCTGGGCATAGCTCACTGGTTTTTTCCGGACCATAACATTTACGCGAAGTCACATGGGCGATCAGTGCTGCGGGTGTCGCGTCCTGCAGTTCCGCAGTAGAAACGTTACCGGTAGCCTTACCCGCCGCCTTTGCTAACTCCAGCAGTGTGGTCTGGTCTTTTCCGTTTACATCAACACCAATGGCACCATTATAGGATTTGGTGCCGGTTGCCCAGGCCGTGGCAGAAGCGGCTGAATCCGTGACGTAATTCGGCTTGTGGGTTTTCTTATCCAGTGAATAGTGGGTGTACTGGCCGGTAAGCGGAAGCGCATCAATACCCGGGAAGAAGCCACCGGCCCCCATCGCCAGGTTACGGGCTGCGGTAATTTCCGAATCCCCCATCCCATCACCAATCAGCAGAATCACGTTTTTTGCCGTGCTATTGCTGAGCGAGGCTTTCAATGCCTCGGTTTGATCGCCTGTCAGACGACGCGCACCACCGTGCTGAGTCAGATCGCCGGTTGCGGCGCGGGAGTAACTGGTCTCATCCGCCATCGCAGCCGGAGCCAACAATGAAGCGATGAGTGGAACCGTAATCAGAGGTATCTGTTTCATTTATAAGCATCCTTATTCACAAATATAACCAAATGTTTCCGCGGACAAGTCTGCGACAATGGCGTTACACTTTTGTGACTGTCAGGCAATATTTTGATGACAGGATAACCAATACGAACAGGGTTAACGCGATTCGCTCAGGGCTTAAGCGAATAGAAAAAAAGGAGAAAATAGGGCTTGACCCTTTTAGGCGAACTCCCTATAGTAGCGCCCCGTTGACCCGCCAAGGTCAGCAGCAAAAAATGTGGTGAGGTGTCCGAGTGGCTGAAGGAGCACGCCTGGAAAGTGTGTATACGGCAACGTATCGGGGGTTCGAATCCCCCTCTCACCGCCACAATTTTGAAGAAGAGTCTGAACGTATGTTCAGACTTTTTTTTTGCATATTCTCCGGGTGAGAGGGGATGAGAAGCCCCGACGGGGTTCGACAACCGGCGTAGCCGGTTGGACAGTTTGGGCGCGCAGCGAACAAACTGCCCGCAGGGCGAGCGAAGCGAGTCAATCCCCCTCTCACCGCCACAATTTTGAAGAAGAGTCTGAACGTATGTTCAGACTTTTTTTTGCCTGTTCTCCGGGAACGACACAAAAAAACCCGGCCTGAGCCGGGTTTTGTCTACTGTCCTGATTCTCAATGGTTAACTGTAAGCATGCAGCGTGCGCTGGCAGAGTGCTGAACGGACACAGTCGTCTTTAGCAAAACGGACAACCCCAATCATCTCATCCTCTTCGAAGCGCGCCAGCGCATCGGCAAGGCCTGATTGCACGCCACGCGGTAAATCACATTGGGTGATATCACCGTTGACGATGACCGTCACGTTCTCACCAAGGCGCGTCAGAAACATCTTCATCTGCGCAGCGGTGACGTTCTGCGCCTCATCCAGAATCACCACGGCATTTTCGAAGGTGCGTCCGCGCATATACGCGAAGGGCGCGATCTCCACCTTGCCGATTTCGGGACGCAGGCAGTACTGCATAAAGGAAGCGCCAAGACGTTTAACCAGAACGTCATAGACCGGCCGGAAATAAGGGGCGAATTTCTCGGAAATGTCTCCGGGGAGGAAACCGAGATCTTCATCCGCCTGCAGAACCGGGCGCGTAACGATTATCCTGTCGATATCCTTATGTATCAGGGCCTCAGCCGCTTTGGCTGCGCTAATCCAGGTTTTCCCGCATCCGGCTTCGCCGGTGGCGAAAATAAGCTGTTTCGTTTCTATGGCATTAAGATAGTGCGCCTGAGCATCATTTCTGGCCTCAATTGGTGAACGGTCGCGTACATCACGCGCCATGCCAATTGCATCCAGCCCACCCATCTGCACCAGCGAAGTGACCGATTCTTCTTCACGCTGACGATGACTGCGAGAGTCATTACGAATTACTCTTCTTGCTTCACGACGCGCTTTGATCACTGCTTTCTGTCTTCCCATAGTGGCACCTTACAGTTGGTTTCATTTGTCGCCGCAGGGTTTGTCCTGTTGCGATGACGTGAACGCTTTAGAGGTTTACGTGGCTTCCTTTAGAGCCGTTTCGAGCCATTGAGAAAGGTGTACAACAACGCGAAAACGCTGCCGCGCACCGGTAATGATTTGGGGCCTGAAAAAGGTTGAAGATTGAAAAACGAAGAGGAAACTTTCGAGGGAAGAAATCCCCCGCAGTGAACTGCGTATGTTGGAGGGTATTTACCTGTCCTTTGAAGGACCGAATCATGCGCGAACTCCAGTGACCTTAGCCACACTTCTGACAACGCTTATGATTAAAGTGCATCATATTTGCGGTCCTTTGCAACAGTAATTTTAACTATCAGCTAACAAAAAGTGACTGTGGCCCGCACCCGACCTTCATCTTAAATTAAATTTAAGATAAATATCAATATGTTAGTTATTTCTGGTTTGGCTGAACTTTTTAGGAGGATTCGGAAACCGCAGGGGCCATGCGAAAGTCTGGAAAACCTGACGGGGACGATGTCTGCGCATCTGATGTAGTAAAACGTGCTGTGCGTTTATTAACCAATTGGTCAACAACCGCCAGGCGGGATAATTGTTTTACCCAGGAAAATATATTCACTCCCGGTTGAACACCCCATCACTACGGCGCGGCAATAAAACCCGCCCCATAAAATGAGGCGGGCTGAGGCTTATTTAGTCTGATACTCGGCTTCTGCCGCCGCAAAACGCAGTTGCGCCTCCTGCGAAGGTGCCCGGCCCATCAGGCTCACCACCACAATCGCGATGCTGGCAAACAGGAAACCTGGGATAATTTCATACAGATCCAGCCAGGCAAAATGTTTCCACACCAGCACCGTCACTGCGCCGATGATCATCCCCGCCAGCGCACCGTTACGTGTCATACGTTGCCAGCACACACCAAACAGCACCACCGGGCCGAATGCGGCACCAAAACCAGCCCAGGCATAACTCACCAGGCCCAGCACGCGGTTTTCCGGATTGGCGGCCAGTGCGATAGCAATCAATGCAATCACCAGCACCATCAGACGTCCCACCCATACCAGCTCGCGCTGGCTGGCATTTTTCCGCAGGAAACCTTTATACAGATCTTCCGTCAGCGCACTGGAGCACACCAGCAGCTGGCAACTCAGGGTGGACATCACCGCCGCCAGAATGGCTGACAGCAGAATACCGGCGATCCACGGATTGAACAGGATGCGCGCAAGTTCAATAAATACGCGCTCACCGTTCTGGCTGACACCGCTGGCCTGGTCCGGATGGTTCTGGAAGTAAGCAATACCGAAGAAGCCGACAGCCACGGCTCCCGCCAGGCACAGGATCATCCAGGTCATACCAATACGACGCGCCGTGCGAATCGATCGATGGGAGTCGGCAGCCATAAAACGCGCCAGAATGTGTGGTTGTCCGAAGTAGCCCAGTCCCCAACCGAGCAGCGAGACAATCGCCACAAAATTCAGCCCTTTCAGCATGTTGAGATTTTCCAGGCTTTTGGCTTCAATCACCGCCAGCGAGTCAGACAAGCCACCCACCGCCACAATCACAATCACCGGCGTCAGGATCAGCGCGAAAATCATCAGGCTGGCCTGGACGGTATCCGTCCAGCTGACAGCCAGGAAGCCACCCACCAGGGTATAGAGGATGGTGGCCGCAGCTCCAGCCCATAACGCCGTCTGGTAATCCATACCGAAGGTGCTTTCAAACAGACGCGCGCCAGCAACCACCCCGGAAGCACAGTAAATGGTGAAGAAGATAAGAATGACCAGCGCAGAGATCACCCGCAGGATTTTGCTGTGGTCCTCAAAACGGCTGGTAAAGAAGTCCGGCAGCGTCAGGGCATTGTTATGATGCTCCGTCTGCACTCGCAGACGCCCGGCAACAATTTTCCAGTTCAGCCAGGCACCGATAGTCAGACCAATGGCAATCCAGCTTTCGGAAATGCCCGACAGGAAAATAGCCCCCGGCAACCCCATCAGCAGCCAGCCACTCATATCCGATGCCCCCGCAGACAACGCCGTTACCACACTGCCAAGGCTGCGGCCACCGAGGATATAGTCATCAAAGTTTTTGGTCGAACGCCAGGCAAGCAGCCCTATCAACACCATCCCGAGGATATAAACAACAAAAGTCACCAGCATCGGTGTACTGACATTCATTTTATCTCTCCACTTATAATTCGATTTCCATTAAGGCGCGGTATCCTGCCGCAAAGCCGTGGTCGGTACAACGTCTTTCACACCCTATCGCTGGCGGTTGCGCCCCGCCCTCACCTCGCCTGTGATAGGTTGCACCTTTTGCATTTCACACGACAAAAGTTGCAACCCTGGCGAGATTCTTGCAATAAACCCCAGACCAATAACTTAGCGCACAATTAACAAGGTTGCACAAAGTTGCAACATAAGTGATAGTGCAGTTCACACCGGACATCAAACTATTCTTTTTGAGGAACAGGAAAGCATGGGAACCACCACCATGGGGGTGAAGCTGGATGACGCCACCCGCGATCGTATTAAACTGGCAGCGCAGAAGATCGATCGCACGCCACATTGGCTGATTAAACAGGCGATTTTTAACTATCTGACGCAGCTGGAGGCAGGAGATTCGCTGCCGGAGATTCCGTTGCAACCCAGCGATAGCGCGCAGGAAGATCCTTCATCAGAAGAGGCCCTGCAACCGTTCCTCGATTTTGCCGAACATATCCTGCCGCAGTCGGTGACACGCTCGGCCATCACCGCCGCATGGCGTCGTCCGGAAACCGATGCCGTGCCGATGCTGCTGGAGCAGGCCCGTCTCCCGGCCCCGCTGGCGGAGAAAACCCATCAGCTGGCTTACACCCTCGCCGATAAACTTCGGCATCAGAAAGGTGCAACCGGACGCGCCGGAATGGTGCAAAGTTTGCTGCAGGAGTTTTCCCTTTCTTCGCAGGAAGGGGTTGCCCTGATGTGTCTGGCCGAAGCGTTGCTGCGTATTCCTGACAAACCGACCCGTGACGCACTCATCCGCGACAAAATCAGCAATGGCAACTGGCAGTCGCATCTTGGTCGCAGTCCGTCAATGTTCGTCAATGCCGCCACCTGGGGCCTGTTGTTCACCGGCCGTCTGGTGTCCACCCATAATGAAGCCAACCTGTCCCGTTCCCTGAACCGCATCATTGGTAAAAGTGGCGAACCGCTGATCCGCAAAGGGGTGGATATGGCGATGCGTCTGATGGGTGAACAGTTTGTTACCGGTGAAACCATCGCTGAAGCGCTGGCTAATGCACGCAAGCTGGAAGAGAAAGGTTTCCGTTATTCTTACGATATGCTGGGCGAAGCGGCGCTCACCGCCAGCGATGCCAAAGCCTACCTGGTTTCCTATCAGCAGGCCATTCACGCCATTGGCAAAGCCTCCAACGGACGTGGCATTTACGAAGGCCCGGGTATCTCCATCAAGTTGTCGGCACTGCATCCGCGTTACAGTCGCGCGCAGTATGAACGCGTAATGGACGAACTCTACCCCACGCTGAAATCCCTGACGCTGCTGGCGCGTTCTTACGACATCGGCATCAACATCGATGCGGAAGAAGCTGATCGCCTCGAACTGTCGCTCGACCTGCTGGAAAAACTCTGCTTCGAACCGGAACTGGAAGGCTGGAACGGTATCGGCTTTGTGATCCAGGCCTACCAGAAGCGTTGTCCGTTCGTGATTGATTACCTGGTGGATTTGGCCCAACGCAGCCGTCGTCGCCTGATGATCCGTCTGGTGAAAGGTGCCTACTGGGATAGCGAAATCAAACGCGCCCAGATCGACGGGCTGGAAGGTTACCCGGTGTATACCCGCAAGGTTTACACCGATATTTCTTATCTGGCCTGTGCGCGAAAACTGCTGGCAGTGCCAAACCTCATCTATCCGCAGTTCGCCACCCATAACGCCCATACGCTGGCGGCGATTTATCAGCTGGCGGGTAACAACTACTATCCAGGTCAGTACGAATTCCAGTGTCTGCACGGCATGGGGGAACCCTTGTATGAGCAGGTGGTGGGCAAAGTGGCTGACGGCAAACTCAATCGTCCTTGCCGTATTTATGCGCCAGTGGGTACCCATGAAACCCTGCTGGCTTATCTGGTACGCCGTCTGCTGGAAAACGGTGCCAACACCTCATTCGTGAACCGCATCGCCGATACCTCACTGCCGATTGATGAACTGGTGGCCGATCCGGTTACAGCAGTGGAAAAAATGGGCGCGAGCGAAGGTGCGATTGGCCTGCCGCACGCGAAGATTCCGTTGCCGCGCGAGTTGTATGGCGAAAAACGGGTCAACTCCGCTGGTCTTGATATGGCGAACGAACACCGTCTGGCATCGTTATCCAGCGCCCTGTTGAACAGCGCCAGCCAGCCGTGGCAGGCACAACCGCTGATTGACGGCGAGCTGGGTGCCGGTAGCAGCCGCCCGGTGCTCAACCCGTCCGCTCCCGCCGATGTGGTGGGCAGCGTGCGCGAGGCCACGCCACATGAGGTGTCACAGGCGCTGGATGCGGCAGTGAATGCCGGTCCGATCTGGTTTGCCACCCCTCCGCAGGAACGCGCCGCCATTCTGGAGCGCGCTGCCGAAATGATGGAAGGCCAGATGCAACAGCTGATTGGCCTGCTGGTGCGTGAGGCGGGTAAAACCTACAACAATGCCATCGCCGAAGTGCGTGAAGCGGTAGATTTCCTCTACTACTACGCCGGCATGGTGCGTGATGATTTCGATAACGTCACCCATCGTCCGCTCGGTCCGGTGGTGTGTATCAGTCCGTGGAACTTCCCGCTGGCGATTTTTAGTGGTCAGATTGCCGCCGCCCTCGCCGCAGGCAACAGCGTGCTGGCGAAACCCGCCGAGCAGACGCCACTGATCGCTGCCCAGGCAGTACAGATTATGCTGGATGCGGGTGTGCCGTCCGGCGTGCTGCAACTGTTGCCTGGCCTGGGGGAAACCGTGGGTGCTCAGTTGACCGCAGACGAACGCGTGCGCGGCGTGATGTTCACCGGTTCTACTGCGGTCGCGACCCTGCTGCAACGCAACCTTGCCGGTCGTCTCGATCCGCAGGGTCGTCCAACGCCGCTGATTGCCGAGACCGGGGGGATGAACGCGATGATCGTTGATTCCTCTGCGCTGACCGAGCAGGTGGTGGTGGATATCGTTGCATCCGCATTTGATAGCGCCGGACAGCGTTGCTCAGCCCTGCGTCTGCTGTGTGTGCAGGACGATGTCGCCGACCATACGCTGAAAATGCTGCGCGGTGCGATGGCCGAGTGCCGCATGGGGAACCCAGAACGCCTCGCCACCGATGTGGGTCCGGTGATTGATGCCGAAGCCAAAGCCAATATTGAGCGCCATATTCAGGCGATGCGCAGTAAAGGCTTCACCATTTACCAGGCCGCGCAGGAAAATCCGCAGGACAGTAAAGAGTGGGCAACGGGCACCTTCGTTAAACCCACGCTGATTGAGCTGGAACAGGTCAGCGACCTCGACAAAGAAGTCTTTGGTCCGGTGCTGCATGTGGTGCGTTTCGCACGTAATAACCTGCCGCAGCTGATCGATCAGATTAACGCCTCCGGTTATGGCCTGACGCTCGGCGTGCACACCCGTATCGATGAAACTATTGCGCAGGTCACCGCAGGGGCGAAAGTCGGCAACCTGTATGTGAACCGCAATATGGTCGGTGCTGTGGTTGGCGTGCAACCGTTCGGGGGTGAAGGCTTGTCCGGCACCGGTCCGAAAGCCGGTGGCCCGCTCTATCTCTATCGCCTGCTGGCAAACCGCCCGGACGGCGCATTGCGCACGACTTTTGACCGCCAGGACGCCGAGCGCCCGGTGGACAGCACGCTGCGTACCACGCTGCTCAGCGCCCATCAGGCACTGCAACAATGGGCACAGGACAAACCCGAACTGCTGGCTCTGACGCAGCATTATGATCAGCTGGCACAGGCCGGTACGGTGCGCGTACTGCCGGGTCCGACCGGTGAGCGCAACACTTTCACCCTGCTGCCACGTGAACAGGTATTGTGCCTTGCTGATAATGAGCAGGATGCGCTGACGCAACTGGCGGCAGTCACCAGTGTCGGCAGCCATGCGTTGTGGCCGGATGATGAATTGCATCGCACGCTGCGCGCTGCCCTGCCTGCTGCGGTGCAGCAACGGATCATGCTGGCGAAAGATGTGCTGGCGGGTGAGTTTGATGCGGTGATCTACCACGGTGATGCCGATCAGCTGCGTAGCCTGTGCGAGCAGGTTGCCGCGCGTGACGGTGCGATTGTGTCCGTGCAGGGCTTTGCCCGCGGTGAAACCAATCTGCTGCTGGAACGGTTGT
This sequence comes from Pantoea cypripedii, assembly GCF_011395035.1. NCBI lineage: Bacteria > Pseudomonadati > Pseudomonadota > Gammaproteobacteria > Enterobacterales > Erwiniaceae > Pantoea > Pantoea cypripedii. The sequence continues at coordinate 2,492,908 of NZ_CP024768.1, forward strand.
TAATCGAACGCTCACTGAGCGTCAATACCGCCGCTGCCGGGGGTAACGCCAGTCTGATGACCATTGGCTGAGGTTAATCTAAACAAAGCGGCCCGGTAGCAGGGCCGCTTTACCGATCTTTTTGCGCGATAAATCGCGCCGCTACGGATCTGCACGGTTTGTAGCGGCGCAATTTTGTCTTTACGCTGCGGTTTTCTTGCGTTTCATGCCAATCAGGGTTGGGAAGACAAACAGCGACTGCCCCAGACCACGATTGGTCAACGACCACACCAGTACCGAACACAGCGAACAGATGGCGACGATCGCTATCGGGTAGAGGCACGCCCACAGCACCGAAAACCATGCCTGCTCGAACAGATGATGACGCTGGGCAAACAGAATCGCCGACATACCAAAGAACTCAATGAAGATGCGGTGAATGACGTAAATCTGTAACGTGTTACGCCCAATCCAGTTGAGCCAGCTCATGCGGAAATGCGCATTCAGCCAGCGACAAATCGCCACACTGAACAGCACCGCAATCAGGCACATAAACAGGCTTCTGCTCATACCAAAAATAACATGCACACCGGCCAGCGCCGCCAGCAGCGCCCAGGGGACGATGTTTTCACGCCGCCATTCACTCAGACGCAACATCAGCGGGCTCCAGAATGCCCCCATCAGGAAGAACAGAAAATATTGCGCCAGGCTTTGTGGTCCCCAGAAGGGAATAATCTTCTCCACTGCCAGATAATTCAGCACCACGGCGATAACCAGCAACGCGATTTTCTGTTTACGGAAGATCCGGGCGAGCAGGAAGTAAATCCCCAGGCCATACAGATACCAGGAGGTACTCATGGCAAGGAAGGTCAGCTTCAGAAACTCAAGCAGAGAACCGGCATAGGCCGCATTCAGGTTTTCCGAAATCCGCTGCCCGGTAATTTCGGAAGAGATACCGACGATTGACCACCACTGAATAAATCCCCATAAAATATAGAGATAAAACAGGTTGGTAATCCGGCTGGTAAACACCTGCTTCCACGGACGATTCATGATGCCATTCGCCGCCAGCAGCCCCGATACAAAGAAAAAAGCCGGCATACGCAGTGGCGACAGTACCGTATTAAACTTCACCCATATTTCAGCTGGAATCCATCCTGCCGACAGATATTGCACCGTATTCTCAAATCCGGGTAAAACCGTGTGGTAGAGCACAACCAGTAATATGCAGGTCCCTTTAAGGGTATTCACCCACAATATTTCATCGCTCCTGGTGTTATTCATAAGATTAACTCCCGCTGTGTAGGTCTGAAATGTGAAAATATGAGGCAGATATATGGACAGTACTTTTTTAGATTAAGGGGGGATTATCGGGCAGGAGATGTTGCATGACTGTAGCGAAACTCTTAAAAGTTTCCCACTGGTCCTGTTATAACAAGGCGTTACGCACCTTTACCTTTATTGGTAAATAAGCAGACTAATGATTTAGCTCATTTATTTAAACGTTAAACCACCACCATCACTCTCAACGGGAAATCAACACCCCCAACAATTAAGAATATTTCACCCCCTGATCAGCCAGAGAATAATCGAGTCACAAGACGGCTAAGCTGAGGAAAAAACGCCGCAAATATGATGCGGCGCTGCAGATTATTGATTAAGGAATTTGTCGAGAAACTGCCGGGTGCGTGCCTGCTGAGGATTGCTGAACAGCGCCTTTGACGGTCCCTGTTCTACGATGCGCCCCTGGTCCATAAAAATAGCGCGGTCAGCCACATCACGGGCAAAACTCATTTCGTGGGTGACGATAACCATCGTCCGTTTCTCTTCCGCCAGCGCGCGAATGGTATTCAGCACCTCCCCCACCAGCTCAGGATCAAGGGCGGAGGTGGGTTCATCAAACAGAATCACCTGCGGCCGCATCGCCAGCGCACGCGCAATCGCCACACGCTGCTGCTGTCCACCGGACAACCGACGTGGGAAGCTCTCTTCTTTGCCCTGCAAGCCGACTTTCTCCAGCAGGGAGCGGGCACGCGCAATCGCTTCCGCTTTCAGTTCCCCTTTGACGATCACCGGTCCTTCAATGATGTTTTCCAACACCGAGCGGTGAGGAAACAGGTTAAAGTTCTGGAACACAAAACCGACCTGCTGACGCAGACGTCGTACCAACTCCTTCTGCTTATGAATGCCCAGCGCGGCATCGACCGAGATATCCCCGACCCGGATACGCCCACTGTCCGGCACTTCCAGCAGGTTGATACTGCGTAATAGCGTGGTTTTACCCGAGCCACTCGGTCCGATAATCGCAACCACTTCGCCTGAAGCCACGTCCAGATCGATACCGTGCAGCACCGTCTGGCCGTGAAACTTCTTCACCAGCTGACGAACTTCAATGGCACTCATTTCACCTCCCGATCCTGACGATTTACGTGCGCTTCCAGCCGGTTCTGCAAGGCAGAAAGCACCGTGGCCATCACCCAGTAAATCACCGAAGCGGCCAGATACATGGTAAACACCTCAAGGGTACGAGACGTGATCAGCTGCGCCTGACGGAATAACTCCGGCACCTGAATGGTGGCGGCCAGCGAGGTATCTTTCACCAGGCTAATAAAGCTATTACCCAACGGTGGCAACGCTGTCCGCGCCGCCTGCGGCAGGATCACGCGACGTAATGTCTGCCACGGCGTCATACCGATACTGGCAGCCGCTTCCCACTGTCCACGTTCAATGGCGGCGATGGCACCACGCAGGGATTCCGAAGCATAAGCGGCGGTGTTGAGCGACAGGCCAATCATCGCGGATGGAATCGGATCCAGCTCAATACCAAACTGCGGCAGGCCGTAGTAGATCATAAACAGCTGGGCGATCAGCGGTGTCCCACGGAAGATCGAGACGTAAATGCGGGCCAGCCAGTTAACCGGCCAGAAGTGAGACAGGCGCATCAATGCCAGCACAAAACCCAGTATCAGGCCAAAGAACATCCCGCCGATACTCAGCTGAAGGGTAAACACCGCGCCTTTGAGCAGAAATGGTGCTGAATCCAGCACCAGTTGTAGGCTTTCCTGCATTATTTAGTGACGTCCGCGCCGAACCATTTCTCGGAGAGCTTGCTCAGCGAGCCATCTTTTTGCATCTCAGCAATGGCCGCATTGATCGCGTTTAGCAAATCATCATTGCCTTTACGCAGCGCCACGCCTGATTCCAGACGAGAGAATGCCGGACCCGCCACCGCCATGGTATCGCCGGTTTTCTTCACCAGATCCAGTGCAGCCAGGCGATCTACCAGGATGGCATCAAGACGGCCAGAACGCAGATCCTGATATTTAGTCGGGTCATCATCATAAGTGCGAATATCGACACCCTTGACGTTATCGCGCAGCCATTGCTCATAGTTAGAACCGAGGCCAACGCCCACTTTCTTACCCGAGAGGTCTTCCGGTTTACTGATGCTGCCCGCGTTTTTCTTCAGCGTCAGCGCCTGCACACCGGAAATGGTGTACGGCGTGGAGAAGTCATATTTCTTCTTACGCTCGTCAGAAATAGTGACCTGGTTTATCACCACGTCGATACGTTTTGAATCCAGCGCCGCCAGCATGCCGTCCCATTTGGTCGGTTTCAGGCTGGCTTTCACGCCAAGATGCTGCGCCAGTTGCTGAGCAAACTCCACTTCAAAGCCAGTCAGCTTGCCGTTTTCATCCTGGAAGCTGAACGGCGGATAGGTGCCTTCCAGTCCCACCAGCAGCGTGCCGCGTTCTTTAACTTTATTCAGCAGATTTTCTGCCGCAAAGGTTTTAACGTTGAAGCCAGCGACTAACGCCACTGCCATCACTCCCATCACCAGCTGGCGACGAATCTGTGAGAAAGCCATAGTTACCCCATTTATTATTTGTGAGTGGTGTGTTGTGAGGCGGCAAAAAAACGCGTCTGCCGCACTATCGTTATTGGCGTTACTTAACCGGGCAAGTCAAATAACGGCCGGATTATAAACCTTTTTTCAGCCGCGCCTCAGACCGAAGGATGATAAGCAAATAACGCCGGAGCACCACCGGTATGAACAAATAACAGTGGCCCTTCACGGCGGAAGCGCTGCTGGTTGATACCATCGATCAAGCCCGCCATCGCTTTGCCGGTGTACACCGGGTCAAGCATGATGCCTTCCAGCCGCGCCAGCAGTTTTACCGCGTCCAACCCTTCTTCATTGGGTTCACCGTAGCGCGGGGCAAAATAGTCATCCCACAACGTGATCGGGGCACGGGCGGTGACTTCCAGCTGCTGCGCCAGCGCACTGCGGATACGCTCAACCACCGGCAGCTGATCGGCCACCTTACGCGAAACGGTCACCCCCACCAGCTCGCTATCTGGCAGCAACTGTTCCAGACCAACCGCCAGACCGGCATGTGTACCGGCACTGCCGGATGCGACCACCACAGCGGCGAAATCCACCACGCCCTCGCTCTGATGAGCGATTTCCTGCGCGCACTCAACATAACCCAGCGCGCCGAGCGCATTGGAGCCACCCACCGGCACCACATAAGGGCGGAACCCCTGCGCCTCAAGACGGGTTGCCTGCTCCTCCAGCTGTGCTGTCGGGTTATGCAGTGCATCCACCATCACCACTTCCACATCCATCAAATCCAGCAGCAGGCGATTGCCGTTTGTGAGGTAGTTTTCAGCATGGGTGCCAATCGGGTTTTCCAGCAGCGCCACGCATTTCAGACCAAGACGTGCCGCGACAGCAGCCGTCTGGCGGACATGATTCGACTGGATAGCACCGGCGGTCAGCAGCACATCCGCCCCTTCACGCAGGGCATCCGCCGCCAGAAATTCAAGTTTACGCAGCTTATTGCCACCAAACGCCATTGGCGTGAAATCATCGCGCTTGATGAAAATATCGCGGCCGAGGTAGTCAGACAGACGTGGCAGATGTTCCAGCGGCGTGGGTGCACCGAGCAGTTCAAGACGGGGATACTGGTGCAAAAGATGTAAGGACAATGCAGCCTCCATTCGGGCAAAGTGCGATTATTCTTACAGTGTTGCAGAAGATGAGAGAAGTCGCACCCGGAAATCACCGGGTGCGGTCCCTGTTGCTGACGTCTTCGACAACAACAAGGGGAGGATCACAGTTAACTGCGCTGCCAGCCTAAAAACTGGTCATATTTGCGCAAAGCGATGCGGTAGTTGTTATTACCGGCATCAGGTAAATCGTTCTCCAGACATTCATGCCAGCTGTTGCCCCGCAAACGCTCTGCCGGGAAGTTTTTCGCCTTAAGCATGTCATCGAGACGACGTAACCGCACCACATATTCACGAATGGTGCTGTGGCTCATCTCAGTCTGTTCAAAGAGGTATTGTTTGAACGCCATGATATCGAAGTAATTCGGATGAGTATTACAAAAAATATCGCTGCAAAAACGACACAAGGCCGTCAATTCCGGCTGGAGTTTCATCCAGACCTGATCATCAATCATCTGGTCCATGCGTGCGATGGCCTCTTTGTTGATAATCTGGCCACGGAACACTAACGCCATACGGTCAAGAACTTTGCCACAGTGTGAACAATTGCTTTGGCTGTGCTTGTAGTCTTTAAGGTAGCGACTTAAAGGTCTGGCTTTGGATTTGGCTCCCATTGCTGAGTCCCCGGTTTTATTATTTTTGGATCGCCAGGAACTGATTCTGTCAGCGCGCTCCCGTTAATCGGGCACGCAGGCGTTTGATCGCCTGACTGTGCAGCTGGCTGACGCGGGATTCGCCCACCTCAAGCACCGCGCCAATCTCTTTCAGGTTCAGTTCTTCCTGGTAGTACAGTGTCAGCACCAATTTTTCGCGTTCGGGCAACGCCTCGATCGCTTCAATCACGCGCTCACGCAGATTCCCTTCCATCAGTTGATGAAGCGGGTTGGCTTCTTCATGCCCTTCCGTCACCAGCTCTGCGCTGTCACCGTGTTCTTCCCGATACTCGTCGTAGGAGAAGAGTTGGCTGTTGTTGGTATCCAGCAGAATCTGCCGATACTCCTCCAGCGAAACATTCAATTGCTCAGCCACTTCCTGCTCGGTAGCCGCGCGCCCCATCGCTTGTTCTACCTGATGCATGGCACCTGCTACTTCGCGCGCATTACGGCGAACGCTGCGCGGTGCCCAGTCACGGCTACGCAATTCATCCAGCATTGATCCCCGGATGCGCTGCACGGCGTAGGTGGTAAAGGCGGTGCCCTGTAGCGCGTCGTAGCGCTCCACAGCATTCAGTAAACCAATGCCACCGGCCTGCAGCAGATCGTCAAGTTCAACGCTGGCTGGTAAGCGCACCTGCAGACGCAGCGCTTCGTGCCGCACCAGAGGAACGTAGCGCTGCCAGAGCGAATGTTTATCCATCACGCCATCGGCGGTATAGAGATCGTTCACGTTGACTACCCTGCGTTAGTAAAGTTATCGGCATGATTATCCAATTCTGTAGGGTGTTTTGATTGGGTGAATAGGCGGGCAAAGCGCGGTTATTTCAAATTTGTAATAGATGGCAGCGTGATGAGCTGCCATCTGTGGGGGGATTAGCGCAGATTACGCAGACGCTGCCGCGTCCCAGGCGGCACCGCATCCCATAGTGCACAGGTTTTACCCTCAAGCGCCTGATAAAAAGGATTAATGTTATCGTCGCTTTCCAGTTGTGCTTTGAACAACACCTGGCCGGTTTCCGCATCAATACTTAACATTCGGTTGATAAACAGCCGTTGTAAGTCACTGCGCAGGAACAAACCGTTATCCACGCTATTATCGGCAAGAAACCCATCATCATTTTCCTGGGTATCGATATGGCAGGCTTCGACCCAGGGCCAGCTATGGCGCTCCGTCAGCCGTGTGCCGGTGATGATGCAGGCACCATATCGTGCTTTTACCGCGGCGCTAAATTCGGCCTGGCTGTCGCGCTGGAAAACTCTGGCTTTCACCCGCCTGCCCACTTCGGTGCCGGGCATCACCGCTATCGGTACTTTATGCTGTGGCGTACTCAGCACCACCAGGAATTGCACCTTGCGTGACAACGGGAAACAAGGATGCGCCTGCGGGTCGAACAACTGCCAGTATTCATCCTCTTCAGTCTGGCGCATCAGCACCAGCTTGAAACCGCGGCTCGCCAGCATGTTTTGCGCCTCGGCGGAATGCGGATCGAGCATCGCATAGACGCGGGTTTCCCCCACCACCTTCCAGCGATTTTCTTTCTTTATTTCATCGGTGCGACGGAAATAAAGGAAAGCCTGCTGGTTTTTCAGGTAATGCTCAAAACGGCGCAGATAGTTTTTCCGTTCGTTGTCGTCCGAGACAAACAGCAGATCCTCCAGCGGACTATTGATCTCCTGCTGGGCAAATACCGCGCGGATAATCAAATTGCGATAGCTGGTTGACGGGCTCAGCAACCCGCGGGAGGTCAGCTCTTTCTCGTCAGGATGCTGTTGCGTATAACGCAATGCGATCTCTTCAAAAGTCAGTAGCTCACCGGGTAACAAGTCATAATTGAAGCGCATAGACACCCCAGAAATGGAAAAAATAAGACAAAATTTTGTGTGATTCTGAAAGTCGTTATCGGCAGATTTGGCGAGTTCTGTAACAGGATGGTTACTTTTTTATGGCAGCAGCACGACCCGTTGTGCTGCTGCATGGAGAGCACCTGTCAGGCAGGCTTCTGACGGGTTTCCTGCACTTTTTGCAGCGCTATTATTTGTTTAGCCAAACGCTCTAATGCCTCCCGGTTTTCTGTATCGCTGGGCAAACGTCCATGAACATCATGGAAATTCGCCCCCTCGGCTTCAATAAGGGCGCGCAGAGCGGAAAAATTGGTGTTTTCAAAGCGATAAAATTCACCGAAAGATACCCCTTCCTCATCGTAGACTTCTAAATAATCGGGGCGCAGCAGAAGATAAGGTTCGTGAAGTTCGCCTGTGGGTGGCGTATAGCTGATATTTCCCGATGGCTGGTAATAAGCGACAAAGTCATGCACCTCATTTTCCTCAATCACCATAATATTTGCATTCCGCGACAAATGGCGACATAACTGCGACCAGGGAATATCATCAATGGCTGATTGTAAAACCTGAAGACGCTCTTCGAGTTTTACCCGATAGGTTTTATCCAGCGCCAGTGAGGTCACCAGTTTTTTCCAGTCCGCGTTAGGGGAATAAGGGGGTTCTCCTTCGGCTCGTTCTTCATTGATCTTCGCTGCGATAGCAAGAATTCCCCTTCCGCCATTAACGCCATGAGGGAACAGAAACAGCAGATATGCCAGTTCATCCAGTTTTAGTGATAATTTCCCCAGTGTATAGGGATAAAGACCATCCTGAATCAGCTTGCCAAGCTGATGCTCGTCAAATTTATCCCCGATGATTTTTTTGCCAATACGTTGTAATGAGGTACACAATAGCAAACTATCGTAATCATGGTTCTGATCTGGATTTCTGAAGCCGTGAAAGAGCAATTCAATGGTGTCATCGCTAAAATCATCCATCCAGTGAAAGGGCAACGTTCCGGTACGGGTGATGTTTGGAATCGCCGTATTACTCCACAGGCCTATACGATTGAGACGAAATATGGATATCGCGCGATTATTAATTAATTCTTCCATGATCATCGCATAACTCAGCCCTTTATCCCCATAAGCAAGACCATCCAGATTCATATCAGTGACAGGTGCACCTTCGCCAAGAATGAACGGTGCCCCGACCATATGTTGTCTCAGACTGGCCATTCTGGCTGCGTGGTTGTTGCTGAGATGATGCCTGATGCTTTTCTCGCTGAGATTGCCATCATAATATAACCCTCCCTCCTCGGGATTAATAATGCTTCGCATCATAAATAACGGGCTGTTATACGCGGTATCCTCGTGAAGATTATTCATAGGAAGACGTTGCATATAACGGACTTCTAACAATCTCCGGGTCCGGTTAGCGATCAGATCTGCTTTGATCACCCCCTCTCTGGCGATAACTTCGTCAAGATTATCCGTGTAATTATAATTTTCAGCACTGTAGTTCTCGTCTAATTGTCGGTCATTCATCATGAAATGCCCTTCAAAATCGACGTTATTAACAAAATGCGCCAGTTCAATCAGATCTTTTTCAAAGCACTCTTTTAAATTCTCTACCTGTTCCTGAACTGCGGGTTCCTTTATCCGCTGGCAATCCTCTGGTAAATCGGGGTCTTCTTCCAAATCCCGTATAATTTCCCCCAGGTCTTCTAATGCGGTACCCAGTAATCCCGCTTCCGATATCAATGTCGCCGCTTCTGTCAGTTCGAGGAAAGCCAGCAACTGGTGCGGATTGATACCGGTATCTAACAGAATGGTCACCAGATCATGATTAATGGCGTTAGCAAACACCTTCAGGGAACCCATTTCCCTGATCTTTTGCTTACTTGCCTGCTCCCGCAACGTAAGATTGTGCTGGCCATCCTGAGCTCGCTCCATCTGACGTTGTAAACGACCGAAGATTCTCTTTTGCTCAACCGGGTCGGATATCCAGCCAGCGATAGCTTTCTTAATACCCTGTAGCCGGTTGACATCATAGATCGATAAAAAATGATGCAACACGTTTCTCAGTGCTCGCTGATCTTGTTCGGGCATAACCTGCGATGGCGTGACACCTCGTCCGATAAAATCGCGCAAATCCTTTTGTAGCGACATCGAGAATTTTTCCAGAATATTATCCTTCAGGTGGGGCGTCTTTAGCGTGAAAGCCGGCAAGAGCTGTTCAAGTCGGTTATTTTTCTGGCTTGTAACGGGTACGCTCTCTGCTGACGGTACCTCAACAAAATCCCGGTAATCTTCCCAGTGATTTGCAATATGGTCAGCTGTCTGGCCTCTTAAATAAATCCAGGAGTCTTGATCGCCGAATAAGGCCATGGATACTGACCGGAACAGGCAATTGCCATCAGCTGCCACATCATGTACGCAACCGGCATTATCGATGAATTGATAATGCTCTAACCCGTTGATTCTGATTCTTTGTAAATTGATGGTGCATTGTCTATTCTGCTCTTGTCCGGCATCAGCAATCATGCCCACGTCAGCGTCATAAATTCGGATTCGTGCTTTGCAGGTATTTGCCAGTGCATCCACCGCAATATCGATGGCATCATGATCCCATCTGCCTTCCTGGCGAATGCAACTGAGTAAATCTTCTTTTGCCCGTTCACTTTCACTGATTTCCTTCGTTTTTAATGAAAGTTTTTGCAGTAATTCCGTCGCATTTTTTTTTATTGATTTTTTTACTTTTGCGTTATGCCTCGCTTCGCTTCCTGATTTTAAGATATCGCTCGCGCTCCAGCTGGGATCAAAACGTTTACTTTTAACATGATCTTTGCGACCACAGGTAATCTCCATAACCGAAGACGGTCTTTTCTGCGCGATGCTAAATGGCGCTATTTTCTGAATTGAACGGGCAAATTGACTCTCCGCATGGTTGCGGAAAGGGAAAAATTGACTGGCAGCAGAGGATAGATTCCGGTCTGGCCGGAGTGGTGGTGGCGCAATACGTGAGGAAATCGTTGCGGTTGTATTATTTAGAGATGCAACCGTGGTTATTTTTTTCAATGCAGGTGGACGGGTAGATAATGTGGACTGGCGATTAAAATTTACTAAAGAATGGACGTTATTAAAATCTGGCATGATATATTCCTTATTAAGCCCTGATAATCCATCATTCAATCTGACGCTGACTGTATTTGAACAGCGACATTACAACAGGCTTTTTATATTCCTGGCGTGAAACGCAGCACGATAGTTTTTGTTGTCTTCGGCACCTCCTTACAAGAGGGAATCAGAGTAGCAGTGCGATAAATCACACCGCTACTGAGTTTCTAACCTTTATGCCGCGCTAAAATATTCAGCGCAAATTGTTCTAATGCTGCCCGGTTATCTGCATCAGTGGGTTGACGCCGCTGCAGGTTAGTCAAACGGATCGCATCGGTTTCTATAATGGCTCGCAATGCAGAAAAGTTGCTGCTTTCGAACCGATAGAACTCTATTGGTTCTGCTTCTCTGCCATCGTAAACTTCTATTGAGTCAGGACGCAGTACCATAAAACGCTGGTCGGGTTGTTCTGCCGGTGGTGTAAAAACAATCTGACCCGACGGGTCATAATTCGCTAAAAATTCCTGCGCCTCATTTTCCTCAATAACGATGATATTGCTTTGCTGGGCCAGATAGCTGTAGAACATCGGAAGAGGGATATTATCGATTTTTTCCTGTAAGTTTCGCAAACGCACTTCGAGCCTTTTACTGAATCTCCCTTTATCTGCCAGTGTGGTGACCAGCATTTTCCAGTCAGTGACCGGGTTATAGGGTGCTTCATCTTCAGCACGTTCTTCATTAATTTTAGCCGCAATATCAATAATACCCCGTTCGCCATCAACGCCATACGGGAGTAAAAACAACAGATGAGCCAGTTCATCCAGTTTCAGCGCGAGTTTATCCAGCATAAAGGGATAAAGACCGTCTTCGATAAGTCCGGCGATTTGATGTTCATCAAAGGTGTCTCCTTTAATTTTTTTTCCTATTTGCATTAACGAGGAGAACAATAACAAGCTATCCAGTTCATTATTATCCGCTGGATTTCTCAACCCCTGAAACAATAATTCAACGGTGTCATCTTCTAAACCATCCATCCAGTGAAAATCCATAATGCCCGTTAGGGTCATCCTGGGGATGATAGTATTACTCCAGAGGCCAATGCGATTCAACCGGAATATTGAGATCGCCAGGTTATCAATCAACTGTCGATTTAACACATCAATACTCAATCCTTTATAGCCATAATTCAGGCCATCCAGAACCATATCGCTAACTGGCATCCCCTCACCAAAAATAAACGGTGCACTCGCCATATGTTGTTTCAGACTCACCATTCTTGCTGCACGATTATTGTTAAGATGACGCCTGACACTTCTTTCGCTTATTTCGCCATCATAATATAACTCCCTTTGCTCCGGATTAATGACGCTTCTCACCATAAACAGCGGGCCGTTATAAACCACATCATCATAAAGATGGTTAACCGCCACGCGTTGCATAAAGCTTTTCTCTAACAAACGCCTGACCCGGGGCGCGATCACCTCTCTTCTGCTTACCCCCTGACGACTCACAACATCATCAACTTTAGCGGTGTAAGTATTATTTACCGGACTATGCCAGTTAAACGCCTCTAATTGCCGGTCACTGACAATGAAAAAGCCTTCGACATCGATATCTTGATCAAACCTTGCCAGTGCTATCAGACTTTCTTCAAACTCTTCTTTTAACTGTTCAATCTGACGCTGCACCGAGGATTCCTTAATACGCCTGTACTCGGGAGGTAAATCGGGATCTTCCGCCATTCCCTGCAAAATATCAGCCAGATCTTCACAGGAAGCACCGAGTAATCCAGCGTCCTCTATCAGTTTCGCTGCTTCTGTGGTCTCAAGCAGAGCCAGCAACTGATGAGGATTGATCCCCGTATCCACCATAATGGTCACCAGATCATTGCTGATGGCCGTTGCGAAAATCTTCAGTGAATTAACATCTTTGTGTTTTTGCTGGCTGGCCTGTTCGCGAAACTCAAGGCAACGCAGACTATGTTGAGAACGTTGTGCCAGTGCCTGTAAACGCCCCAGCTGTCGTTTTTCCTCTACCGGATCCAGCAGCCAGCGGGTAATCGCCTGCTTTATTTCAGCCAGCTTTTGTACATCATAGATCGATAAAAAGTGATGCAATACATTTCTTAAAGTGATTTCATCCTCTTTGGCAATCACCTGCACCGGTGTTACGTTGCGGTCAATAAAACTGCATAAATTTTTTTTCAAATTTCTCGCAGTGATATCGAGAATGTTATCTTTAATATGGGGTCTGCTTTCAGTCAGTTCTGACAGGCGATCATTTAACGATACGTTTTCCGACGGCTCTGCAATAAATTCCTTATAATCGCCCCAATGATTGTCCACGTAATTAGCCGTTTCATTCCTTAGATGAATCCAGGAATCTTCGTCGCCATACAGACCAAGAGAGACTGACGCGAAAAAGCAATTTCCGTCTGCCGGCACATCGCGAACCACACCGGAACGCTCTACCAGCTGATAATGTTCCTGACCCTGAATTCTGATTCTTTGTAAGTTTACCGTCTGCCGGGAATTCTGCTCATCTCCCATCTGAATAGTAGAACCCAAATCTGCGTCATAAATATTCAGTCTGATTTTGAATACTTTCACCAGCGCGTCAACCGCAATATCAATTGCCTGATGATTCCATATGCCGGACTGCCGTATGCTGACGACTATATCCTGCTTAATTTGTTCATCCTGACTGCCTTCAGGCTTATTCAATGAGAGTTTTGCCAGCTGCTCAGCGGCATTTTTCCTGATGAATTTCTTTGCTTTTAACGCCTGTTGTATATTATCAGTGGATTGCAATATATTCTGCACCCCCCAGTCGCGGGTAATACGTTGTTTTTTATTATTCACATCGCGAGAGCAATCCATTGCCTTTACCGGAGAGGGCCGCTGAGGTGAGGTAGGCGTGACCGGTGTCAGGGAACGAATAGAACGGGTAAACTGATTATCTACTTTGCTACGAGAAGATAATATCGGTAATGACAAACTGGTCGCGCGCGTCAAAGTCCGATTAGGTAATAATTGTGGTGGTAATGACAACCGGGCGGAACTATTCCCGAGGGATGTGACGGCGGTCGTTCTGACAGGTGGGGTGACTGGCGTGGATAATGCTGATTGCCGATTAAAATTGACTACCGAATTAACGTTATTCGCGTTTGGCATAATTCTTTCCTTATCAGGCCGATAATAATCCATCATAAATCTGGGGCGGGGGTGTCACCTTAGCGACAATAGCAGCCCCTTTTTACCTGAAATCACGCTCTCCTTCCCTGGAACTTGCTCACAAACTGACCTGCATCACGGTTTTATCTGCCCGTTACACCCTCTTGCCGCCATTCCACACGGGAACCCGGCAAATCAGGCCAAAAAGCCCGTCTGTTTAAGCCATTGTTCCCCGAGTCAGTTGCATAAAATAAAGCCGTTAAATTTACTCAGGCTAAGGTTGGACGCCATGTCTTCACCCTCACGGGCGCTGCTGCTGGATGCGGGATTCGCATCGCTGCCCTTTCTCGACGTGTTACGCCAACAGGGTTACCGCACGGCGGTCTGTGGCAGTAAAAACCAGGACCCAGGTCATCGCTTCGCTGATGACAGCAGTGCGGTTAACTATGGTGATGTGCAGCAGGTAATTGATCTGTGCCGTGAGTGGCGCATTTCGGCACTGTTGCCCGGCGTCACCGATGTGTCTTATCTCACCGGCTCACGCGTGGCGGATCAGCTTGGTTTTGCCGGATTCGACTCTCCCGAGGTCAGCGACACGCTGTTTCAGAAGGATCAGTTCCGCCATTGGGCGCAGGCTCATCATTTCCCGGTACCCGCAGCGGTGGATCAACTGAGTGACAGCGAAACGCTCCCGTTACCCTTGATCGTCAAACCCGTGGATGCCTACAGTGGGCTGGGGATTACGCATATCAGCGAACGTGCGCAGCTGCCCACCGCTTTTGCTGCTGCCCGCCAGGCTTCACGCAGCGGCGAGGCGCTGATTGAACAATTTATTCAGGGTACGCTGCACAGCCATTCCGCGTTTATCCGCAACGGTGAAATCGTCTGCGAATTCTTTGTCGATGAGTTTTGCACCGTTTACCCGTGGCAGGTCAACAGCAGTTCCCTCACCACCCAACTGAGTCAGGCATTGCAGGATCGGGTTAGTGACTGTCTGGCAACGCTAACCGCACAGCTTGGTCTGGTTGATGGTCTGCTGCACACCCAGTTTATGACTGACGGCAACGATTTCTGGTTGATCGAACTGACGCGCCGTTGTCCTGGCGATCTGTACAGCCGCCTGATCAGCCTCTCCACCGGTGTGCCTTACTGTAGCCATTTTGTTGCCCCGTTTATCGGGCTGGACGACCACTTTGATCAGCGCCGTCCGGTGCGTCAGCGTTTTATTGCCCGTCATACCGTCTCGGTAACCCAGCCCACCCGTTTCCCCGGCTTTCACTTCGCTTCGCTACCGGCACAGATTCTGGATGTGATCCCGCTGAAACTTCCTGGCGATGCGCTGGAACCCGCCCCGCGCGATCGCGCGGGCCTGGTGTTTGCCGAATGCGCCAGCCTGACCACACTGGCAGAGCTGACTCCTCATCTGAACCAGTATCTCAATCCGCCGACGCAACAGGAGAGATCAATATGACCCAGCCACTCAAGCTCGCTTTCCTCGGTGGCGGCATCAATTCCGCCATCGGTCAGACACATAAAATTGCCTGCCAGATGGATGGCGAGTTCCAGCTGGTTGCCGGTTGTTTTAGCCGCGATGCACAAATCAACCAGCAAACGGCACAGGCCTGGGGTATCCCGGCTGAGCGCCTGTATGAGAATGTTGAGACGTTACTGGCTGCCGAACATACCCAGCTGGACGCCGTGGTGATTTTACTGCCTACCCCCCATCATCTCGATGTGATCGTGCGCTGTCTGGAATACGGCGTCGCGGTGATTTGTGAAAAAGCCCTGGTCGAGTCCGTCGCCAGCGCTCAGGTGGTGCAGCACACCCTGCAACGCACCGGCGGTCGCCTGTATGTCACGTATAACTACAGCGGTTACCCGATGGTCCGTGAATTACGCCAGCGTATCCTGGCAGGGGAACTCGGCGATATTCAGCAGGTTCTGGTAGAAATGCCGCAGGAAGGCTTTAGCCGCCGCAATCCGGCAGGCGAAGTCGCGCGCCCGCAAAGCTGGCGGCAATCCGACGGTGTCATCCCTACTGTTTCTCTCGATCTGGGTGTGCACGTCCATCAACTGGTGGATTTTATCGTGCAACGCCGGGCAACCGATGTATATGCCATCAACAGCCACTTCACCTCGCTGCCCAATATCATCGATACCGTCCATGCTGTTTCCCGGTATGAAGACGGCCTGGTATGCCAGTATTGGTATGGCAAAGCGGCCCTTGGCTACCGCAATGGCTTACGCATCCGGGTGATGGGTGATAAAGGCAGTGCCGAATGGCTTCAGGTTGAACCGGAGACGCTGAAACTCAGCAACGCGCATGGGCAGGTCACGTTAATTGATCGCACCGATAACGCCAACCGCATCGCTAACCTGCCACGCTACTGCCGCTTCAAAGCCGGTCATCCTGCCGGGTTTATCGAAGCCTTTGCCAACTATTACGTGGATATCGCGCACAGTTTGCGCGGCGAGCATAACGATTACAGCCAGGGCATTGAGACCGCGTTGAGTGGCTTAACTTTTCTTGAGAAGACCCAGCGCAGTGCCACGCTGCATCAGCCGGTCACGCTGCTGGATCTGCTCAGCCAGCCGGTTACCGCCGCCAGCTAACCCTGCCTCATCCCCCTCTCCCCAGGTCAGGGGAGAGGGGGTTTTTAGTTATTTTCAGGCTGCGGCGATTTGGCTGGCTGCCAGCACAATATCAATAATGCGCGTCTGCTCAGCTTCGGTCAGGGTTGGATGGATCGGCAGGCACAGCACCTGTTGTGAGGTTTCGCTCGCCACCGGCAGATTGTCAGGATGGGATGAATCGTAGCCTTTGTACATCGGGAACTGCGAAATCAGCGGATAGAAGTAGCGACGCGCATAGATCCCCTCATCCTTCATACGCTGGTACAGCTGATCACGTGACAGCGGGAAGTGTTCCGGATGGATAAACAGCGGGCAGTAGGCGTAATTCCACTCGGTTTGCGCATCGGCGTGCAACAGCGACACACCGGGTACGCCAGCCAACGCTTCTACGTAGCGCTGATAAATCCGCTGACGCACCGCAAAAGCCGCATCAACGTGTTTAAGTTGCAACATGCCAAACGCCGCCTGAAACTCGCTCATCTTGCCATTGATACCCGCCGCTACGACGGTGGTTTCGTCCGCAAAACCGAAGTTTTTCAGGTAATCAATACGGCGTTTAATTTTCTCATCCGGACAGATAATCGCCCCGCCCTCAAAGGTGTTAAACACTTTAGTCGCATGGAAACTCAGCACCGATAAATCACCATGATTGAGGACGCTGACTCCATCGCGTTTCACCGCGAACGCATGAGCAGCGTCATAAATCACCCGCAGACCGTAGGTATCAGCAATGCGCTGGATCGCATCGGTATCACAGGGAATACCGTAGCAATGCACCGGCATAATGGCGCTGGTTTGCGGTGTAATGGCGGCCTCAATTTTGGCCGGGTCGAGGTTGCAGGTGACCGGGTCAATATCGACAAACACCGGTTTAATACCGTTCCACAGCAGCGAGTGCGAAGTGGCGACAAAGGAGTAAGGCGTGGTAATCACTTCCCCACCGATTCGCAAAGCCTGCAACGCCGTCATTAAGGCCAGCGTACCGTTGGAGAACAGGCAAATATGTTTGACCCCGAGGTACTCCGCCAGCGCTGCTTCCAGCGCCTGATGATAAGGCCCCCCGTTGGTGAGATATTTGCTCTGCCAGATATTCTCCAGGTAAGGAATAAACTCCTCCAGCGGCGGCAACAACGGGCTGGTCACCAGAATGTTTTTATTGTCGTAATGTGGCGCGATCTTTTTCATCAAAACCCCCTGTGGGCGGTGTTATGTGTCACGGTCAGGAAAAATGGATACCAGCCTGCTGCCAGAAGGTCGCAAGCCCGTCAGCGGTTAACTGATGCGCGGTATCAGGCGCAGGTACCGGCGGCAATTCAGCCTGCTGGTGCCAGTCGCGCAGTGCGGTTATCCAGAGATTTTCTTTGTTACGGATATGGCTCGCCGACCCACGGTGCCGGAGTGACGCAATGTCGCTGCACAGCACCGGCAGACCTGCTGCCTGGTAATGGAGTAATGCCAAATCATCTTTGCCACGGTTTTCGTCGAGATGGAGACGAAACAGCACCGCCATGTTGACGTGAAGACTGGCGAGTTCATCGGCCGAAACCGGACCCGGGGCAGCACGATGGATTTCGCTGATCGACTCAAGCCAGCTGGCCGGTGCTGCCCCCCGGATCACCCAGTCGATAAATGTTGACGTTTCGCCCACCACACGGGCAAAAAAGCGTATATCCGCCGCGCTCAGTTCGCTGGTGTCACACAACACCCGCAGGCGTGCGTGACGCGGGGCACTGCTGGGCCGTGTTTCTGGCATCATCACCTGCGACGGCAGCAGAAACGTGCTTTGCTTACGTTTTTGCAGCCAAAGCTGTGATTCTCCACTCCACACCAGCCAGCCATTCAGCCAGCTCGCCTGTAACAAATCCGAGCCGGATTGCTGGGTAACGCTGGCTTCCGGCAGGACATAGCATTGGCAGCCGCTCAGATTCACCATCGACGCGATGTTGTCCTGTTGTCGTTCGGCGACATCGGCCGCAACGATCAACACATCCGGTTGCAGACGCAGCACCACCCAGGGGGAAAAGGCGTCATAAGTCAGCAGCGCAATCTGTTGCTGCTGTGCCATCAGAGTCAGGATCTGCAGCAAGCGCGCGCTATTTGGCTTATCTTGATCGTCATGCACAAAAGCCACTCGGGGAATTTTTGCCTCGCTAAAGGCGGGCCAGGTTTGTTTCAGGCTCTCATCAACGCTGAAAGGATCACCGTGCAGCGAGTAATTAAGGGGATAGCCAGGATCGCACAGCAGGTCACGCCCCCAGTGCTGGCGCAGTCGGCTGGCCTCCGGTGACGAAGAGTTGAATCCGCGCGCATTGCCCCTTGTTGCCACCACGCTGTGCGGTGTCCAGATGCTGCGATAACCGGCCTGGGCAATTTTCAGGGCAAAGTCGATTTCCGCTACCGCAGGGTCGCTGTAACCTTCGTCCAGTCCCCCCAGTTGCTGCCAGCAACGTTGACGGATTAACAGGCACTGCCCATTCAGCAGCCGTGACTGACGATCGCTTTGCAGGTAACCACCCATCACCTGCGAGTCCCAGCGTTCGCCGTGACCAATATGCCCGGCCAGCCCGCGGTGACCGGCAATAACCCCCGCCGAGAGAATATGCTGTTCGCTGTGGATCAACTTCGGTCCCACCATCGCCACTTCCGCTCGCAGCGCATGGTTCATCAACGCGGCCAGCCAGTTATCCAGCAGGAAGATCAGCTGCGGCTCAATAAAGCACAGATATTCGCCACTGGCCTGCGCCGCTGCGGCGTTGCGCAGTGCCACCGGCTGCCAGCCAGCGGCCACCTCAATCACACGAATCCGTGCTGGATCGATGGTGGCCAGCCCCGCCAGCCAGTTATTCAGCGTACTATCGTCATGCTGATGATTGACCACCAGCAGTTCGGTATGCGGCCAGTTATTATGTTGCAGCAGGCTGGTGATGGCGTGCTCCAGCTGGGCCAGCGAATTGCCCGCCAGCAGGATCAGCGAGACCTGTGGCAGCGCATCATGGCCATACAACAACTGCATGATCTGGCCCGGCTGGATGTGCACCTGGGCGGCGGGATAGCCCATCAGATGCAGGCCATGCTCCAGCACCCGCGCCGTCTCCAGACTCTCGTCTTCGCTCAGCTGCGGCTCAGGCAAAATACTCAACAGATCCGGGTAATGCCGGATCGCCCCAGCACCTGCGTGTAATGCGATCAGCTGCATCAGAGACACTTCAAATGCCTGCGGATATTGCCGCGCCTCACCCAGCCAGCGTTGCAGTGCCTCGCGTGCCAGCAAACATCGCTTCAGCCAGGATGCAGGCGATGCGCTGAACAGATCCCAGTCCCAGTGCGGTTTCAGATGTGGCACGGCTGCGCCCGCCGCGTTCAGCCACAGCTCGTCGCTGTACACCGCCAGGGCATCCGTTTGTCGGTTAAGGAAATGGGCCAGTGCCGGCCAGCTTTCCGCGCTGTAAAAACTGCCCGCAGGGAGGCAATGTAACCAGTCAAATGTGGCTGTGGCGCTGGCGTGTTGCAGCCAGTTGAGCCACTCATCAGCATGAATCGCCAGTATGTCCGCAGGCAGGGTCATCTCCTGCGCCGCAATCACCACCACCTGCACAAACGCAGGCCGTTGCGCCAGGGTGTCAAGCGTCAGCAAGAGATGCTCAGGATGGTCGGCATCGTTAAACACCGCCACCAGGATACGCGGCGAGCTGGCTAATGCCAGCCTGTTATGCAGAGCTGGTGTCAGGCTACGTTGTACCAGCCAGTTTTCCAGCCGCCCCTGCCTCAGCGCCTGCTGGTGCTGGCGGAGCTTCTGCTGGGTCATATCCACCAGTTGCTGGATCTGCGCCTGCGTCTGCTCACGGCGCGCCAGTAAGGTATCGCGCATCTGCCACAGATTGGCACGCACGGCCTCAAGGGTCTCTGGCTGGTCATCCCAGCAGATACCGATGGCGCCATTTTCGGCCAGCGTCGCCTCGGTCAGGGCATATTTTTCGTAACCCGCTGCCGTCAGCGCGACCACCGGGCTGCCACACAGAATGGCCAGTAAGGCCGTACCGGATGATTCAAAGGTATAAAACGTTCGTGCCTTTTTGAGCTTCGCGGCCAGTTCGGCTAGCGTCAGTGGATGCCGCATCGAGAGGATCTCAATACCGGGCGGTAAAGCAGCGAAATCAACCGCGGAGGGGGGCACGCGGTTCAGATAGAGAATGTCGCAATATTTTTCTGGTTGATCGTCCTGGAACAGCTCCAGGTCATAAAACTCGATGTTTAACAGGCGGGGATTTGCGTATTTACCGGCAAACTCCGGGCGGAACCAGAAAAACAGATCATCAGGACCGGCCTCCAGGCTATTGCCGTTAATCACCCCTTCCTGGTTGAGCATATAGCGCACCACCACCGGTGCCTGAAGAGGGTTGCCGCTCACCACTTCCGGGTAAATAGCGGCAAACAGGCCGCCACGCTGCCGGTGCTCCCACAATTCTTTGCCACTGACTGCCGGGGTATTCCACGCCGGATTCACGGTGCAATTGACCATCCATGCCTGCCTGCCACTTTCATTCAACAGGTGACACAAGCGATGCATCACCTGAATGCCAGCCGAAGACTCGCGATAGTCCGGTGCAATAATGAAATAGGGAAAGTTTTCGTCCTGAATGGTGGTCATCGTCGTGTGCTTCTTCTGTCGCTGATGGTGCCCGGAAAATATTCCCTATAGTAGCGACCCCGCCCTGCCACCAATCCCAAAAACAAAGGGCAAAAACGGGGTATTTCCTGCGCTATCAGGCAGTCCAGGCTTTTAACCAGTTATCCAGGTGCTTACCGGTCAGCATCCACTCCTCCCGCACCAGGGTTTGCAGGGCAAGACCATTGCGCTCGCTGGCATCGGCATCACTGAGGTGCATACGGATCGCATCCACCCAGTCTTTAAAGCGATTCTTGACGCGGGTAACCGGCATCTCGGTGTGGCGATAGCACTCCACATCACTACAAATCACCGGAATACCGCAGGCACCGTACTCCATCAGACGCAGGTTGCTTTTGCAGATGTTAAAGATGTTGTCTTCTACCGGTGCCAGCGCCAGATCGAGATTGAGCGCGGCTAACGCCGCCGGATAGAGACTGATGTCGACACCCGTATGATGTTCATGCACGTAAGGGCGCAGTTTTTCCGGACACATGCCCATAAACACCCACTCCACCTCATTCGCCAGCGTCTTCACTACGTCGGCAATCATCTCCAGATCGCCCTGATGGCTGGCACCACCCGCCCAGCCCACGCGCGGTTTGCGCCCTTGTCCGCGCAGGCTATGCAGGTTGCCCCACCAGTTCACCGGCAGACGGTTCAGCACCACCTGGATATCGGGATGGTAAGTGGCGAGCGACTCGGCCAGCGGCGGTGTCGAAACCACAAAACGGTCAAAGTAGCTCAGGCTTTTGCGCAGCAGTCCGGAGATCTCCTGGCTGAAATTGGCACGGTTGTAGTGCTTCATTGGCAGGTTGAGGATGTAATCGTCCAGTTCGAACACTTTAAACATATCCGGCATCTTGCCCGCACGTTCAATCCAGCTATGGAAGGCCGGTGCGTAACGGCGTTGGATGATCAGGCTGTCGGGACGATACTGGGCCACTTCGCTCAGATTGAGCAACGATAACGAGGCGTTGCCCTGCGCCTTGCCCTCCACCTGCATCGCATACAACGGCTGCAGCATGCGGTAATGACCACAGCCAGCGGTATCGGAGTGATGCAACAACAGTTGTGGCAGCGCGGGACGTTTCACCGGGCGCCAGCTCATTTCACTGTCGTTGCTGATATCAAAGTGGCGGCTACGGAGTGACAAATTGGTGTTATAGGCGGGGTCATGCCCCACCAGCGGCAGCCAGCGTTGCAGCAATTTGTCTTCTTCCTGCTGCCTGAGTTGGGCGGCAGTCTTGAGCGCGACACCCGCAAAAGGACTTTTGCGTTCGGCAGCACGCATGATACGTGCGTAAGGAGTCCAGACCGTGAGATAACCCTGTTCGCGCGCACGCAGACACAAATCCACATCGCTAAACAACGTCTGGCTTTCATCGAAACCGTTAAGCGCCGCAAACACCGCAAAACGCACCAGCATAAAATCGCCAGACACGGCGCTGTAATTCTGATCGAGATGCAAACGGCCCAGTGCACTGGGATCTTTATCGTCATGGCCACGCAGCACATCGCCCACCACGCCATTGATGCCCAGAACATAACCCGCGTGACGCACTTTATTATTGGCGGAGAGCTGCTTACCACCAACAATCGCCACTTCCGGGCGCTGCCCATGATTAAGCAGATTGTCCAGCCAGTCGCCATCCGCAATCGCCAGCTCACTGTGCATAAACATCAGGTATTCACCCTGCGCCTGCTCTGCTGCCAGATTACTCATCGCGCCCTGATGCCATGGATGCGGGTATTGAATAACGCGAATACGTTGCGGATCCACCGTGGCAATGGCACCCAGCCAGTTGTCGCGTTCCGGGCTGTGCTGGCAGTCAGCCACAATCAGCAGCTCGTAATGCTGATAGCGCGTCTTCTCCATCAGCGTCGTCACACAGGTAATCAGGGCCGGCAGACTTTGCCCGGCGAGGATCACGATCGAGACTTTTGGCTGTGCCTCATGGTTGTAGCGCAGACGATAGTTGTAGTAATTGTCGAGGGCGATTTCGGCATTGGCGTAACCGCGATTTTGCAGGTGACGCTGGATTATCCCGGCATCCACCACCACCTCGCGTGCACGCAAATGCGCCGTCAGTAGCGGTTCTGCCAGGTGCCCCACCACGTTCAACCCTTGCGACTCGATCAGTTTCACCATCAGGTCCAGTTCTGCCGCCTGCGGATAATTGAGGTCAAACCCTTCTGCCGCCAGCAGCAATTCACGGCGGAACAGCCAGTGCTGCGCCATGGTTTTCGGTGAACTGAGCAACATATCGAGGTTGAAATCCGGGCGGAACGCCAGGCCAGAGGGCTCACCGTTAATGAAGAAATACTCATCGGCATATAACGCCAGCACATCATCACGGGATGGCAAGGTACTCGCCAGTGCGATCAGGCCAGAGGCATTAAAACGCGTTCCTGCCTCAACAAAAATAAACCAGTGGGCATCCTGATCGTTGATCAGTTGATTGATTACCGGTAAACGCTGCTCGGCTGATGACGGAAACGCCAGCACACCCGTCTGATTATCGGTGACTGCCCCCACCAGTAATGGGCGCAGCGTCAATAATGGGGAAGCAAACGCGGCCAGCGATGCCAGGGTTTCATCAAGCAGAGCCGCATTTTCCGGGGTGACATTGATGACCACCGCCACGCAGACAGGTTGCGCAACTTCCGCACTCTGCTGCATCAGTGCCGCCTGGTGAGCCGAAGTCAGCTGACGCACCGCATTCCAGTGTTCAAGGGTACTGTTGCTCAGCGCCTGATATTGCTGCTGACGCATATTGTATTGCGTCGTCTGAGCCGGTTGCGTCAGCGAGGTCACCCTGACCATCTCAGACGGGCCTTTGGCATTGATATACCATTGCGCTTTGCGCAGCTGCTGAGTCAGTTTCTCACGGGGGATACGGATGTGATCTTCCCCCTCTTTCAGATGGGGTTGCACATACACGTCTGACACACGCACCGTACATAGCGCTTGCGGGAACCATACCGCATCCCCCTGTGGCAGCAACTTGCTATACAGCACCAGCGCAGCAATTTCGGGTAACGCCTCCCCCTCAAGGCTCAACAGCGCATGGTTATCAGGCATTAACGCCAGTAACATTTCCCTGCGCATCAGCACGGCACTGAGATCACCCAGCAAGTTGTAATCGAGGCGGCACTGGTAACGTAACAGGTCCGTCCCATTGATCAGTCCGGATTGGGGCAAAAACGCGGCGGTGGAGAGGATATCTGGCATCGGTTCACCCGATGCATCAATGCGGTTACGTTTGGATAGCGCCAGCACCGCCTGAGGTGCCATCTCCAATGCACCCACCAGGGTACTGATGGCGTTGCTGGCCAGCACATCTGCATAGCTCAGCACATTAATAAACTCGCCCCGCGCTTCCCGGATCGCTTCGGCAATGGCTTCGGGATGTCGTGCCGGATAAATCAGATGACGAACCGGATGACCCGGTTGATTCAGGTAAGGTTGCAGCAGTTGTGCGACAAATTCTGTACCACTGACGTCAGCCACCAGGATTTCACAGTCAGGATGGTCCTGCGCCAGCGCACTGCTGAGCGCCCCTTCCAGCCAAACGGGAAAATACGCCGTGATAATAATGCTGACACGTGGGGAATGGTTCATGATGGCCCTTCTCTGGCAATGGTTGCGTCAGCCGTCATCGGCACGCAGCAAGACGATTTTTCCTTATCCTAAGGGTTGCCAGCGAATTCAATCCGCCAAGCAGCGCCACGATTTTGCGGTTATTCAGCCATAAAAAAACCCCGCCGGAGCGGGGTTTGGCAGTCATTCGAGACTTACTGCAGCAGAGACAGAACCTGCTGCGGAACCTGGTTAGCTTTCGCCAACACGGAGTTACCTGCCTGCTGGATGATCTGTGCTTTAGACATGTTCGACACTTCTGTCGCGTAGTCCGCATCCTGGATACGGGACTGCGCTTCTGACAGGTTGGTCGTGGTGTTATTCAGGTTAGTGATAGCAGAGTCCAGACGGTTCTGCACCGCACCCAGGCTTGAACGATAGGTGTCAACCTGAGAAATCGCTTTGTCCAGCAGAGCCAGCGGGTCAGCAGTAGATGCACCAGCGAATTCAGCAGTCGCGGTGGTGGCACCGCTGGTGCTCAGGTGAATGGCCATAGTACCGCTGGTTGATTGAGCGGCGTTATTGCTGTTCGCCAGCACGGTACCGCTTACCGCGTAGTTTTTGTCCTGCAGAGTGGTGTAAGCAGTCACGTTACCGCTGCTGTCGGTACCCACTTTAATCAGCTGACCACTTACGGTGGCCGGGCTGCCGCTCGACAGACCATTCGCTGCGTCATCATAAGAAACGTCAACGGTGTTCAGTTCAACTTTACCGGCGTTGTTGCCAGAAGTACCGTCAGTATCAACAGATACAGAGTAGTAATCGCTGCCAGACTGTACCACGTATTCGCTGGTGCCAGAGATCTGGTGCAGAGACAGAGTACCGCTGCTCACGCCCAGTTTGCTTGCCACGTCAGTCAGGTCGATGTCAGTCATTACGCCGGTGCCGGTATCAGCAACCTGAGTAATAGAATCAGTCACATCCAGAGAGTTTTTAGAGACGGAGAAGCCGCTCAGACCCAGAGTTGAAGAGTCAATCTGCTGCAGGTTGATGTCGATAGTTTCGCCATCGTTTGAGCCAACCTGGATGCTCATTGAACCGTTTTTAGACAGCACGTTCACGCCGTTGAAGGTGGTCTGGCCAGACACACGGTCAATTTCGTCGAGACGTGATTTGATTTCGTCCTGGATTGAAGACAGGTCAGAATCAGAGTTAGTACCGTTCTGAGCCTGTACAGTCAGTTCACGGATACGCTGTAAGTTGTTGTTGATTTCAGACAGTGCGCCTTCAGTTGTCTGCGCAGCAGAGATACCGTCGTTGGCGTTACGCGCTGCCTGAGTCAGGCCGTTGATGTTAGAAGTGAAGCGGTTGGCAATCGCCTGGCCCGCTGCGTCATCTTTAGCGCTGTTAATACGAAGACCAGAAGACAGACGCTCGATAGAAGTAGACAGAGCAGACTGGTTCTTGTTGATGTTGTTCTGAGTGATCAGCGAGAGGCTGTTGGTATTAATGACTTGGGCCATGATAAATATTCCTGTTAATCAAGTCTTTCGGTTAAGGTGTGGGCTTCAACCCGCCGGCTTCAGCGCCGTCAAAGTTGTTATCGTCTGCCCTTAAACAACCTTTAGATTTTTTTTAGTACCAGGCAAAAATTTTTCACTTCAGCCTGTCACGCTTATCTTTATCGCCCAGGTCTTGCACTTCTTTAGTGCTGAATGATCACTTTTCTAGCGTCAGAAATACCCTTCTCTATATGCGCTATTCGCTTTATTACTCGCAGGTAAATAATTTTAAACTTTGCCCATCCCAAGCCGATAACCCGGGTATTCACTCTCCGTGTCGACATAAAAAGGAAACAACATGGCAAGTATCTCTACCCTGGGTGTCGGTTCAGGCCTCGATTTAAGTACCATTCTGGATAGTCTGGAAACCGCCGAGAAAGCGTCATTAACGCCGATTTCAGATCAGCAGACGGCATATACCGCAAAACTGAGCGCCTATGGCACGCTGAAAAGTGCTCTGACAACATTCCAGACCGCGAATACCGCGTTAAACAGCGCCGACCTGTTCACGGCAACGACGGCTACCAGCACCTCCTCTGCATTCAGTGCAACAACCTCAGGTAGCACGGTAGCGGGCAACTACACGATCAGCGTGTCACAGCTGGCACAGGCACAGACTCTGACCTCTGCCACACAAACCAGCAACAGCACCGCGCTGGGCGATAGTTCTGCCAGCAGCCGTACCATGACCATTAAACTGGTTGATGGCACCAGCAAAGACATCACCCTGACCAGCGATCAGACTTCGCTGACGGGAATGCGTGATGCGATCAACAGCGCCGATGCCGGTGTCACCGCCACCATTATTAAAACCGGCGATAGCAGCTACCGTCTGTCACTGACCTCGACGGAAACCGGCAGCGACAACGCCGTCAGCAGCATCACGGTCACCGGCGATGATACCTTGCAGGGTATTGTGGGTTATGACTCCACTGCCAGCAGCAACGCCATGACGGAAAGCGTCACGGCGCAAAACGCCAAACTGACGGTGAACAACGTTGAAATTGAGAACAGCAGCAACACCATCAGCGACGCGCTGGAAGGTATTACGCTGAAGCTGAATGACACCACCACCGGCAACCAGACGCTGGCCATCACCAAAGATTCCTCGAAAGCCGACAACGCGATTACCAGCTGGGTGAGTGCCTATAACGCCCTGCTGACGCAGTTCGACACGCTGACCAAATATACTGCGGTGGATGTGGGATCAGACTCACAGGATTCCAGCAACGGTGCACTGCTCGGTGACAGCACCCTGCGTACCATTCAGACCCAGCTGAAAAGCATGCTGACCAATGCGCAGAGTTCGTCCACCTATAAAACCCTGGCGCAGATTGGTATCACCACCGATCCGACATCAGGCCAGCTGGAGCTGGATTCCGACAAACTCTCCACCGCACTGGAAAGCGATGCTGATGGCGTGAAAGAGATGATCGTCGGCGACGGTACCACCACCGGTATCACCACCACTATCGCCACCAACCTGACCAACTGGCTCTCTACCACCGGCATTGTGCAGGCGGCGACCGATGGCGTCAGTAAGACGCTGAATGATTTGACCGATCAGTACAACGACATGAGTACGCGTATCGATAACCTGATCGCCCGGTATAAAACGCAGTTTACTGCCCTTGACGTTCTGATGAGTTCGCTGAATAGCACCAGTAGCTATCTGTCGCAGCAGTTCGACACGTCGTCCAGCAGCTCCAGCAGTAGCTCATCCTCATAAGGAGTGATTCATGTATAGCGCAAATGGCACTCAAGCCTATGCCAAAATCGGCGTTGAAAGCGCCGTCATGAGCGCCAGCCAGCAGCAGCTGGTGGTGATGCTGTTTGACGGCGCGCTCAGCGCGCTGGTTCGCGCCCGCCTGTTTTTACAGGACGGTAATATGGAGGGCAAAGGCCGCTCGCTCTCTCATGCGATCAACATTATCGAAAACGGACTCAAACAGGGTCTGGCAGACAGCAACGGTGATGAACTCACCGAGAACCTGTTAGGGCTGTATGCCTATATGGTACGCCGTCTGTTACAGGCCAATCTGCGAAATGACGTGGAAGCCATCGAAGAAGTTGAAGGCCTTCTGCGTAATATTGCTGATGCCTGGAAAGAAGTCGCTCAACCTCAACACCTTCAGGACGCCGTTTAATGACTATCGCACCGCATCTGATTGCCATTTATCAACAGTTACTCGATCTCAGCCAGGGAATGCTGCGTCTTGCCGCAGACGGCGAATGGGATGAATTGATTACAAAGGAGATGGATTATGTCAGTGCGGTGCAACAGTTAGCCCGATCGACGCAGGATGCGGCACCTTCGCTGCAAACCCAGGAGCAGTTGCGCCCGGTATTGCGCCATATCCTCGACAACGAGAGTGAAGTCAAACGTTTGTTGCAGACCCGTATGGATGAACTGTCACAGCTGGTGGGGCAAACGTCGCGCCAGAAGTCAGTGATGGGTGCCTATGGCAAGCAGGGCAGCGTGCTGGTACCGCGCGAATCGGTCTGAGTTTTACCCTCACGCAGCGGCAGCGAAAATCACTTTTCCGCCGCTGCGTCTTTTTTCCTGTCTGCTACTGCTGAGCAACGCTCTGCGTCGGCCGCAAAATTTCCGGCTCGATATTCTGAATCACCGC
This sequence comes from Pantoea cypripedii, assembly GCF_011395035.1. NCBI lineage: Bacteria > Pseudomonadati > Pseudomonadota > Gammaproteobacteria > Enterobacterales > Erwiniaceae > Pantoea > Pantoea cypripedii. Next base: position 2,521,747 of record NZ_CP024768.1, read on the forward strand.
TTCATTGGGACGTGCCGCCACTTCCTGTAATGCCTGCTGGCATTCCACTGTCGGGCGATCCACTTTACGCATACGCAAACCATCGTAGCGCAGTTCACCATTTTGCAACTGCAATGGCATCACCCGTACCAGACGCGTCACGTTGACCCACTGATCATCAAAGCGAGTCAGCTTGCCCGGCTTGGCAATCACGCGCTGCCATTGACGGCAATCCAGCGTATCACCCTTAGCACCGATAATCAGGCTGGCCATCGCCTGGTCACTGACCAGCTTGCTCTGTGGCCCCACAGTTTGCCAGTAACCCTGTAATTCTGCCGGAGGCGGGGTTTGCACTGCGGCTTCATAGTTGTTGATTTGCGCACAACCGGTCAGGGCCAGTGCCGCCAGTACCATCCACTTTTTCATCTTCGATCCCTACACTCGCTTCAATGGCGGCTACGTTATAATTTTTCCAGTGAGTTTCGCAAGCTGTCTGCACGTTGGTTGCTCGCATCACGCGCGTTTTACCTCATATGACCCGGCTCGGGCGACAACCTGACTGATGCACGTTACACTACGCGCCGAGTCGATTAGCAGGAACCCCGCATGAAAACACCAGAACAGTATTATGCCCAGGCACGCGACATGTTTTTTGCCGCCCACCCTGATTTCCAGTCAGCACTGGATGAACTGACAGAGCAGGATGCACAGCAGGCGAGCATGACATTAACCGCCCTGCGTCAGTGGCACGCTGAGCGTATCTACGCTGCATTTCTCCGCCAGAAGAACCTCGACGGTATGCTGTTTTCCATTCAGCTTGCCGAGCCAGATAAAGCGGTGGCGGCAGATGCCATCGAAACCTACCTGAAATCACACGCTACGGCGCTGGGAATGACGTGGGAAGAGTTCTGCATTAAAAACGAACTTTGATGCTCTGGCACGGTTTAGTCCGGCCCTAAGAAAGCTCAAAATGATCAGGATAAAGTTGTACAATCTATGAAAAGTTGTATAACTTAGTCTGACGACTTCGGTCGTAGATTGTCCTTGAACGAATGGTGCCTTTGCACCGCCTCTGGAGGTGTTGCTGGATTTCCACCTCCAGAGGTAAAATTTTTTTCTACTCTTCGCGCTCAATCGCCTTCACTTCGACGTAACGCGCGACAGCCAGCAGTCGGTTAATATGCGTCAGCAACAGGTCCACATCGGATTGTAAAAACTCCTCGGATGAGCGAGAAGCCGTCACAATGGCATCCTGGACCGTATCACTGATGGTTAATGAATTATCCTGTTTGGCCTGAATCAGCAGTGCAGCAATCAGCAGCGATTGTGCTTCCACCTGCGCCATCACTTCCTTGGCTTCCACATCCATTTTTGCCATCTTGAGCAAAATATCGATTACCAGTTGCCGCATGTTTACCCCCTGGAATGAAAAACGTCACACCGTGACCAGCGATAATATTTTCATCTTAGCTCTTTCCGCTGCTTGATACTGTTTTTATTTACAGTAAAATGGCGCACTGATTCATTAAATGGAATGCCCTGATGTTTGTGGAGCTGATTTACGACAAGCGCAACGTAGCGGGATTACCCGGCGCGCGCGAAATGATTTTGCAGGAACTGGAAAAGCGTGTGCAGCGGGTGTTTCCCGAACTTGAGGTCCGGGTCAAGCCGATGGAACGTAATGCCATTGATACCGACATGAGTAAAAACGATAAAGCCACCCTGGCACGGATCATCGAAGAGATGTTCGATGAAGCTGATATGTGGCTGGTGGCTGATTAACCACCAGCGCCTTCGGCTTAGCTCTCCTGCTCGCTATGATTGATGGCGATTTCCAGATCCTGAATCGCCTGATCGATATCATCCAGCAATTTACCCTGCTTATTGAGCAAACCATCGAATCGCCCTGCGTACTCTTTGTCTTTATATTCACCGGCATCAAAGGCCAGCCAGTGACTGGAAAGCGTTTCAGTATTGGTTTGCGCGTAATGACGCATCTCCTTTAGCTGTGAGGTGACATCACGCAGGTAGTCAGTTTTGGTTTTGATTGCCTCTGAATCACTCATGCTATTTTCCTTTTTCTAAAAATTGCCAGTTTTAATAACGTGCGAATGATTAAAGTTAGTAGAAAATAGCGAGTTCGCATTAGGAATATTCGGAACTGATTGCTGATAAAATATCCCTGCGCCTCCCCGTTACGACAAACAAATTTGCTCATTACAGCGACTGAACGAAGATTTTCCTGCCCGACCCTGCCTCACCGCGCGGATAAATATTACCGGTCATGCACGGTCAGCGAGCCAATAGTTGCAACGTAAAAAACCCGCACAGCGGCGGGTTAAATAAGACAAGAACTACGGCAAAAATTACAACACGTCGGTCAAGTGATCGACGACAACCCTTCCGTTTACATCGGTCTGTGTAATGCGATAACTGACACACCAGGAACGCTGAATACATATTTTATCAAACAAGGACACCCGTCCTTTATGTTCGCCATTCGCGCCAATAATGTGCCATTCAGTAATATCTTCCTGACCGCGATTGTTGAGCCTTTGCATACTCTGTTCTACTAAGCGATCGCTATCATCAATCTTCAAATAATCACGCAACATTGTGCTCACCTCCCGTTAACGAAGGTCACACTACGCTTTTTATTTGTCGTTTCAATCTAATATTTTTATCGATAACCCAGCAACCACCTGATACAGAAAGAATCCGACTTGACGCCAGCCAGTCTTCGCGTTCCAGCCTGCCGGGAGGAGATCAAGCCACTACAAATATAAATCATCTGCCGTATCGTCTTTTTCCTTCAGCGCTCTGTTAATGTAGGTCACACAAAAAATAATGCTGTGGAACCTGCCATGCTCTCAACCATCCTTTATCGCAGCCATCTGTGCGACCATGTTCCGGTGAAAACCCTTGAAGGCATGGTTGATAAAGCCAATAAAAAGAATGAATTATCGGATGTGACGGGCATTTTGTTATTTGATGGTCTGCACTTTTTCCAGTTGCTGGAGGGACCGCACGAAGCCGTGCAGTCTATCTATGAACGGATCTGTAAAGACGCGCGTCATGAAAACCTCGTGGAATTGCTGCATGACTACGCTCCGGCACGCCGTTTTGGCAATTCCGGCATGGAGTTGTTCGACCTGCGCGAGCATGATAAGGCCACTGTATTACAGGCAGTGCTGAACAAGGGGACATCCCGTTATCAGCTCACTTTTGAAGATCGGGCGTTGCGTTTTTTGCGTACTTTTGTCGAAGCCAGAGAAAAAGAAACCTATTTTGACATTCCCCCGGCCAGCACCTGGGAATTTATCGCTGATAACGAAGAAAAAGTGCTGGTCGACGTTATCCCTGATCCCTCAACGCGCTGCCATTTTGCCTTTCAACCCATCATTGACCCTTTTTCACGCGAAGTGCTGGCGCTGGAGGCGTTGATTCGCAGTGCCGATGGCGGCCCGCCGCAAAAGTTTTTTGCTCCCTACAGCCGCAAGCAGGCCTATGAGATCGATCTCAGGAGTAAAAGCCAGGCCTTTAAGCTGGCAAAACAGTTCGCCATTCCGGAACTGACGCTATCGATTAATCTGTTACCGATGTCGCTGGTGATGGTGCCAAACGCCGTGGATTATCTGCTGACAGAAATTCGGGCCAGTGGCCTGGTACCCGAGCAGATTGTGGTGGAGGTGACAGAGGATGAAGCCATTTCGCGAGCCGATGAATTTGCCGCCGCGATTAAGCAATTAAAAGCGGCCGGGATTAGCGTGGCGCTGGATGATTTTGGTGCCGGATTTGCCGGACTGTCACTGCTGGCCAAATTTCAGCCAGATAAGATCAAAATCGACCGCAACATTATCAAAGACGTACACAAAAGCGGTCCGAAGCAGGCTATCGTGCATGCCATTATCAAATGCTGCTCCTCGCTGGAGATCTCAGTGATTGCTGAAGGGGTAGAAAAAGCGGAAGAATGGATGTGGCTGGAAGCTGCCGGTATCAGCAAATTCCAGGGTTTCCTGTTTGCCCGCCCGCAGCTGAACGGCATTCCTGCGGTGGCCTGGCCGGAGATCCAATAGGTTTTATCAAACCAGACCAGAAAGGTCACCCAACGGTGACCTTTCTGAAAATCAATGCCCCACCCGGCGCTTATCTCCGGCACTCGTAATGGCTTAGCTCTTGAAGGGGCAAAACCATCTTCTCAGATTATTCCTGGCAAAACTTAGCAATAGTTGCTAAGTTTACTATTAGCCAGATAACAATATTGAGCGGGTATTACACCGACATATTCATGATGTCGGTGTAAGCCGATACCAGCTTGTTTCTGACCTGAATGCCCATCTGCATGGAAATCGATGATTTCTGCAAATCGACCATCACATCGTTCAGCGCCACGCCCGGTTTACCCATCTCAAAATCCTGCGCCTGAGTGCGCGCGTTGTTCTGCGTTTCGCTGATTTTATCCAGCGCGGCTTTCATGGTGGCTGCAAAATCCACCTGCTGCGTGGCGTCACTCTGCTGACCGCTGGCCTGCACCGATGTCAGCTGGAGCTGCTGCAGAACACCATCAATTGCCTGAATCGACATGCCATTACCTCGTTGAAGTTGATCCGAATTTTCACGATGGAAAAGTTAGCACACTGTCAATAAGACAAAGGCGCTAAATGACTGCAAAAAACCCGGCTTATTCAGCCATCAAATTTCGCGATTCAGAAAATAATGCAAAGCATTGGAGTGGAATTTCATTTTTCGACGTTTCAGGGAGTCAGTTTTGTCACCACAACACACCCGGTCAATTATGTCAGGCAGGAATCGGTCATGAATGCGAGTGCAGCCGCTACACAGGATACAACAAAGAAAGGCTTCAGTGACCTTATCGCCCGCCTGCGCGCCAATCCGCGAATTCCCTTAATTATCGCTGCCGCTGCGGCTATCGCAGTGGTTTTTGCATTGGTGCTCTGGGCTAAAACCCCGGATTATCGCGTCCTTTATAGCAACCTTTCCGATGAGGACGGCGGCGCAATTGTTACCCAACTGACCCAGATGAACATCCCTTACCAGTTCTCAGAGACTGGCGGTGCGCTGATGGTGCCAGCTGAAAAGGTGCATGAACTGCGCCTGCGTCTTGCCGAGCAGGGTTTGCCAAAAGGGGGATCGGTCGGTTTTGAACTGATGGATAAAGAGAAGTTCGGCATCAGTCAGTTCAGCGAACAGGTCAACTATCAACGTGCGCTGGAAGGTGAACTGGCGCGCACCATGGAAACCCTCGGACCGGTCAAAAGCGCCCGCGTCCATCTGGCGATGCCAAAACCCACGCTGTTTGTTCGTGAGCAGAAGGCCCCTTCCGCGTCAGTCACCCTGAACCTGCAACCGGGACGTGCGCTCGATGAAGGCCAAATCCAGGCCATCGTGCATATCGTCTCCAGCAGCGTCCCCGGTCTGCCGCCGGGTAACGTCACGGTGGTGGATCAGGCAGGTCGTCTGCTGACCCGCTCTGACAGCGAAGGTCGCGATCTTAACGATGCCCAGCTGAAATTTACTTCCGAAGTGGAAGCGCGTTATCAGCAACGTATCGAAGCCATCCTTAACCCGATTGTTGGTCAGGGCAACGTGCACGCGCAGGTGACGGCGCAGCTCAACTTTGACCGCAGCGAACAAACTGACGAGAAATATCAACCGAACGGTGGTCCGGATAACTCGGCGATTCGCTCGCGCCAGACCAGTACCAACCAGCAAAACGGCAGTCCCTATCCGGGTGGCGTACCGGGTGCGCTGTCCAACCAGCCAGCACCTGCCAATACTGCGCCGGTAACCAATCCGCCGACTAACAATGCCAACGGCCAGAATGCCAATGGTCAGAACAACGCCGCGAATGGCAGCACGACCAGCACCGCCCAGCAGAACAGTGGCCCTAGCAGTTCACGTCATGATGACACGGTCAACTACGAGCTGGATCGCACCATCCGTCATACCAAAGTGAATGTCGGTGATGTGCAGCGTCTGTCGGTTGCCGTGGTGGTGAACTATCGTGCTGACGATAAAGGCAAACCCGTTGCGCTTAACGACCAGCAGATTAAGCAGATTGAAGACCTGACGCGTGAAGCGATGGGCTATTCGCAGACCCGTGGCGACAGCATCAACGTGGTGAACTCACCGTTCAACATGACTGAGCCAGCCGGTGGCGACCTGCCCTTCTGGCAACAGCAGTCGTTCTTTGATCAGCTGATGACCGCCGGTCGCTGGCTGCTGGTTGCCCTGGTTGCCTTCATCCTCTACCGCAAGCTGGTCCGTCCGCAGCTGCTGCGTAAACGTGCCCAGGAACAGGCTGCCGCTGACGCTGCTGCTGCCCGTGCCGCTGCGCAGGAAGAAGAACAGGCCTACAACGTGCAGCTCAGCAAAGATGAGGTGGATCAGGAGCGTAAATCAACTAACCGCATGAGCGCGGAAGTCATGAGCCAGCGCATCCGCGATATGTCTGAAAACGATCCACGCGTTGTTGCGCTGGTGATCCGTGAATGGATGAGTAACGAACTATGAGTCTGACCGGTACTGAAAAAAGCGCCATTCTGATGATGACCATTGGCGAGGATCGTGCGTCTGAGGTGTTCAAACACCTCAACCAGCGCGAAGTGCAACATCTGAGTGCGGCAATGGCCAGCATGAAACAGATCTCGCACAAGCAACTCACCGAGGTATTACGCGAGTTTGAGATGAACGCCGAGCAGTTTGCTGCGCTCAGCGTCAACTCCAATGAATACCTGCGCACGGTGCTGGTCAAGGCGCTGGGCGAGGAACGCGCCTCCAGCCTGCTGGAGGACATTCTCGAAACGCGTGAAACCACCAGCGGGATGGAAACGCTCAACTTTATGGAACCGCAGGCGGCCGCGGATCTTATCCGCGACGAACACCCGCAGATTATCGCCACCATTCTGGTCCACCTCAAACGTGGCCAGGCAGCAGATATTCTGGCGCTGTTCGACGAGCGTCTGCGTCACGATGTGATGCTGCGTATCGCCACCTTCGGCGGGGTACAGCCAGCAGCGCTGGCAGAGCTGACCGAAGTGCTCAACAGCCTGCTGGATGGTACCAACCTCAAGCGTGCGAAAATGGGCGGCGTGAGAACCGCAGCAGAAATTATCAACCTGATGAAAACTCAGCAGGAAGAAGCGGTTATCGAAGCGGTGCGCGATTTCGATGGCGAACTGGCGCAGAAAATCATCGACGAAATGTTCCTGTTCGAAAACCTGGTGGAAGTGGACGACCGCAGCATCCAGCGTCTGTTGCAGGAAGTGGAGTCCGAGCAGTTGCTGATTGCCCTGAAAGGTGCCGAGCAGCCGCTGCGCGAGAAGTTCCTCAAAAACATGTCCGCCCGTGCGGCCGACATCCTGCGCGACGACCTCGCCAACCGTGGCCCGGTACGTATGTCTGCGGTGGAAAACGAACAGAAAGCCATCCTGCTGGTGGTACGCCGTCTGGCAGAAGCCGGCGAAATGGTAATTGGTGGTGGCGAGGAAACCTATGTCTGATGCCTTTTCCGCCCGTCCATGGCAGCCCTGGCAGCCTGATGATTTAGGGCGTTCGTTTGATACGGAACCGGAACCTTTGCCGCTGGAATCCATCAGCGACGAAGAGCTGAGTCCCGAAGATGAGCAGCAGCAACAGCTGGAGCGTCTGCAACAGCAGATGCGGAAAGAAGCACAAACCCAGGGTTACAGCGAGGGTTACCAGAAAGGCCATGCGGAATCACAACAGCATGGTTATGACGCGGGTTTTCAGCAGGGATTAGCCGATGCTCAGCAGCAGCAGGCCCCTTTGCAGGCGCGCATGCAGCAACTGGTGACCGAATTCCAGCACACGCTGGAATCGCTCGATAGCGTGATTGCCTCGCGTTTGATGCAGCTGGCACTGGAAGCCGCGCGCACGGTGATCGGCCAGGCGACCACGGTCGATGGCAGCGCCCTGCTGCGCCAGATCCAGCAGCTGATCCAGCAGGAACCGATGTTCAGCGGCAAGCCGCAACTGCGCGTCCATCCTGACGATTTACAGCGTATTGAGCAGACGCTCGGCCCGACGCTGGATCTGCACGGCTGGCGTCTGCTGGCCGACAGTTCCCTGCACCCCGGCGGCTGTAAACTCAGTGCCGAGGACGGCGATCTCGATGCCAGCGTAGCGACACGCTGGCAGGAACTGTGCCGCCTGGCGGCACCGGGAGAGTTCTGATGACGACGCGCCTCAATCGCTGGCTCGGGGCGCTGGACGCCTTCGAAGATCGTATTTCTCAGGTACAGACCGTGCGCCGTTATGGTCGACTGATCCGTGCCACCGGCCTGGTGCTGGAAGCCACTGGCCTGCAACTGCCGCTCGGTGCCACCTGCGTGATTGAACGCCACGACGGCGCGAACATTACCGAAGTGGAAAGCGAAGTGGTCGGTTTTAACGGCCAGAAACTGTTTCTGATGCCGCTGGAAGAGGTGGACGGGATTTTGCCCGGTGCCCGTGTGTATGCGCGCGTCAGCGGCGATAACGCCCACAGTGGCAAACAGCTGCTGCTCGGTCCGCAGCTGCTGGGCCGCGTGCTCGACGGCAGCGGTAAACCGCTGGATGGCCTGCCCTCACCCGAAACCGGCTATCGCGCCCCGCTGATCACCGCCCCTTTCAACCCGCTACAACGTACCCCGATCGAAGATGTGCTTGATACCGGTGTGCGCGCGATTAACGCCCTGCTCACCGTCGGTCGCGGCCAGCGTATGGGCCTGTTCGCCGGTTCCGGCGTGGGTAAAAGCGTGCTGCTCGGCATGATGGCGCGTTACACCAAAGCCGATGTGATTGTCGTCGGGCTGATTGGTGAACGTGGCCGTGAAGTGAAAGAGTTTATTGAAAATATTCTCGGGGCCGAAGGCCGTGCCCGTTCGGTGGTGATTGCTGCACCGGCGGATGTCTCCCCGCTGCTGCGTATGCAGGGTGCCGCCTATGCCACGCGTATCGCCGAAGATTTTCGCGATCGTGGTCAGCACGTGTTGCTGATTATGGACTCCCTCACCCGCTACGCCATGGCCCAGCGTGAAATTGCGCTGGCTATCGGTGAACCACCGGCCACCAAAGGCTATCCGCCTTCGGTATTCGCGAAACTCCCTGCGCTGGTGGAACGTGCCGGTAATGGCACCCACGGCGGCGGTTCGATTACTGCGTTCTATACCGTCCTGACCGAAGGTGACGATCAGCAAGACCCGATTGCCGATTCGGCGCGTGCCATCCTTGACGGCCATATCGTGTTATCGCGCCGCCTGGCAGAGGCCGGACACTATCCGGCCATTGATATTGAAGCCTCGATCAGCCGTGCCATGACGGCGCTGATCGATGAAAACCACTACGCACGCGTGCGCCAGTTTAAGCAACTGCTCTCCAGCTTCCAGCGTAACCGCGATCTGGTGAGCGTCGGGGCTTACGCCGCAGGTAGCGATCCGATGCTGGATCGGGCCATCAAGCTCTATCCACAAATGGAAGCTTTCCTGCAACAGGGGATTTTCGAACGCAGCGACTACGACGATGCCTGCCTGCATTTACAGGCGATGTTCGGTTAACCTGGGTTTAAGGGGAATGCAATGAAAACGGCCAATGCTATTGATACATTGCGCGATCTGGCAGAACAGGACCTGGAAAAAGCGGTTATCCATCTCGGTGATATGCGCCGCGGCCAGCAACAGGCGGACGAGCAGCTGCATATGCTGCTCGATTACCAGGATGAATATCGCAACAAGTTAAATCAGGACATGTCAGGTGGCATCGCCAGTACCCGCTGGACCAACTACCACCAATTTATTCAGACGCTGGAAAAAGCCATTGAGCAGCATCGTCAACAGCTGCAGCAATGGGAAAAGCGTCTCGATCAGGCTCTCAACAACTGGCGCGAAAAGCAAAAGCGGCTCAATGCCTACCAAACGCTAATCACCCGCGCTGCCGAAAACGCTTTACGACAGGAAAACCGTCTCGACCAGAAACGGATGGATGAATACGCCCAACGGGCTGCATTGAGGAAAAGCGAATGATTACGCTGCCAACAGTGGTGACGCAAACCCCGGTTGCGGGTGATGCGGACACTTCAGTTTCGACGGACGTTCTGCAGGGGGTGGAAAACCTGCCGCAGGACTTCGTCACCGCGCTGGGAAATAAGCTACTCACGCTGGCACAACAACAAGGTACCGGCACGCAATCGGCTGATTCATCAGCAGAAAGCGATGAAAAATCCAGCAAAGGTGTCTCCCTGAGTACGCTGATGGAGGCACTGGACAAACCAGAGACCCTGAACGCACTTTTACAACCGGAAAATATTAAAGCCACGCTGAAATCAGCCGATGATAAGGATAAGAGTGAGGCAAGTTCGTTAAGCGCCAGCGACTTACAGAATGTTCAGGCCCTGTTCGCTATGTTGCCAGCTGCGGTAGAAAACCGAACCACGCAGACAGCAGCCACCAGTACGCTGAGTGACAACACCAGCGAGAAAAGCGCCGGTCTGAATAGCACCTTACTGAATTCGCTGGCCAGTGCCGTGAAGGATGAACAACCAGACACACCCGCGGCCACCACTTCGGCGGTGACCACGAAGAAAACCAGCGATGTCGCCGATGCGTTAACTGCGCAGACCACGACAACGTCGGCCGCCAGCACCACGGCCAGTAACAGCAGCACCAACAGCACGGCTTTGACGCTGGATGAAAGTTTTCAGCAGGTGCTGAGCACGTTGAGTAAACCGGATGATAAGCGTGACCTGAGCAGCAACGACACGACCACACCGATTACCAGCGCGCCGTTAAGCAGTACCAGTACCCTGACCAGCAGCACCGCGTCGACCAGCACCACGCCATCGACCCCGATGCTCAACGCGCAACTCGGCAGTTCTGAGTGGCAGCAGGCGCTGAGTCAGCAGATTGTGATGTTCAGCCGCAATGGGCAGCAAAACGCCGAATTGCGTCTGCACCCGGAGGACCTGGGTGCGATTCAGATCAGCCTGACCCTGGATAAGGATCAGGCACAGTTAAATATGGTTTCCAGCCACAGCCATGTGAGGGCCGCGCTGGAAGCGGCTCTCCCACAGCTGAAAACGGCGCTGGCGGAGAGTGGCATCAACCTGGGACAGAGTAATGTCAGCAGCGACGCCTCCGCACAGGGCCAGAATTATCAGGGCCAGCAGGAAGGTCGCCGTGATGGCAAGTCAGGTAGCTTTACCCTCTCCCAGGACAGTGACAACGAGATAACGCCTATTGCCGTCCCGGCAGCCCTCCAGGCGCGCGCGACCGGCAACGGCGCTGTCGATATCTTTGCCTGACAGCGGCTAACGCTGAAGGTAAGCGTAAAACCCGCGTCTTTTCTTCCCATTGTTTGACTTAAGACGCGGGATAATCTGTCCAGGCGAGCCGAAAGGCTTGCCCATAATTCACAGGAAGTAACTGCAAACATGTCTGATAACGCGAAAGCTAAAGGCCGCAAACGTTCAATATTAATTCCGGTGTTACTGATTGTGACGCTGGCCGCTTGCAGCGTGGCAGGCTATGCAGTCTGGCGAATGATGAATAAACACGAGGGCGATAAGCCGGAAGTGGCAAAAGTTGAGCCGCCACCCGCCCCCGTATTTTTTGCAATGGATACTTTTACGGTTAACCTGGTCAATCCTGACAACGATCCAGACCGTGTGCTGTACGTGGGCTTTACGCTGCGTCTGCCCGATGAGGAAACCCGTCGTCGGTTGAATGACTACCTGCCGGAAGTGCGCAGCCGCCTGCTGTTGCTGCTTTCCCGCCAGAGTGCAAGTGCGCTGGCATCGGAGCAAGGCAAACAGGCCCTGGTTGATCAAATCAAACAGGTGCTGTCACCGCCGCTGGTAAAAGGTCAACCTCCGCAGGTGGTCAGTGACGTGCTGTTTACCGCCTTCATTTTGAGGTGATTTAATGGGCGATAGCATTCTCTCCCAGGCTGAGATTGACGCGCTGCTCAATGGCGACAGTGACAGCGCGGAAGTAGAGAAGAGTTCCACCGGGGGCGATGGTGATATTCGTCCCTATGATCCCAATACCCAGCGCCGCGTGGTACGCGAGCGTTTGCAGGCACTGGAGATCATCAATGAGCGTTTTGCCCGTCACTTTCGTATGGCGCTGTTTAACCTGTTGCGTCGCAGCCCGGATATCAGCGTTGGGGCGATCAAGATTCAGCCGTACCATGAGTTTGCCCGCAACCTGCCGGTGCCGACCAACCTGAACCTGATCCACCTGAAACCGCTGCGCGGTACCGCGCTGGTGGTGTTCTCGCCAAGCCTGGTGTTTATCGCCGTGGATAACCTGTTTGGTGGCGATGGCCGCTTTCCAACTAAAGTGGAAGGCCGCGAATTTACCCATACCGAACAGCGCGTCATCCGCCGCATGCTGAAGCTGGCACTGGAAGGTTACAGCGACGCCTGGAAAGCGATTTATCCGCTGGATGTGGAATATGTCCGTTCTGAGATGCAGGTGAAGTTCACCAATATCACCACTTCACCGAACGACATCGTGGTGAATACCCCGTTCCAGGTGGAAATTGGTAACCTGGTCGGTGAATTCAACATCTGTATTCCGTTTTCAATGATTGAGCCGCTGCGCGAGCTGCTGGTCAATCCCCCGCTGGAAAACTCCCGTCAGGAAGATAATCACTGGCGTGACAATCTGGTGAAACAGGTGCAGCACTCGGAGCTGGAGCTGATTGCCCACTTCGCGGATGTGTCGCTGCGTCTGTCGCGTATTTTGCAACTGAAACCTGGCGACGTCCTGCCCATTGAGAAGCCGGATCGCATCATCGCACACGTAGATGGCGTACCGGTGCTGACCAGCCAATACGGCACGATAAATGGCCAGTATGCGCTGCGTGTCGAGCACCTGATTAACCCGATTTTGAATTCGCTGAATGAGGAACAGCCCAATGAGTGACAGCAAGAAACCGTCCGATGACGACATCTCCGCGGACGATCTGTGGGCTGAAGCAATGAATGAGCAGGCGGCAACCAGCGCGCCGGAGCAAAGCGATGGCGTGTTTAAATCGCTCGACGCCGGCGCGACCAGCGGTTCATTGCAGGACATCGATTTGATCATGGATATCCCGGTCAAACTGACTGTGGAGCTGGGTCGCACCAAGATGACCATCAAAGAGCTGCTGCGCCTGACTCAGGGGTCGGTGGTGGCGCTGGACGGTCTGGCCGGTGAACCGCTGGATATTCTGATCAACGGCTACCTGATTGCCCAGGGCGAAGTGGTGGTGGTCAACGACAAATACGGCGTGCGCATCACCGACATCATCACCCCCTCTGAACGCATGCGTCGTCTGAGCCGCTAATAATGTTAAAGAACGCGCAAACGGGTCAACCGATGATCCAGAACGAACCGGTGGTTTCGACCGGTTCGGTGGTAGGCCAGGTCAGCAGCGTGCTGGCGGTGATTATCCTGCTGATCCTCGCCTGCGGCTGGCTGGCGCGCCGCCTCGGTTTTGCGCCAAAAACGGTAAACGGACAGGCGCTGAAAGTCAGCGCCAGTGTTCTGGTGGGCAAGCAGGAACGCGTGGTGATTGTCGATACGGCGGATGCCCGTCTGGTACTCGGCGTGACCGCGCAGCAAATTACCCATCTGCACAGCCTGCCCCCGGTAGCGCCGGAAGAACTTTCGGCTCCCCCGGCACCCGCGCAGGATTTTCGTCAGCTGCTACAGACTTTGGTTAAACGTCCCGGAAAACCCCAATGATGCGTCGATTGCTTCCCCTACTGCCGCTGCTGTTGCTGGCACCGGTTGCCCATGCGCAACTGCCAGGTCTGGTAAGCCATCCGCTGGCAAACGGCGGCCAGAGCTGGTCGCTGCCGGTTCAGACGCTGGTCTTTATCACCTCCCTGTCCTTTCTTCCGGCAGTGTTGCTGATGATGACCAGTTTCACCCGCATCATTATTGTGTTTGGTTTGTTGCGTAACGCATTGGGTACCCCGTCGGCCCCGCCCAACCAGGTGCTGGTGGGTCTGGCGTTGTTTCTGACCTTCTTCATCATGGCACCCACTTTCGACAAAATTTATACCGACGCTTATCTGCCGTTCAGTCAGGACAAGATCAGCATGGATGTCGCCATTGATAAAGGCGCCCAGCCGCTGCGTGACTTTATGCTGCGTCAAACCCGCGAAGCTGACCTCGCCCTGTTTGCCCGTCTGGCGAATACGCCACCGATTCAGGGGCCGGAAGCCGTGCCGATGCGCATCCTGCTGCCCGCCTATGTCACCAGCGAGCTGAAAACGGCCTTTCAGATTGGTTTCTCGGTGTTTATCCCCTTCCTGATCATCGACCTGGTGGTTGCCAGCGTACTGATGGCACTGGGGATGATGATGGTGCCACCGGCCTCAATTTCGCTGCCTTTTAAACTGATGCTGTTTGTACTGGTGGATGGCTGGCAGTTGCTGGTGGGTTCACTGGCACAAAGTTTCTATTCCTGAGTGGCGTAGTTCGCCACTTTTCTCAACACAGGAGCGCAACATGACACCCGAATCGGTAATGGTAATGGGACAGGAAGCGATGCGTATCGCACTGATGATGGCCGCCCCGATGTTGCTGGTGGCGCTGATCAGCGGTTTGTTCATCAGCGTGTTGCAGGCCGCCACGCAGATAAACGAACAAACGCTGTCGTTTATCCCTAAAATTCTCGCCGTTGCCGCCACCGCCGTGATTGCCGGCCCGTGGATGCTGAATCTGATCCTGGATTACATGCGCAACCTGTTTAGCAACCTGCCTTATATCATCGGTTAATGATTACCCTCGACAGCAGCCAGCTGGTCCACTGGGTCAGCCAGTTTTTCTGGCCGATGGTACGTTTGCTGGCGCTGTTTGGCAGCGCACCGGTTTTGAGCGAGAAAAGCATTCCTAACCGCGTCAAAATTGGCCTGGCGTTGCTGACCACCTGGATTTTAATGCCGCTGCTGCCATCGGTTAACGTTACGCTGTTTAGCGCGGCCGGTTTCTGGCTGCTGCTGCAGCAAATATTGATTGGCGTCGGCCTCGGTCTGACCATGCAGTTTGCCTTTGGCGCAGTGCGCATGGCGGGTGAAGTGATTGGCTTGCAGATGGGACTGTCGTTCGCGACCTTCTTTGATCCCGCCAGCCGCCTCAATATGCCGGTACTGGCCCGTATCCTTGATATGCTGGCGATGCTGCTGTTCCTGACGTTTGACGGTCATCTGTGGTTGATCTCCATGCTGGTCGACAGTTTTCACACCATGCCGATCAGCGATCACCCCCTGAACGCCAATGCGTTTATGGCGCTGGTTAAAGCAGCGGGATTAATTTTCCTTAACGGCATGATGTTAGCGCTGCCATTGATCGTTCTGCTCCTCACGATCAATATGGCCCTGGGTTTGTTAAACCGTGTTACACCACAGTTATCAATTTTCGTTGTGGGCTTCCCGATAACCTTATCTGTGGGTATCCTCAGCCTGGGTCTGATGATGCCTTTGCTCGCCCCCTTCTGTGAACATCTCTTCAGCGAAGTCTTTGATTTGCTCGCTCAGTTCATGTCTGAACTCTCCCGGCAAGGATGATTAACGATTCTGTAGCCGTTCTTAAGTGATAGTTAAGGATTCAAAATATATTTGTGCATTTTTCGAACCATATTTCTCAGAAATCAACTGAGGAAATTCTGATAAATGCGCATTTATGGTGAAAATTATTCTTATTAAACGGCGCTTCAAGTATTTTAGTCAGACGAATCCTACCATGCCTAAGCGTGTGGATTCGTTGAGAAAATGCCCAAAAGATTGTTTTTGAACAAAAAAAATTTAACAGCGATTTTTCTTGTAAGAATTCTTTTTTTACGGCATTGTCAACACTCGCTGAAGCGTCACACTTTCGCAATTCAAATGTTTTTAAGATTTGTCCTATCAGATTTGTCTGTGACATGCGCGATAGTGACATGGCTCGCAAAAACAGGGCGATTTAAGTACTTAAGGCAACTTCCCGGCGATTCCCACTATCGCGGGGACAAGAGTGACGTTGAAGCAACACAACAAACTTCGCAGGACGGGTCAGGGAAGAGTCATTATGGCGCAGGGGTGTAGATCGACTTCGCCAGACTGCTGAGCAGAATAAAAAAGTGTCTTTGGAAATCTCTCTCGTACCGCAAACGCGTAATTCATCGTTGATTTAAACGGATAACAAATTTGGTGAGGGTCGCTAACATGCCAACGATTATTATGGATTCATGCAACTACACACGCCTGGGATTATCGGACTATATGTCCGCAAAAGGAGTTAAAAAGAAAAATATTACTTCCGTGTCGGACATCGAGCAATTGCAGCAACGCTGTGAACAGCTAAAGCCCGGAGTGGTATTTATTAACGAAGAGTGTTTCATTCATGAATCCGATTCCAGTGATCGTATTCGCGGCATTATCATGCAGCACCCTGACACCTTATTTTTCATCTTCATGGCGATTTCAAACATCCATTTTGAGGAATATCTCTACGTTCGTAAGAACCTGATTATTACGTCAAAATCGATTAAAACATCGACCCTGGACTCCTTACTTGGCACCTACCTGCAAAAGAAACTCAATGCAGCGCCGCGAATTTCAGCTGGACTTGATATTCACCCTCTGACATTAAGTCAGACTGAATCAAATATGCTGAAAATGTGGATGTCAGGCCACGACACTATTCAGATTTCAGACAAGATGCAAATTAAGGCGAAAACAGTTTCGTCACATAAAGGTAATATTAAACGCAAAATTAAGACCCACAATAAACAGGTTATTTACCATGTTGTGCGTCTGACGGATAATGTTACCTCTGGCATCTATGTCAACGTGCGATAATTTAGCACGGTAAAAATAAGGGCTAATCAGCAGATTAGCCCTTTTGCGTTTTATCCATTTTGCGATGCAGATCCCACTCTGCCGCCTAATCCTTTCCCCTGCCTTGCCGATGTTAGCTTCAGCACACCTACCTAACTGAGAGCAAGGATATGAAAACAGCATCGATTGATGAGCAACATAAGCTCAGCATCTGGCAGAACCTGCGCCTGATGCCTCTTTTCAGCATGATCTTTGGTGGCATTCTGCTGCTTTTTGCCCTGTGCATTGGACTCGCCAGCTACTTTCTGATTCAAAGCAATACGTCGCTGAATGATGCCACGGATGAAATTCAAATCCGCATGGGGATTTCCAACAGCTCCAACCATCTGCGCACCGCACGTCTGAATGTGATCCAGTCCGGCGCGGCGGCACGTATTGGTGAGATGGAGGGTTACCGTGCCGATCTGGCACGCACCGAGCAGCGCATTGAGCAGGCACGCGCGGGCTTCAAACTTTATATGGATCGTAAGACCAAAACAGCCGAAGACCTGGCACTGGATGCCCCGCTGACCGAACGCTTCAATGCTTATATCGATAAAGGACTGAAGCCGATGATCGACTCGGCCAAGCAAGGCAGCTTTGAAGGAATTATCGCGCAGGAAACTGACGTCACGCGCAAACTGGATGATGCGTATAACCAGGTGTTACTGAAGGCGATTAAGATTCGCACCGACCGGGCTGATGCCATTAACGCCATGGCGGCACATCAATCCCGCATTGGTTTTATCGCGATGGCAGCGGCATTTGCCGCCGCGCTGGTGCTGGTGCTGCTGACCTTCCTGTTCCTGCGCCGCGTGGTGATCAACCCACTGCGTCAATCCGTGGCACGCATTGAACGCATCGCCCAGGGCGACCTGACTGCGCCGGAACAACAGTGGGGCCGCAGCGAAATTGGTAGCCTGCTGCATAATTTGCAACTGATGCAGGCTTCGCTGGTACGTACCGTAGGCACGGTGCGTGAAGGCGCGGTGGCGATTTATCAGGGTTCCAGTGAGATCTCTGCCGGCAATACCGACCTCTCTTCGCGTACCGAAGAACAGGCTTCTGCGCTGGAGCAAACGGCGGCCAGCATGGAACAGCTGACAGCCACGGTGAAACAAAACGCGGAAAACGCCCATCATGCCAGCCAGCTGGCTGCGGATGCTTCCGGTAAAGCGCGTAGTGGTGGTGAGCTGGTCAATGGCGTGGTGAAAACCATGAATAACATTTCCGGCAGCTCGAAGAAAATTGCTGAGATTACCAATGTGATCAACAGCATCGCCTTCCAGACCAATATTCTGGCGCTGAACGCTGCGGTTGAAGCCGCGCGTGCCGGTGAGCAGGGGCGCGGTTTTGCCGTGGTTGCCAGTGAAGTGCGTAGTCTGGCACAGCGCAGCGCCCAGGCGGCGAAAGAGATTGAGTCGCTGATTGGCGAGTCGGTTGATCTGATCAGCAATGGCTCCAGTCAGGTTGGCGCAGCAGGAGCCACCATGAGCGAGATTGTTGAGGCGGTACGTCGGGTGACCGATATTATGGCGGAAATCGCCGCCGCCTCAGATGAGCAGAGCCGTGGCATTCAGCAGGTGAGTCTGGCTGTGACTGAGATGGATAACGTGACGCAGCAGAATGCCTCGCTGGTTGAGGAAGCCTCGTCGGCAGCAGCATCACTGGAAGATCAGGCCGGCAAACTGACGCAGGCAGTGGCGGCATTCCGTTTAAATGACAGTCCGGGATTGCTGGTGTCCACATCCTCTGCGCCAGCGCTGCCGAAGACGTTTAGCCCGCGTCCGGTGCTGGCAGCAACCAGTAATGATAACTGGGAAACGTTTTAATTCGTGGCAGACCGCAGCGGTACCGATAAACCCCGCGCAATAAATTGCGCCGCTACAACCCAGTGCGATATTGGGTAGCGGCGCGATTTATCGCGCAAGGCCGTGCGCCTGGCCGAAAAAAACGCGCGATTAATCGCGCCGCTACGGGTGAAACTCTGTTATTCCTCTGCGAAGGGTTCGACAAATATCCCTTCCGCATGATCGCTTTCATTAAAGAACCAGATACCCAGCGGATAATCCTCCAGCGCCACCAGATACATCACCCCTTCATTAAAGGGTTCCACCGCCAGGATTGTCCCGCTACGGCGTGGACCGCCGTCTGTCTTTACCGTCACGCGGTCATTGACCTTCATTGATTACTCTCCAGAAATAGTGCCTCGGACACAGTGTAACGGAAGAAATGAACGACTGTGTGATCATGATCAGCATCAGATGATTCGCACATCAGGCTGACTAACGCTACGCCCGGCAAGGGATTTTCACTTTCTTAACGATTAGCGGCGAGACTTTTGACGCCCGCACCGCGTAGAATTTTCAGCACTGCACCAACCCCAAAGGCGCAGTCAACCTAAAAGTAACAAGGATTTTTGCCCGCGCAGCGCGGGCTTTTTTTTGCCTGTCACTCAGCCACCTGCCCATTTCCCTCTGCCGTCTATACTGTTTTAAGACCCCTTGCGCCTTTCAGGAGGCTGATGATGGCAACTGCAAAAGAGTACAGCGATAACGTTCAGCGTGAAGTGAATATCGATGTTGAGGCGTTGCTTCAGGCAATTCAGGAAAAAACCTCGGGTGAGGTGAAAGAGTATATGGAAGCCGAGCACGCACACCGCGTCAGAGTGGATGGTGAATCTTACGACTCCTATACCGAACTGGCGGAAGCCTTTGAACTGGATATCCGCGATTACACCATCACCGAAGTCAACCGCTAACCTTGACGGCAAAAAAATACCCGGCGGGATGGCCGGGTAAAGATAAAGCGCTAAATTCGTTACACCAGGAAAATCTCTAACACAGCAGCCAGATTACGCTGTGGTCTGAATAAGACAAGTGCCAGCACTTACTGGAGAGGCAACGCCATGCGCCTTGGTTACGCAGGTTGTTACCGAAAACACCGCGCGTTTGCTGTCTTTTTTCTGCACAATCTTCCGGCATGCACAATGCTGCTATCACAGCGTTTTCGGATTTATCTCAGAGCAGCTTCACGCTGACAGGCGAAAAACTGTGATCGCGATTACGCTATTATATTGATAATTCCTCGCTTTACGCATGCCCGAGGGGGTAAGGAGTGTGATGATGGTCAGCCTTGACCAACCGCTATTGATTGTCACAGACCTCGATGGTTCGCTGCTGGACCATCACGATTATCGCTGGGATGCCGCCAGCGAATGGCTGACGCGCCTGAAACAACATCAAATCCCGCTGGTGATTTGTTCCAGCAAAACCGCTGCCGAAATCATTCCGCTACAGAAGAGACTCGGCATTGCTGGCGCACCCTTTATTGCCGAAAACGGTGCACGTATCGCCTGGGGGGGTGAGCAAACCCTGCCCGAAGATCCCGGCCGCGACTATCTTGATCTCTGCCAGCAGCTAAAAACCTTGCAGGAAAGATTTCATTTCACCGGCTTTCACGACTTCAGTGATATGGAGGTGGCGAAATTCACCGGGCTGACACCGGCCGAAGCGCGTCAGAGCCGGTTACGTGAGGCATCCGAAGTGCTGCTATGGCGCGATGAACCCACGCGTCTTGAAGAATTCCGCGCGGCACTGGCACTGCTGGGTCTGGCGTTAACCCAGGGCGGGCGTTTCTGGCATGTCATGCCACAGGGCAGCGGGAAAGGCATCGCGTTGCAACGGCTGCAACAACATCTTGCCCGGCAGGAAGGCCAGACGCGCATCACCCTTGGCCTCGGCGATGGTCCCAATGATGCACCGATGCTGGAACGCGTCGATTATGCCGTGGTGATTAAGGGTTTCAGTAAAACGCCCGTCATCCTGCAACGCGATGATGATGAAAACGTCTACCACACCGCACATGTTGGTCCACAGGGCTGGCGTGAAGGTCTGGATTATTTTCTTGCCCAACCCGATTAACGGGCCGCACAGCTAATCAGAAGGATGAGGCGATGAGTGATTTTTACCAGAATGGCGTGATAACCAACTTTCATAATCTCACCCACCGCAGCGTTGAATCGCTGGAAAAAGAGATGGTGCGCTTTGCGCGCAAACGCAAAATGGGGCTGATTTTACCGTCGTTGTTTTCCGAACTGGAAGGCCCGGCGCTGGATAATATCGTTAACGAACTGGCGAAAGTCCCCTACCTCGATGAAATCGTCATTGGTCTCGATCGTGCTGACCGCGATCAGTTTCTGTTTGCCCGCGACTTCTTCTCCCGCCTGCCGCAACGTCACCGTATTTTATGGAATGACGGACCACGGCTGAAGGCGCTGGACGCCGAGCTGGACAAAGAAGGTTTATCCCCCAGCCAGCCAGGCAAAGGCCGCAACGTGTGGTTCTGCACCGGCTACACCCTGGCCTCTGACCGCACCAGCTGTGTCGCCCTGCATGACTGCGATATCGTCACCTATGAACGCAGTATGCTGGCGCGTTTGCTCTATCCGCTGGCTAACCCGGCTTTTCAGTATGAGTTCTGCAAAGGTTTTTACGCGCGCGTCGCAGGCGGCAAACTGAATGGTCGTGTTGGGCGTTTGCTGGTCGGCCCGTTGCTGCGTTCATTACAAAAAGTCTACGGCCATTCGGAGTATCTCGATTACCTCGCCAGTTTCCGCTATCCCCTGTCTGGCGAATTTGCCATGCGCACCCATGTGCTGAATAACATCAAAATTCCCGGTGACTGGGGTCTGGAAATTGGGGTGCTGTCGGAGATTTATCGCAACTACACCACTCGCCAGAGCTGCCAGGTAGAGATCGCCGACAACTACGATCATAAGCATCAGCCGCTGTCGGAAGAGGACGGTACCGGTGGATTGAAACGCATGAGTAACGACATTGTGCAGTCGCTGCTGCGTAAGCTGGCGACGATGGGTGTCCCGCTGACCAGCGATTCGTTCCGGGTGCTGAAAGCCACCTACTACCGCAATGCGCTGGATATGATGGAAATCTACAACCACGAAGCCACCATGAACGGCCTGAAGTTTGACCAGCATATCGAAGAAGCGGCGGTGGAAATGTTCACCCAGGCGATTCTCGACGCCGGTCAGGCGTTTATTGAACGCCCGAATGATAAACCCTTTATTCCCAGCTGGAGCCGCGTGCAATCTGCCTTCCCGGATATCCTGCAACGGATTTATCAGGCGGTGGAAGAAGATAACGACGGCAAAGTCTAATCCTCACTGCACACGCGATTACGCCCGCTGGTTTTCGCCAGATAGAGCCTGCTGTCCGCTTTGGCCTGCAGGCTTTCGCCGTGATAATCGCCCTGCTCCTCGCTGCTGGTAACCCCGGCGGATAACGTGATATTGAAAGTGGTGCTGGCATTAACCAGGATGGTTTTTGCCGCCAGCCGCGACCGGATACGTTCTGCCACCGCAGCGGCTTCCATAAGCGTGGTTTCCGGCAACACAATACAGAACTCCTCGCCACCGATACGGCCCGCAACATCATATTTACGCAGCGTATGGCTGATGACGCTGGCCACCCGAATCAGTGCCTGATCGCCCGCGTGATGCCCCCAGGTGTCATTCACTTTTTTGAAGTGATCGACATCTAACTGAATCACCGCAATCGGCTGTCCCAGCTGCTGACAATGCGCCGCCTGCGCGACGAACTGTTCAAAGAAGGCGCTACGATTAAGCAGACGGGTTAAGCCGTCATAGTTGGCTCGCCAGGTGAGGCGTTCAGAGAGATCGTCCATACGCCTTACCAGGCGGAAAATGACCTGATGCGCCACCACCAGCAGCAGAACAAACAACATCCACATGCCAAACAGGAAGAGAGAGACGCGCCCCAGCTCCTGCTGCATCCCCTGCTTCAGGCTCTGTACATTGACGATATAGGCATCAACATTCTTTAGCCTGCTCCAGCTGGCAAACTGCGTCCCGAGGCGCAGGATACCGCTGGGCTGCTGCTCCATCAGCACTTTTAACTGCTGCAGCTCCTGGGGTGCCAGCGGTTCATCATCCGGTGCATAGAGGCGTGCCACCTCGTTCATGCTGCGATCCATCATGATCAGTTTGCCCTGGAGTAAGGTATGGCGCATTTCCACCATCAATTCACGGATGCGTTGCTGGGTAAAATCCATCGACAAGACACCGTACCAGTAGCCATTGCTGATAATCGGTGCGGATACGGTAAGCATCAGACCTTCATTAAACAGCCCCTGGTAAGCGGTGGTCCAGCGCAGGCGCGAGTTGGCATTTTTCTGCGGTTGCTGGCTGCGAAAGTAGCTGCGCTGCACCATGGTGGCATAACTTTCTGCCAGCTCCTGGAAGCTTTGTGGTGGACGCGAGCTGATAAAAAATCCGGCGCGCGAGATGTACCAGAAGCGTGAGTGAAAATCCTGATCGGGATCGCTGAACTGCATAATAAAACTGAATTCCAGCGCCGCACGCAGTTCCTGGCTGATACGCGTTGGATCACGCTGTAATAATGGGTCGTGCGCCAGCCAGTCATCACTGACGCCATTGAGTGGCATGCTGCGTGGGCTTTCCAGCTGCAATTGCCATTGCGGTTCCCGGCGCAGCAGTTCAAACCGCTTTACCGCTTCACGGGCATTATCAGAGTCAAGCGGATGTGCCAGCGCGTAGTTGAGCATTTTTTCGTAATAAACCAGGCCATCCACACTTTCCTGGAACTGACTGTCCAGGCTTTTCTGGATTTCCGCCAATTGCGCGCGCTGCCGTTCTTCATAATTGGCCTTGAGCTCCAGCGCCTCATGCACCGTGAGCAAGGCTGAAAAGAGAAACACGGCCAGAAAGCAAAGATGAACGCGCAGAAAAGGATGTTCCGACTGCCGGGGAAGTGGCGTTTGTGCCATCAGCGACCATGCTCCGGAAAAGGTGAATTAAAACAGTGTAGTCAGCGGGAGAATAATGGTACAGGCAGGAAGACAGGGGAAATAACACGGGACGACAAAAAGCCGTCCCGGAGGCGGGTTAGCTGGCCAGTTGACGCGCTGCGGATGAGTGACAGAGTTCGTCACTATGGAAAGCCTCACGGCGCACGCTATAGCCATCATACCAACGACACTCTACCATTCCGCTGGCATAGCCGGTCACCACCATAGTGGGTCCGCCCTGTTTATGCTGAACTTCGTCACTGATCGCAAAGGTCATTACGCGCCCTCCCTTCTACCGTTGAATGAACCTCATCAGGTATAGCAGGTGGGGGATGTTTTTGCCTATAAGAGTTTGTGATTACAACTGCAATTTAGGAATAAGCAGTTAAAAATGCGGAAAATAAAAAAAGCGGATAAAAATTATTATCCGCTTTGAAATCGTTTCCCGGGTGGGAAAATCAGATTTTACAGCCTTCGCAATCGGCTTCGTCGCTCAGATCGGTCGGCACTTCGCTGGCTTTTTCAGCCGCTTTTGCCTCAGCCTGTTCCAGCTGTGCATCGATATCGAATTCAAACATATCGTCGTTCATCATCGTTCTCCTGACCCGTGATTAAAAATTTCCTGCGCTTTATAACGATTATCCACGCAATTTGGCAACCAGATTCACCACTAATAGCACGATCGACCCAATCAGGAATCCCAGCACCAGATTGGCGCCGTTACTCAGCAGTACCGAGATCAGCGCACCAAATCCGCTGCTGTACTCGGTAATGGCATGATGCAGCGGGGTAATACCATGCACCACAATGCCACCCCCGACCAAAAACATCGCCACCGTGCCAACCACCGACAGAATTTTCATCAGGATGGGTGCCGCCGCCAGCAACAGCCCGCCGACCGCCTGCGCCAGCGTGGAGGATTTTTCCCGCAGCCAGTAACCGAGGTCGTCGATTTTCACAATTACCGCCACGATACCGTAGACGCCGACGGTGACCAGAATCGCGATGCCCGCCAGAATCAGCACCTGATTCAGCAATGGCGCCTCTGAGACGATACCGAGCGTAATGGCTACGATCTCAGCGGAAAGAATAAAATCGGTACGCACCGCACCTTTCACTTTATTCTTCTCAAATTCCCGCGGGTCCTGCTGCGCCAGCTGCTCAAGCCGCTGCTGCCGCGCCTCCGGGCTTTTTTCTGCTTTATCATGATTCAGGCTGTGCAGCACTTTCTCCACCCCCTCATAGCAGAGATACGCGCCGCCCAGCATCAGCAGCGGCGTAATCAGCCAGGGGATAAATGCGGAGATCACCAGCGCCAGCGGCACCAGAATCAATTTGTTGATAAACGAGCCTTTCGCAACACTCCACACCACCGGCAATTCGCGATTGGCTTTTACGCCTGTCACCTGTTGCGCATTGAGTGAGAGGTCATCCCCCAAAACACCTGCGGTTTTTTTTGCGGCCACTTTGCCCATGACCGAGATGTCATCAAGCAACGTTGCAATATCGTCCAGAAGCGTCAGTAAGCTGGTTCCTGCCAAAATATTATCCTTATTCCGGTTCGTGATCCTGACAACAGGGGCAACGCTCAATCATCGTCACCGACATATCGGCGATGCCCGCACAATCCCACTCGACGCGTAACGGTTGCCCTGCCACATCACCCGCATGCACATACTTGCTCACCGGACTTTCTGTCATACCGGTAATCTCTTCGGTTGCCACCAGCGTATCGCCCAGATAGATACGTGCAGTGGCTCGGGTGTCGACCATCCGTTCGTCACGAAGTTGGTACAGGCGTTTGACCGTCAGTTTTATGCTGCTCATGGCTATGTTCCGCGTCCCAGAGAAAGGGGAGATCTAAACCGTTATGGCGTATAAAAGCAACAATCACCCTTATTCACCCCGATAATGATGCAAACCAGCATGATCAATTTCACCGCTGTGGCTGGCGGCCAATAACCACTCCTCCAGCCGTTCGATCAGCGCGTTATCATCCAGACGCAGCTTACCGCGCAGTGCGCATTCCCAGATGATCAGCACCTTCCAGCCGCTCTCCTGTAGTTGCCGGACATAACGCCTGTCGCGTTCAACATTACTGTTAATTTTTCCGCTCCAGAATTCGGTGCGTGTGGCAGGCATTTTGAACAGGTAGCAGTGATGGCGATGCCAGAAGCAGCCATGAACAAAAATAATCGCCTGCTGGGCAGGCACAACAAAGTCAGGACGGCCCGCTAATGCTTTATCCTGCACCCGATAGATAAAACCACGGTCTTTTAATATCAAGGCGATACGCTGTTCAATCTCAGTATCCTGATTACGAATCGCGCGCATATTCTTGCTGCGTACATCGCGGGAATGGACGTCGGCCATAACGTTTCCTTCTTCTTGTGGCTCCTTCAACTTTAGCGGTTTGGGGCAAAAGCGAAAGCGGGATGCGCAGTGATGGGATTGAAGGCAGGCACAGCGGGCCAATTTCTTCGTGGCGTGATGAGTGATAGCATAGTCGCTTCACTGTTAAGGAAAAACGCATGCACGCCGAAGAGACTGCCGCGACTGCCTCACCCTCCCCGCTCACTGTTTCCACCGTTGATGAAGCCAGCATCCTGCTGCAACAGGTGCTGGCCATTTATGCCGCGCGCGATCTGGTCATCACGCTTAGCGACGCCGGTGGTCGCGACTGGAATGTGCAGCGCCTCAACCGCATACGTCAGGGGAAGATCGCGGCTCCGGCGCTAAGCAGCGCGGAAATGACCAGCCTGCGGGCCTTGTTACCCACCCGGCCCGCACATTACGCTGCTCCCGCCTTCCAGTTTATCGACCTGTTCGCCGGTATTGGCGGCATTCGCCGGGGGTTTGAGCAGATTGGCGGCCAGTGCGTCTTCACCAGTGAATGGAATAAAGAAGCGGTGCGCACCTATAAGGCGAACCACTATTGCGATCCCCAGACTCATCGTTTTAACAGTGATATCCGTCAGGTGACACAACCGGCGGGCCTGAGCGATGAGCAGGAGATCTATCAGCACATCGCCAGCACCATCCCTGATCATCAGGTACTGCTGGCCGGTTTCCCCTGCCAGCCGTTCTCACTGGCAGGCGTGAGTAAAAAGAACGCGATGGGACGGGCGCATGGTTTTGAATGCGAAGCACAGGGCACCTTATTCTTCGACGTGGCACGTATTCTGGCCGCGAAAAAACCACCGTTCTTTGTGCTGGAAAATGTCAAAAACCTCAAGAGCCACGATAAAGGCCGCACTTTTGCCATCATCATGGCGACCCTCGATGAGCTGGGCTACGATGTGGCCGATGCGGATGATGCCGGGCTCCCCGATGCCAAAGTGGTTGATGCACGCCATTTCCTGCCACAGCACCGCGAGCGCATCGTGCTGGTGGGTATCCGACGTGATCTCGGACTCAGTGCCGGTTTTTCCCTGCGGACACTCTCCTCACTTTACCCGAAAAAAGTCCCCGCCCTGAGCAGCCTGCTGGAACCGCAGCCCGATGCCAAATACACCCTCTCCCCGGTACTGTGGAACTATCTCTATCAGTACGCGAAAAAACATAAAGCCAAAGGTAATGGCTTCGGTTTCGGCCTGAACGATCCGCGCAATCCGGCGGTGTGTGTACGTACTCTGTCGGCGCGTTATTACAAAGATGGCTCGGAGATTCTCATCGATCGCGGCTGGGATAGCGCCCTCGGCGAGCAGAACTTTCAGCACGCCGGGAATATGGCACGTCGTCCGCGCCGTTTAACACCACGGGAATGCGCACGCCTGATGGGATTTGAAGCGCCCGGTGAAGCACGTTTCCGCATTCCGGTATCAGACACACAAGCCTATAAACAGTTTGGCAACTCGGTGGTGGTGCCGGTATTTGCTGCTGTCGCGCAATTGCTGCTGCCATTGATCGAACAATACACCCGCAACAACGAGTGATTTCGGTCCAGTATTTCCTTTAGGGACGAGTGTTCTGCTGTTTTCCCTGGCGGTCACTCCCCTATCACCAAACTGTCACACGCCCTGCCAATACTGCTTTTTATTTTTTGGGGGCGTTTGATGTCACTCCTTTCCGTTATCTCTCTGCCAGCGCGCTTGCGCGCCCGGTTTTCCCTGCGCATACCTTTGTGGCTCACCAGCCTGCGCAGCCAGTTTTTGCTGTTTATGGTGCTGTTTTGCCTGCTGCAATCGGCAGGCGTGGTGCTGCTTAACAGTAAAGTGAATCAGACCCAAACCTCGCTGCAACAGGCCAGCCTGCTCCGGGATAGACTGGCCCTGCTGGATAAAGCCCGTATTGAGTTACTCACCGCCAGCGATAACAGCCACGGTGCGGGCATTTATCTGATGCAGGATCAGCAAAGCGGCTCAGTGGATAGCTGGAAAAGCCTTGCCGCTGCCGCTCAGGATTCGTTGAACCAGGCACAACAGCTGTTTACGCAATATCATGCCGCCGCCGATAGCCCGCTGGCGCAGAGTTTTGTCATGCTGGCTGGCGGGTTGCAGGAGCAGCTAAAAGGTCTCAGCGCCAATGATATCAATGCCTTCTTTATGGTGCCGATGCAGGCATTTCAGCAGCAATTCAACGATGCCTGGTTCAGTGAAATTGAACAGGCCAACCATCAGCTCAGCAGCGTGAATCAGAGTACCCTCAGCACCCTGAAACATAGCCGTGATTTGTCTTTGCTGGTCAGTGCGCTGCTGATGGTACTGCTGTTACTGACGGCGACGCTGCTGATTCGCGGTGTCTTACAGCCGCTGCGGCGTGCCAATGCCCAGCTGGCACAAATCGCCACCGGCGACCTGCTTGCCAGCCAAACCTTAGCAGGCCGCCAGTCGCTGGAAACACGCCAGTTATTTCAGTCAATAGATACCATGCGCCAGGGGTTGCAGCTGATCGTGAGCGATATCAACACCGTGGCGGCGAGTGTCGCGGCCGGTGCCGAACATATGCAACAGCATAACGAACAGGTGATGCAGCAACATCAGGCACAAAACGCCAGTTTCCATCACCTGTCACAGCGTCTGCATCGGGTATCCGAAGAAGTGGAAAACGGCGCGCGTTTCTCGCAGCAGGCCACCCAGGAAGCCCAATCCGCCGATACGTTAATGCGTAACTGCGCGCGGGAAGTGGATAACATGGAACATCAGATGCAGCAGATCGTCAGCGCGTCGGGCGATATCGCCGGGATTGTCGATATGCTGGATAATCTGTCGCTGCAAACCCGGTTACTGGCACTGAATGCCGCCATTGAATCGGCGCATGCCGGAGTGTATGGCCGCAGTTTCTCGGTCGTGGCGAAAGAGATTGGGTTGTTGTCGCAGCAAAGCGGCCAGTCTACACGGCAGATTGATGGTCTGATTCAGCATACGCGTCAGCACGTCAGCGACGGCTTCGATAAAGTGAAAACGCTGGAAACGCTGTTTGCGCAAATAAGCCACGCGGTTTCGGGTGTGGTACAACAGCTGGATGATCTGCAAACCAATACCACCGCCCAGAGCCGCCGGGTCAGCACGATTGCCCAGGAAGTGGTGGCGATGAGCGAGCAGCTCCAGCAAAACGAAACGCTCAATGCGCAGCAGGTGGTCGCCGCTGCGCAGTTGCGTGATCTCTCAGACCGCCTGGCGCAGCGCGCTCAGCAGTTTCGCGTCGAAGCCGCTTAAATTTCCAAAAAGAAAAACCCGTCAAGCGACGGGTTTATTCTTATTTTTTCTTCTTGCCCTGCTTCTTCAGCAGCGCGCGGATCTGTTTCAGTTCAGCGGTACTCAGCTGTTCAGTCGGTGCTTCTTCTGTGTCCTGATTATCAACCGCGTCCTGAGCCGGTGCCAGTAAGCTCGCCTGCAAACGATTAACAATCTCCTGGCTCATGGAGATCTGGTTGTCCAGAGCCAGCTGTTTGATGTGTTCTTTCAGCGCAGGATCAATTTTAATGGTTAAGTTAACGGTCTCGGTCATCTTGTTACTCCTTTTTGATTTTCATCAACGTAGCGGAAGATGCCGAAAGTTAACAGGCTGTCATAAAAATTTAATATTAAACCTGTATAGGGCTGAAATCTCTTAATACCGATTCATCAATGGAAGTCAGGTTGCCCTGCAGCTCGGCACAGAGTTTGGCCATGTAACGTACCAGGAAGTCAGCATTGTATTCTGCCAGTTGTCGTCCGGCCTCAGTTTGCATGGTTTCCGGCAGGCGCAGCAGCTTCTTCTGAAAGTGATCCAGCGTCCACTGCACGTCATTCAATTCGCGGTCTTTCCCCAACGGATCATCGCTATCAAACAGCGGACGGCCCAACGCTCCTGCGGTATAAAACACGCGCGCCAGTCCAATCGCCCCGAGAGATTCCAGCCGGTCCGCATCCTGCACAATCTTCGCTTCCAGCGTATGAGGAGCGATGCCAGCGCTAAAGCTGTGCGCCTGTACCGCATGGGCTACAGCATCAAGATGGTCGGCGGGAAAATCAGGGAAGTCCTGCTGCAAAATACGACGCGTCTCTTCTGCGGCGTAGGTCGAGGCCAGATGGCGTTCCGGGTGGTTTTTCGGCAGGTTGACCACATCATGGAAGTAGCAGGCGGTGAGCACCACCAGCGGATCAGCATCACTCTGCTGCATAATGCGCGATGCGCTCATCCAGACGCGGCGCAGGTGGGCGATATCATGGGCTTTATCATCATGCAGCCAGTTCTGCTGCAGCCAGTTTTCGAATCGTGTTTGCCAACCAGTTAGCGACATCGTGCTTCTCCTGTTATTGCTGTTATAAAGCACCGCCAGGCTCAGGGTGCTACTCCTGCGGACATCATAGCGGCCCGTTGATGACACTATCTTTACACCCCTCCTGCATAAGCCATGAGGAAAAAATGAGATCCTGATCCTGTTATAGCGCTGTTAACTCCGCTTTCCCAGCGCCACAGGCGTTTTCGGTATTTCCTCATCCTCGTTTCAGTTAAACGACTCTGTTTAGCAGCCATAATGTTTTAAAGGCATACAGATATAGTGTGTTAATCAATTATTCTGGTTTAACCCGCTACTTAAAAACGTTTCGGTCAACCGATCAGCCACGGCATATTCTGAAAGAGTTCCCATTTTGTCCGTTATAACGTACTGTATCTGAGAAAAATGTGATTCTGTTTTTCCGTCTAAGCCAACTAAGCATGCTTTTTGCTTATGAGCCATTTTTAAAACTGAAAACACACGGATGGCCTGACTATAAGGCGACAAATTATTAAGCAAATTTATTTAAACCCATTATGCTAATTCTGCACATCCGCAGACGCGAATGAGGCAGCAGATTCTCCGGGTTCGTGACATAACAAGAGGTAAATCATGAAAGAACGGCCGATTCTTTTTTCCGAACAGCGGGTACGCGCCCTGTTGGTTGGCCAGCAAACACAGACCCGGCGCATTATGAAGACTCAGGCATTTGGTCCGGGTCAGGATCATCACGAAGGCGTGCACGCATTTGACGTCAGCGCGAACCATCTGCATGGCTACAAACTGATGTCGATGGCTGATATCAGTTATCACTGCCCCTATGGTAAACCCGGTGATCGTCTGTGGGTACGCGAGACCTGGCGTGGGCCGATTGTTCCCGAAGGTCAACTCACCGAATACGAACGTGACCCGATACCGTTCCGCTTTCCGTCGTTCTGCCAGTATCGTGCCGACAGCAATGAACTGGGGCAACTGGATGAAAACATGCAGGACGCTGAGCAGTTTGGCTGGCAGACTGCCATCCATATGCCGCGCTGGGCCAGCCGCATCGACCTGGAAATTACCTCAGTGCGCGCGGAGAAGATTCAGGACATCAGCGAAGACGACATCATGGCAGAAGGCGTCCAGACTGACTCGCATTTCCTGAATAACTTCTTCACCATGAATATGAATGCTGAATCACCAAAAGAGGCCTACCGTAAGGCCTGGCAAAAGCAATACGGTGCCACCAGTTGGGAAGTTAACCCCTGGGTCTGGGTGATCGCCTTCCAGCGCGTTGAACGTGAATAAATCCTCCCTCCTCTCCCGCCTGCGGGAGAGGAAAACTCTCACCTTTGTAATCCCAGTCACAGACAAAATCCTCGCTAACAGGTTGAATAGACAGCTTTGAATCCGCGCTGGTAATTTTCTCTGCACCGCGCGACGATACCGTCTTCCGCCCTGAAGAGTGAGTGATGCAATGTTCAAATGGCCGTGGCATGCGCAGGTTGAATCTTCCGTTGCAGCGCTCCCGTGGCAACAGGCGCTGGCGCAGCCTATCTTCTCTCTGCTGGAGGAGGATGAGCACCAGGCCTTGATCGCCCTGGCCCAGCGCTTCCTGCAACAGAAAAAGATGACTCCACTCCAAGGGTTGCAACTGGATGAGCTGCGCACCGCGCGACTGGCGTTATTGTTTTGCCTGCCGGTGTTAAAACTGGGTCTGGAATGGCTCGACGGCTTCCATGAAATCCTTATCTACCCTGAACCCTTCAATGTTAATGACCACTGGCAGGATGAAAGCGGTCTGGTGCATCAGGCAGCTGCCGTGCACGCCGGTCAGAGCTGGACTCAGGGTCCGGTGGTGTTAAACGCGCTGGATATACAGGACTCTTTCGATCTCTCCGGCTACAACCTGGTGATTCACGAAGTGGCGCATAAGCTGGATGCGCGCGGCAGCGGTTATACCAGCGGTATCCCGGCGATTGCGCTGCGCGATGTCGCCACTTGGGAAAAAGATTTATTACACGCGATGGAGCAAATCGAATCGGAGGTGGATCTGGTCGGCGAGCAGGCCGCCACTATCGATCCCTACGCTGCCAGCGATGCCGCCGAGTGCTTTGCCGTGCTGTCCGAGTATTTCTTCAGTGCTCCGGATCTGCTGGCAAACCGCTTTCCCGCGATGTACCACCATCTGCAACAGTTCTACCACCAGGATCCGCTGGCGCGATTAAACCCCGCCCCACCGGAATCTGCTTAAAGCGTGATCGCTTTGTATTAATGCTAGCCAGTTGAATACAAATGTGTTTTTAGCTGTTGACACATCTGCCAGTGGCCATTAATATGCGCGCCATCAACACCGATTCCTCTGTAGTTCAGTCGGTAGAACGGCGGACTGTTAATCCGTATGTCACTGGTTCGAGTCCAGTCAGAGGAGCCATATTTAGAGAAGCCCGCTCAGGGAAATCTGAGCGGGCTTTTTGCTTTTTCATTCCACCGTCCGAACCTGACTTCACCCCATTCGCTCTGGCGAGTATAGTGGTTTGCTTTTCGCGAAACTCATGGAGCTGAGAAATGGTCACCGTCGTCGTTGATGGAGAAGACAAAACTGCCAAAATAGTCGACTGGACGCTCTATTCTGATAAAGAAGGTTGCATTCAACTGGCATGCCATTTTCCTTCCGGGAAAAAATATATCCGTCCATTCAGTGCCTGTCAGGTTGAACCTACGACCCGCGTTAATGGCACAATATTGATCAAACAAGGTCAGCCAACCGCAAAGCGTATTGAGAGTGCGCAAATCGTTGGCAATAAATATGTGCTGATAAGCTATGCCGGTTCAGCCCAAACCTGGTCTATCGATATGGTGAAGTCGAGTTTGCTAATGAGACATCGTTAAAAAAAGGGAATATTTTTAACTATTTTCGCCACGTGGCTGAGCAGCGCTTGCGACAAGCTGGCCCCGGTAAAGAGAGCATCGCAGAAAACACGGTTAAACAATTAGACAAGATCATCGCCCATCCCGATACCGCTCTGGAGGCCTACTGTCACGGTAAAAATGCGTCTCGTCGCGCACCGGATAGTTTTATTTATCCTTTTGGTTTGAACGAAAGCCAGATGCAGGCAGTTGAAACCGCCTTTAGTTCGCAGATATCTGTCATAGAAGGGCCGCCGGGAACCGGAAAAACACAAACCATCCTCAATATCCTCGCGAATATTCTGTTGCGCGGTGGGAATGTTGCAGTGGTCTCGAATAACAATACTGCCGTTGATAACGTGTATGAAAAGCTGGCCAAAGCGAACCTGGATTATGTTGTGGCCAGGTTAGGCAGTATGGAAAACCGTCAACAATTTTTCGACACACCGTCTTTCAGGCCGAACATTCCTGCCGCGCAAGCTTTGGACAAAGCGACGCTGAATGAGCAGACAATACACCTTAAAAAATATTTACGGGCACAAAATGACGCTGCACGACTGCGTGCAGAGATTGACGAAATCAGCATCGAAAAGAAGTATCTCAGCCAGTGGGTCGAGACGCAAAACTTCGATAGCCTGCCGGAAGTAAATCACTACGGTTTAAAGAAAGAGAAAATTACCGACCTGATGGCTTTTTTACGCACAGTTACGGAAGACAGGCTTCGCTGGCGCAGTCGACTTACATTGTTGTTTAGATTCGGTATTATCAAAACAACCGCACTCAATACCTCTTCAAAACGGCAGCGCTTCTTTTTTGCTCTCCAGCTCCAGTATTATGCCACGCGTTTACAGCAGGCACTGGATGAGCTGGCTGAAAAAGAGCACATCCTGAAAGCTCACAATGTAGCAGACCTGATGCAACGCGTGACATCAGATTCAATGGTGTTGATACGCCAGCATCTGGCCCAGGCAATCGGAACAGATGCTGATTTTTCACAGGAAAACTACCGCCGTAAGTTCGCCGATTTTGTCAAACGCTATCCTGTTATTGGCAGCAGCACACATTCCATTATCAATTCTCTGGCTCCCGGCACCTTACTTGATTACGTCATTATTGATGAAGCATCGCAGCAAGATATCATTCCGGGCATTCTGGCCTTCGCCTGTGCGCGAAATGTCATTGTCGTTGGCGACCGCAAACAACTCCCCCATATCCCTGAACAGACCAATATCCTCGCTCCGGCACCCCATTATGATTGCGGCAGCAAAAGCTTACTGGACTCGCTTTTCAGTTTGTATGGCAAAGCGTTGCCTGTGACATTATTAAAAGAGCACTATCGCTGCCATCCCAAAATTATTCATTTCTGCAATAAGCAATTTTATGACAATCAACTCGTTGTCATGACCCGGGATCAGGGCGAAGCAGCGCTCTCGCTGATCGTTACCGCAAAGGGAAATCATGAACGATACAATAGCAACCTGCGCGAGCTGGAATCATTCATGACGCTGGAAAGTACCAACGCTGCAAACCGCGGTTTTATCTCCCCTTATAATGCACAGGTCTCACTGTCCGAACGCATCCTGCCCGCAGAATTTATTAATTCGACGGTACACAAATTTCAGGGGCGAGAGTGTGAACAGATCGTTTTCTCCACCGTCATAGATAAAAAAGCTGATGCTCGAGCACTCGATTTTGTTGACGATCCGCATTTAATCAATGTCGCGGTCTCACGAGCGCAAAAGCAGTTTACCTTAGTCACCGGAGAGAATGTCTTCGCGGGAAATAATAAACACATCGCCGCACTGGTTCGCTATATGACCTATTATGCCGATAATCAGGAGATATATTACAGTCCGGTCATCAGCGCTTTCGATTTACTCTATGAAGAGTATGATCAGTCTTTAGAAAATCTGAATGCGAGACTCAATAAAGAGGATTCTGTATATCGTTCAGAACAAATTGCCATGCGATTAATAAAAGATGTGCTTAAGCAAGCAACTTTCCGCACCATTGTTTGCCACAGGCAGATCCTGCTGAGGCAACTTCTGACAAATTCCGCAGGTCGCTTCAATCAACGCCAGCAGGAATTTTTATTACAAGGAGCAAGCTGCGATTTTGTTTTTTATTTTCGTGTCGGGAAGCAACCTTTTGCCGTGATGGAAGTAGATGGCCGATATCATGACACACCCGAACAACGCGAACGAGATGCTTTAAAAGAGGCCATTCTGCAAGAGAGCGGAATTCCTCTGCTGAGGCTCAGAACTATCGACAGCCAAATTGAGGAAAAAATCGCCAATTTTTTACTGACCAGCATGCAGCAAAACACCCTCAGCCATGGCTGACGACACGTAAAATTTAGAAACAAATGGTTTGTCATGAAACGTCAATAAGCGGACGAAGAAGAACGTACCAGGAGGTACAATAAGGGTGCATTTTCACTAATCACAATTTATACATCATGAATACCATTCGTTTTAAAATCAGGCCATTGCCTGTGGCATTACTTTGTGCGCTGGCCATGCCTGCCGCACAGGCAACCGACTTTTTCCATCAGGACACGATGACCGGCGACTGGGGAGGTGCACGCACCGACCTGGCGCAACATGGCGTCAACTTAACCGGCGATTATGTTTCTGAAACCGCCGGTGTGCTCAGTGGCGGCCAGTCTTATGGCACCCGCTATGCGCAGCAAATTCGCCTCGGTGCCACTTTCGATCTGAATCGTCTGTTTAATGCTGACCATGCCGGTACTATCCAGCTCAGCATCAACGACCGTCGTGGGCGCAGCACCTCTGCCGATCTGGTAGGCAACCGTCTGCCGATTCAGGAAGTTTACGGTGGGGAATATACCCGTCTGAGTGAATTCAGCTACACCAACACCCTGTTTACCCCGCAATTGCAGTACAAACTGGGTTGGCTGGCGATGGGCAATGATTTTGGTGGTCTGTCGATTCTGACTAACTTTATGAACGCCGGATTCTGCGCCCACCCGCTTTCCATGTCAGGTGGCAGTGGCTGGGGCAACTACCCGAATGCGCATCTGGGGGGTGAGCTGAAGTACACCTTCAATGATAGCTGGGCACTGCAAACCGCCGTGTTTAACGTTAATCCGGAGCAGAACAGCGAATCATCTCGCGCATTTAAACCGTTCGCACCAGGCACCACCGGTTATATCGTACCGATTGAGTTGATCTACAACTTCAACAGCGCCCTGCCCGGCCAATACAAGTTAGGTTATTACTACGACAGCTCCAACGTCGCGCGTATTGACCAGCCGGACCGCCGCGCAGATAAACGCTGGGGGGCTTACCTGCTGGCGGATCAGACTGTCTGGCAATCCGCGTCCTCACGCAGCCAGAATCTGCACGTTTTTGGTCAGGCCACCACCACCGACGAAGCCACCTCCCCATTCCGTCACTGGTACTCCGCCGGTCTGGTGCTGAATGGCCCGTTTGAATCACGCCCGAATGATGCGATTGCGATTGGTTATGGTCGTGCGGTGTATAACCAGCACAGCCGTGATAACGCCGTCGATAGCCTGCGCGCCAAAGGCGAGTTAGCCGATGCAGCTATGGTTAGCGGTCTGGATATTGGTGAGCAACTGGTTGAAATGACTTACACCTTGCAGGCAACGCCGTGGCTGTCCGTGCGTCCGAGCGTGCAGTACATCAAAGAACCGGGTGCCTTCTCGAATAAAGAGATTAAAGATACCTGGATAGCGGGTGTGCAGGTCAAAGTGAAGTTCTAAAAGAAAACGCCTTCCACGGCTAACGTGGAAGGCGTATTTAACAGGCGGGAATTAATGACCGTTCAGCGCAACATCGATGGTTTTCAGTACCTGATGCAGCTGTGCAGCATCAACCTGGCCCGGCGCTGAAGCCGTACCCAACATACCGAAGGTCAGGTCGTCGCCAAACACTTCACCGGACAAACGGGAAATGGCACCCAATCCGCCCATGGACATGGTCAGCAGCGGTTTGCGCGAATATTGATTACGAATCTGCGCAGTCGCATCGATCAGTTTCACCACATCGCCCGAATCATGCGGCATTACCGCGATTTTCAGGATATCGGCACCCATGCTGTCTTGTTTACGCAGGCGGGATACGATCTCACTGGTTGATGGCGTGTTGTGGAAGTCATGGCTGGACATCACCACTTTGATCCCTGCCTGGTGAGCCGCAGTCACCACCTGATGAATCACGGCCGGATCGCGGAACATTTCCACATCAAGAATATCGATGAAATGATCTTTAATCAGCGCCAGATATAACTTGCCATAATCCTTATCGCTGATGGCTTTCGCGCCACCTTCAGATTGGGTACGGAAAGTCAGGATTAGCGGTTTACCCTGGACATCTGCGGCCACCTGTTTGCCCAGCGCGCCAACTTTGGCGGCGTCAGTAGCAAAATTCAGGTAATCAATACGGTATTCAATCAAATCGGCATCCGGGTTGGCACCGATGGCTTTCGCCTGGGCCAAAACCTCGTCGGCTGTCGCACCCGTGGTCGGAATAATGACTTTCGGCATGCCTTCGCCAATCGCAGTCTGGCGGATAACAATCGGCTCTGCGTGACGCACGCTAACCGCGGCGGCCGGTGCGCTGGTGGCAGCGATGGCGTTGGTCACGCCCGGCAAGGCCAGCAGCAGAGAAATCGCTAATACATTTTTACGCAAGTTCATGGGTTGTTCCTGTTTCGCTAATGACACACCTGACAGGATGAGAACGGCAGCGTTGCCGTCTCTTTCCGGTCGGATTATTTTTTTAATTTCAGGTGAATGCCGTCAGGTAATGCGATGTCGCAGCTTATCCAGGAAAGAGTTATTGCATCGGGGCTGGCTTACTTAATGGGGAGGTTGCTCCGTCATTGGTGGTGGCTGTCGAGGTCACATTGGCAACCTGCAAATCAGCGTTTACCGGAGTCTGATAATGAATGGTGCCATTGCCTTGCGCATTAATCGCCACCATCTCATAACCGAGGAAATGCTCAGCTTCATCCATGGCAGGCTTACTGTTGGAGAAGAACTCAATACGGTATTCCGTATTGGCTTCACCTTTGACATTGCCGTCTACGGTCAGCGTGTTCTGATTACGGACCACACGGGTAATAGCCGGGGCATGCTGGTCTTTGTTCGGCGTCGGTTCACAACCGGCAACGTTGCCATCAATTGCGCAGATTTTTTCCAGTTTGCTGGTGTCATCGCTGATACCACCACCACGATTACCGATAAATGCCGCATGTTCCAGACCCGGCACATTAAAGACAATCGCTCCGGCATAACCCGGCAGGCAACTACCACCGGCAAAGCAACGTTTAATTTCTTTACCGTTATCGACCATAATATTTTCAGTGATACGGTTTACGGCGGGTCCGGTAATACGGTTAATACCAAAGCTGCCATCTTTACCCGGCGCACCCTGCGGGCGAACAGACACGGCCACGCGGTTACCGGTCATAATATTCCCCGCCACCACATTGCCTGTACCACTTAAGGTTACCGCTGAAGAAAGATTGGTGAAGGTATTGTCGGCAATATAGTTGCGATTACCCCAGTTCAGCTGGACGCCATCGGAATAATTTTCAAAGTGGTTATGAATCACTTCGTTGTCATTACCCCATAACATTTCCAGGCCCTGCGACGGTTCCTGATTATGTACGCTATCCGTGGTGACAAAGTTATCCGCAATCAGATTGAATGAAGCGCCACGAGTGGCTTCCATTGCATCGCCGTTGTTAATAAAGGTATTGCGGATAATTTTATTACGTTCGGTAGTGGTTGCGGTGGAATTACCCTTGCCATCATCGCCGGTCATCATAATACCGGCACCACCGTGGTTACCGACAATCCGGTTATCTTCGATGACGTTATTTTTGGCGCGATTGATCAGGATGCCGATACAGAAATTACGTACCTCGACCCCTTGCAGGGTAACATCATGGGTATCACGCAGTACCAGACCCGGCATGGTGGTGGTACGGACATTCGCACCATACTGGCCGCTTACTGCTCCCGGGCAGGATCGCGGATCGACGCCTTTAATGTAACCCGAGCCATCGATAGCCACATAACTGCCATTTTTGAGGAAATCGCTGTTAATAATTTCCACCGGTCCTTTAATTTCCGGCAGGGGTTTATTCGGTTTAATAATCAGTGGCTGGTTGTTAGTGGCGTGTAATTCGATGCGGTAATGACCAGGATTTTGATTATTCTTTTCCAGTGCCCAGCGCAGCGTACCATTGCTGCCATCGTCAGCTGGAGAAGTCACCTGTAGCACTTCAAGACCCTGTGTTGCGTTATCCGCTGCGTATGATGCCAATGGCAATAGCAAGGCTATTGCGCAAGTAATTTTATTTTTAATCATGATAAATTCCGATCTTGCTTAAGATGCCGGAAAGTTAAGCACCCGTTTCCGGCCCCTGGATTTATAACATTTCCATCCCATTTATAACCTGTGACTTACCTTCCTCCATTAAAAGAAACTGGTCCACAACGAAGAGATCGGCATGGCTAAAACCAGCGCAGGTAACATATTTGCCACCGGGAAGATTTTAATGCCACAAATACGGAAGCCAGTCGCGAACATTAATACACCGCCTACCGCTGAGAAATCCGCCTGCATCGCTGGGGTGGTCAGCGGTAAAATAAATACCGCACCATAGGCCAGCAGCAACTGAATAATTAACTGTGGCACGGCAACCACGGCCACGGCAAAACCCAGTGAGGTGGCAAAGATTGCGGCAGTGAACAGATCAAGGAACGATTTCGCAATCAGGACGCTGGTATCTCCGGTCATGCCTTCATGCATTGAACCGAATATCCCGGTGCCGCTGGCGCAAAACAGCACGATAATCGCCACATAGCTTTGCAGAAATTGTTCCTGCGATTCCTGATCCTGCGCACCTGAACTGACAAACATCTCCACCAGCCCGCGAGCCTTGCTGCCCAGCTTGCCAATGCCTTTTTCGAGATAACACAACTCACCGAGCAGTGCGCCAAGGATCACCGACAGCACCATTACCGGCATATGGCTGACTTTCACCACCAGCACAATCCCCATACACATCGAGGCTGCGCCGAAAATCAGCGGCATGGAGGTTCTGATACGCTCGGGCAAGCGTGAGCTGAGCAGCGCACCGACAATGCCACCAATCAGTACCGCAGAGCCATTAATATAGGGTCCAATAATCACGATTTATTACTCCTGGTCATTAAAGTCACGTCTTCTCCCCAGCGCGGCAGATCGGCGCAATCCAGATCCATCAGCCCCAGAGCACGTGCAACGCTATGCGCAATAATCTCTTCCACACTTTGCGGCCTGGCATACAGCGCAGGCACCGGCGGAAAAACAATCGCGCCGGATTCGGTCGCCTGTTGCATATTGCGGATATGTCCCAGATGGAGCGGGGTTTCCCGCACCATCAGGACCAGCCTGCGCCGCTCTTTTAATACCACATCAGCAGCACGCGTCAGCAGATTGTCGGTCAGGCCGTTGGCGATAGCCGCCAGGGTATGCATCGAACAGGGAGCCACCAGCATGCCGAAGGTGCGGAATGAACCGCTGGCGATCGCCGCCCCTACGGCACGGATGGGATAAACCACATCGGCTAATTCCGCCACATCCTCTGCGCTGAGGTCGGTTTCATGTTCACGATTAAGATGCCCCGCCGGCGAGATCACCAGATGGCTCTCCACATCCAGCTGACGTAAATAGCGCAATGCCTGTACGCCATAAGAAAAACCAGAGGCACCGCTAATGCCCACAATCACCCGAGGTTTACCACTGTTACGAACGACAGACCCTGACATGCTGCCTCCTTATTTTTTGTTAAAACCTGGGATAAAGCGGTTCACATCCACTTCGAGAAACTCGCTGCGGTGGAAATTGGCTTTCAAGTGATAAGGCACGGTGCAGTCAAAAATCGCTTTGCAGGCAATACCGTGGTCACGCACCGACGGGCTGTAAGCCGGATCGGATGACGGATCGAGCGGATGGCAGCGCACGCCAGGAATCGTCACGGTATCAATATCGGCCTGATAGCGCGTGGTCATCGCCCACATCACGTCATTGATATCGAACACATCGACGTCTTCATCCACCAGCATCACATGTTTTAGCTCGGAGAAAGCGGCGAAAGCCAGCAATGCCGCCTGACGCTGACGTCCTTCATCAGCCGGGGTGCGTTTTTTCACCTGCAACACCGCCAGATATTTGCCAGTGCCTGGACTTGGGCAATGCACAGTCTGAACAAAGCCGGGCAGTGCACGTTCCACCATTTGCATAATGCTGGCTTCGGTCGGGATACCGGCCATGTTGGTATGCTCATCGCTTGGACCGATACAGGTTTGCAGAATCGGTGAACGACGATGGGTGATGGCTTTCACTTTAATCACCGGAACCGCGGCCTGGGCTGCACCGGTATAACCCGGGAATTCAGGCATGGCTTTGCCGGTATTGGTGTTCTGGTCTTCACGCACACGCACGCCTGGCAGCAGTTCACCTTCAATCACCACTTCGGCATTGGCGATACCCAGCGCTTTCACGGTGACACATTCGGCTAATTCAACCGCCTGGTTGCGCAGGCTACCGGCGATGGACAGCTCATCAAAGCCCAGCGGTGTTGTTGGCGGCTCAAAGCAGGCACCAATTTCAATCGCGGGATCGACACCGATGCTGATAGAAATCGGCAGCGGTTTACCGGCGGCTTCCGCTTTCTGACGGAAGGTATCCAGATGGCGGCCCGGCACGAAATACATGGAGATTTCGTCTTTGCTCTGTACGCACAGACGGTGGATGGTGACATCGTGCTCGCCGGTTTCAGGATCGGCGGCATAACACATACCCAGAGTGAAATACGGACCGGCATCTTCCGGGGTATTGGTCGGTGCCGGCAGAATTTTCAGAATATCGAAATCCGGGTCGCTGGCCAGATGAACCACTTCCTGGCAGGCTGCCTGTTCACGCGGGATAACAATCGGTGCGATCGGGTTAGCGACGGAATCTTTCAACATAAACGCCAGGTTTTCCGGGGTGGTGCCAAACAGGCGTGCCACACGTTTACGTGAAGAAAGCAGGCCGATAAGCACACGCATATCGTTATAGCCTTTGATTTTGTTGAAAATCATCGCCGGACCGATTTGCGTTGGGCGTTTCACTGTACCGTGTGCGCCAACGTAACGGTAAACCCCGGATAGCTCCGCGATAGGGTTTACGGGTTCATCGGTATAGATCAATTCATCATCGTACTGGCTTAAGACTTCCAGTGCGGA
This sequence comes from Pantoea cypripedii, assembly GCF_011395035.1. Taxonomy (NCBI): domain Bacteria; kingdom Pseudomonadati; phylum Pseudomonadota; class Gammaproteobacteria; order Enterobacterales; family Erwiniaceae; genus Pantoea; species Pantoea cypripedii. Next base: position 2,564,308 of record NZ_CP024768.1, read on the forward strand.
ACGCAAATCGGTGACTTTCGTTTGCTTAACAGACATCTCAATGTCCCTCTTAGTCGTGGTAATCGGTGATGCAGCGGCGCAGACAAACGCAGGCACACCTTGAGAACAACAGAAGTGAATTCAGTGGCATAGAACCGGCACCTCCCGTCGTTGCCCTCACAGTTTTAGAGGATCAGTGATAAGAGTCCAATAATAATACCGGCGGTTTTGATAAGGAGTTATTATCAGGAAAAATCAGGAGAGAACCGATGGATTACCGGCATTTACACGCATTCGTGGTACTGGCGGAGGAGCTGCATTTTGGCAAGGCGGCACTGCGCCTCAACATCGCTCAACCGGCGTTAAGTCAATACATTAAGGCCCTGGAAAAGGAGCTGGAATTCGCGCTGTTCACCCGTGACAGGCGGCATGTGGCGCTGACATTCGAAGGCGAACAACTGGTGGAAGAAGCGCGCATTGCGTCGAGCCATTACGTGAAGTTTCGCGACAATGCCCGCAGCTTGCGCCTGGGTTATCGCGGACAGATCAAGCTCGGTTACGTTGGTTCTTCCATCCTCGATCCGGCACTTACGCTGTTAATTAACGGTTACCGTAAGCGCAAGCCGGACATTGATGTCGTCATTGAAGAACGTAATGTTCACGAACAACTTACACTTTTGTTAACTAATCAAATAGATGTCGCCCTGGTTCGTTCACCGGTGCCACGATATGATCATCTGGAATATCTCGATCTCGCCACCCGTCCGCTGATTGCGGTGCTGCCACGCAGCCATACGCTGGCCTGCCAGCCGCGCATTGCGCTCTCGCAACTCGCTACTGAACCGTTTTTGATGCAGGAAGACCCACCGGGTGTCGGGCTTGGCTGGTCGGCACTGAACGCCTGCCAGCAGGCGGGATTTGTGCCGCAGAAAATCCAGCCGACCCGCGATGTCTCAGTGGCAATCGGTCTGGTTTCGATGGGGATGGGCGTCACGCTGGTGCCTGAAACCCAGCGTTCGGTGATGATACCGGACGTCAGCTACTGCTTTTTGCAGGATCAACACGCCACCTCCACGCTAACCATGAGCTGGCAGCGGGAGGTAAAAAACAAGGCGTTACACGACTTTATCCAGTTTGCCAGAGAGCTGACGCAGTAGTCAGGCGCAAAACCTGAATTAAAGTTTGCCACTCTGCCGCCGATAGCACGGAGAGAAACCATCAATCAGGGAATAATGATGTCTCTCCAACGCAATATCCTGGCTTCCGTGTTGTTACTCGGCGCAATCTCTCCGGCGATGGCCGCCTCTTTTGACTGCACCCGCGCCAGCACGGCACAGGAAAAACTGATTTGCCAGAATCCGCAGCTCTCGGCATCGGATGAAGCCTTAGCCGCTGCTTATCGCAAAAAAATGTCTGGCCTTAGCGGCACCGATGCGGCGCAGTTAAAACAATCGCAACGCGAATGGCTGAAACAACTGCGCAGTCACGGTGCGCAAGCGGGCCAATTACAGGCGGACTACCAGCAACGCATCGCGGCGCTCACCGGTGTAGCGACTGCGCCTGTGGTTGAAAACAAAGCGCCGGTCGCGGATACGTCACCCGCAGCAGTAACAACTGCGCCGGAGCAGCCGCTCACCACGGCTTATTATATCTATCATCAAGGCTCCACCACGCCGGAACCCTACACCCCACTTCGCCGCACCAATGTGACCCACATCATGCCACCCGATGCGGTCGTTATCCGCACCGGTACCTATAAATGCGGCTTCAATAATATCCCGGACCCGGCCAACGGTACCGCTTACACGCTGGTTTCTCTTCAGGTGGGAACAGATAGCATCAATATGCTGAATCAACATTTTCCGTTGGTGCAAATTAAGCATCAGCCTAAGGACCCTAAGCGCAATGTTCCCTCGTTTATCATGAAGGAGTTTCGCTCTGCCGATAACCAGACCATTATTACGCAGCAATTCGATGAATTTCGTCTGACATTTACAGGCGAAATCAAGGGGATAAAGGTCAAGCAGGCATGCGAGTTTGACCACTAAAGTGCAGCTTTACACCTCGGTCCAGCCACGCAGCAGGTTGTGATACATATTCAGCAGCGACAGCAGCTCTTCGCTGTCGCCGTGGCGGGCTTTCAGGTTTTGAATATTACGATCCAGCTCAAACAGCATGGCGCGCTGTTTGTCATCCCGCACCATCGACTGAATCCACAGGAAGGATGCCACGCGCGCACCGCGCGTCACCGGTGTGACGCAGTGCAGGCTGCTGGAGGGATACAGCACCAGATGCCCGGCCGGGAGTTTGACTTTGTGCTGGCCATAGGTGTCTTCGATCACCAACTCACCGCCGTCATAGCTGTCCGGTTCGCACAGGAATAGTGTGGCGGAAAGATCGGTGCGCATCCAGCCCGCCGCACCGTTGTGGCGTACTGCGCCATCCACATGAAAACCGTAGGTTTCCCCCTGCTCATAACGATTAAACAGCGGTGTGGAGATGGTGCGCGGCAGCGCGGCGGAAAAGAACAGCGGGTTGTTGTTCAGCGCCTGCAACACCGCCGCCTGCAAACGATCGTACAACGGCGTACCGGTATCGATTTGCTGGTTGTTTTTTACCGTAGCCCCCTGGCTGCCGACCGTGACCCGACCATCGACCCACTCGGCCTGTTGCAGCAGCGAACGGAAACTGGCGACCTCTTCCGGCGTCAGTACGGCAGGTATGTGATACATCATCGCGTTATTCTCTCTGAAAAGTGGGGCACAGTGGCCCCACATTAGGCGCTTAGAAATGTACGTTGGCGGTCAACAGGAAGGTACGCGGTTCACCCGGATGGTAGCGGTAACCACTCTTGTTGATCGAGGCAACATAGTTGGTATCAAACAGGTTGTAGACGTTAAGTTGCAGATCAAGGTTGTTGTTCACCTTATACCCCAGCTTCGCATCGGCCACCCAGTAACCTTCGGTATGGTCCGGCGTGCCTACTGCACCATCACTGCCACGGCGCAGGCTGCCAACATAACGCGCACCCGCCCCCACCGACAGTGCATCCGTTGCCTGATAGTTGGTCCACAGCGTAAAGGCATGCTTCGGCGTATACGCCAGCGCGGAGGAACCGTCCTGGGCTACGCTGTCACCTTCGGTGACTGAGGCATGTTGCTGGGTAAAACCGGCGATGATTTGCCAGTCCGGCGTGATATTACCGGTGGCCGACAGCTCATAACCCTCGACCCGTTTCTTACCGTATTGCGAATAGGTGCCGTCGTCATTTTCCGCCACTTCGTTCTCAATATCAGTCCGGAACAGCGCCGCATTCAGCAGCAGGCGTTTATCCAGCACTTCCCACTTGGTCCCCACTTCACTGGACTTGGCTTTTTGTGGTTTGAAATCGGTACGGTTGGCGCTATTGCCGCTGCCACCGGCGGCCAGCGCAAAGCTGCTGCCGCCCGGCGGTTGCTGGGAGATGGCGTAGTTAACGTAAACGTTGCCGTGTTCAGTCAGGCGATACAGCGCGCCCGCTTTCCAGTTCACCAGATTACCTGATTTCGCGGTATCGACGGTGGTAATCGGTGTACCACGCGGCACACCTGCCGGACATGCCAGCGCACCGCGCCCCGTGCCGCCACAGGCGGTGGCGCTGTCGTAATCAGTGTGATAGTTGTCGAGGCGAATGCCACCGTTCAGCTCGAAGTTTTTGGTGATCGCCAGGGTATCAAAGGCGTAGATGCCGAAGGTGTCGGTCTGGCCATTGGCGTTCGCGCCGTTACGATCCAACCCACCCACTGAAATGCTGCTGATCGGATGGTAGATATTGACCGCTGGCGCGGTAATGGCATTCACCCCGTAGTTGGTCTGGTTTTCACGGGTAAACTCCACCCCGGCACTGACATCATGCCCGACCGAACCGGTATAAAACTTCGAGGTGATATTGGTCTGGTTAGTCAGGATGCGGTTGCTGACGTCTTTCAGGTTGGCGTTACGCGTCCAGGTCCAGGTGCCGACATCGTTCGGGTCCGGCATGCCGATGGTGCTGCCCATTACTGCCGTCAGCAGATACTCCTGCTTCACCCGCGACCAGCGCGTGGTGTTGCGGATGGTGGTGTTATCCGACAGATCATGCTCGAAACGGATAGTTGCGCTATCGGTGGTGGATTTGTCGAAGTCTGAATCGGTGCCGTAGTAGTTGCTGGTCGCCACTTTACCTGAGTTATTCAACGCGGAGGTAGCAGCTGTCGGGGAGGAATAGCCCGGCAGGCCGATGGTCGGAATGCCGCCATCCGGGGTGTTGTTCTGGTGCACATGCAGGTAATTAAGGTAAAGACGGGTCGAGGTATCAAGCCCAAACGCCAGCGACGGTGCCACACCATAACGTTCATTCTGGATATTATCGCGTCCGGCATCGTGAGTTTTTTCGCCCATCAGATTGAGGCGGAACGCGGCGTTATCGCTGATGGCCTGGTTGTAATCCAGCGTACCGCGACGCATCCAGGCACTGCCGACGCTGACCGAGGCATCAAGACCGGTGTCCAGCCGCGGCTGCTTGCTGATCATATTGATGGAACCAGAGGGTGCGCTGCGACCATAGTCAGTGCCTGACGGACCTTTGATCACCTCGACCTGTTCGGTGTTGAAGGTATCGCGCGTCACGCTACCGATATCGCGGATGCCATCAACGTAAATACTGTTGGAGGTATCGATACCACGCATATACACCGCATCCCCGGTAGACGAGCTACCATTCTCTCCGGCGTAAAACGCCCCCACGCCCGGTACGTTTTTCAGTGCATCGGTGAGGTTATTGACGCCCTGATCTTTCATGACCTGGGCAGGGATCACCGTGATGGTACGTGTGGTATCCACCAGTGGCTGGGTGAATTTCGGATCAGCAGAAACGCCTGGCGAATAGAGCGAAGGCGTCTGCGCTTCGACTACCAGGGTATCGTCGGTTTTTTTGCCGGTATTGTCTGCCGCCAGCGCCGCCGCTGGGGAGATACCGATGCACAGCCCGGTGAACAAGGTCAGCGAGTTAAAGCTGCCAAACGGCAAATTGCGATTTTTATCCATTTTTAAATGTGTGGGTTTGATTGTTGTTATTGACGCGCACATCAGGCCACAGGATCGATTTCACATACCCCTGGCCCGATCCCTTAAATGATAAAAAGAATGGTTATCATTTACTTTCGTATTTTTACACAAGCGCAACGGTAAAGAAAAACATTTCTTTACGCATTTATTACACAATCAATACAGTTGAACGAAATAAGGAGGGTTTGTAAGAATTATTTAAACAATGTGCAGAAAATCGTCAGATTGGGCGCATAAAAAAAGCGCGATAAATCGCGCAGTAAACCGTAGCTACCGTCTTGAGCGTCAATCCCTGGTGCGAATAAATTCGCACCCTACGCCAGTAAGGGCGGCATTCATGCCGAACATGCCAATAATCGCACGTTTTCGTAGCAGCGCGATTTATCGCGCAATTCTATGCACGGTGCCGGTAGATCCCGCGTGATAAATCACGCTGCTACAACCCGGTGCGATATTGCATGACGGGGTTCAATCAGGCAGCCGCCGTAACGCACAGCTCATTCCAGTAGCTGTAGCGCATGACCAGATGAAATCGTTCATCTTTCATAGTAACGATACACCGAGGGATGGAATTCAATACCGTACAGCTGGCTGATGGGGATCAGCAGCTCAATATGTTTCGCAACATCGATGTCACGTTGTTGCGGCGCGGCGCTCTGCGGCTGATTGATACGATTAAACCACTGCTGTAGTAACTTTTTCATCGGCTGTTCTCCAGAAATGATTGACCTTGCCAGTAAAACGCACCCCACCTTATAACCAAAACAATTAGTTCTGCGCTTCATTGCCGCAAAACGCATATAACATCAGGCGTGCGGCGGTAACGCGGCACCTTCGATGCGGCAACGCAGCCAATCCCGCGCCCGGTAATAGCGCAGCGTCAGTTGCGGGCCGAAGCCCATCCAGAACGGTGCTTTATGCAGTGGCTCAATCTTCAGCGCCAGCTCGCTTTGCGGCACCTCCAGCGCCCATTCGGCCAGAATTCCGCCCAACATACTGCCGGTGGGTACGCCGCGCCCGGAAAGACCGGTCAGCGCCACCACGCCGGGTGCCAGCTGATACAGGCGCGGGATTGTGCGCTGCTGCATATCCAGCTCGCCATACCAGAAATATTCCCAGCGCAATGGCTGGTCGATAACCGGATGCAGCCAGCGCAATCGGTCGCTCATCACCTGATGGGTATAATTCATCTCACGCCCGCGCCGCCCCATCGGGAACATCGAGGCAACAATTCGCCCTTGCTGGTTGTATTTGTAAACGTAGATATCACCGCGTCCGTCATGGATGGTGGTATTCAGCGGCAGTACCTGGCGACGTAACGCCGCCTCCAGCGGCTGAGTGGCGGCGACAAACACCCGCATGATGCGAAAACTTTGGGCCAGTTGCGGCCAGCCAGCCACGGTGTAAGCGCCGGTGGCAAAAATTACTTTATCCGCCAGCACGGCGCCCTGCGGCGTGTTCACCTGCCATTTTGCTCCCTGCTTTTTCACCTCGCTGACTGGCGATGCGCAATAAATCTCCCCGCCCTCCTGCACCACTGCGCGCGCCAGGCCACGCGCATAGCCCAGCGGATTGAGGTGTCCCCCTTCATGATGAAACCAGCCACCATAAAAGCGCGGGCTGCCACTGATGCGTTCCGCCTGCACGGCATCCACCGCTTCAGTGTGCGCTCCCACCGCGTTGTATTGCCGAGCTTTCTCTTCGATCAACTTCATGGCCCCTGGCCGTGCTGCCGCCTGCAAATAACCGTTTTGCTGCCATTCGCAGTCAATCTGGTAGTCACCGATCATCGCGCTGACCTGATGATTCGCCTGGGTCTGACGCGCAATCAGTCGCTCCGCCCAGGGTTCACCCAGTAACCGGCGCAGCTCCGGCAGGGAAAAATGGGTGAAGGTGGGAGTGCAGTGACCGGCGTTGCGTCCCGAGCCACCAAAACCCGCCTGCTGCGCTTCAACCAGTGTGACTTTAACTCCCTGCTTTGCCAGCGTCAGCGCAGTGGTCAGCCCGGTATAACCGCCGCCCACCACACAGACATCAGCCTGGTGCTCGCCCTGCAACGGAGGCAATGATGGGGCGGCAGCGGCGGTGGCAAACCACAGCGAATCTTCAAACGGTGAGAACCGGGCCATGATCGTTACCTCACTCTTTCTCGCTGCGTGCATCCAGCGCATCGCGCAGCCCATCGCCAATAAAGTTAAAGCAGGTGACCGCCAGGGTAATGGCGATGCCCGGCACCAGCGCCAGCCAGGGCGCACGAATCAGATACTGCTGTGCACCGTTCAGCATATTGCCCCAGCTCGGCAGTGGCGGCTGAATGCCATAGCCGAGAAAGCTGATATAGGCTTCCAGCAGGATGGCACGCGCCACCGTCAGCGTCGCGGCGACAATAATCGGCCCGACCACGTTGGGCAGCAGCTCACGGAACATGATCCAGCGCCCGGACAGGCCCAGCATGCGCGCCGCCAGAATATATTCACGCTCACGCAGCGAACGTACCTCCGCCTCCACGATGCGCGCCACCTCCATCCAGCTGGTTACCGCGATAATCACGGTGATCATTGCCGGGTCTGGCTTGATAAATGCCGCCAGCGCCAGCAGCAAAAACACGCTGGGAAAGGCGAGAAACGCATCGACAACGCGCATCAGCAGCGCGCCGACACGCCCACCGTAATAGCCAGCCACAATCCCCACCAGCGTCCCCAGCATGATACTGAGCAGCATGGCAAAGAAGCCCACCAGCAGCGAAATGCGCCCCGCCATCAACAAACGCGCCAGTAAATCACGCCCGAGCGGATCGGTGCCCAGCCAGTGCCAGCCGGTCAGCGGCGGCGCAAAACGCGCGCGCAGGTCGATATGTAAATCGTCAAACGGCAGCAGGGCCGGGCCGAAGGCACAGGCCAGTGCCATCAGGATAATCAGCAGCAGACTGGCGCAGGCCAGCCGGTGACGCAGAAAGCGTTGCAGCGTGCGGTTGCCTCGCCAGCGTGACGTGGCGACCGGTGGCGTAATCACGGAAGATGCCATCTTGCCTCCTTAAGCGGGACGAATACGCGGATCGACCAGCGCGGTGATCACATCCGCCAGCAGATTGCCAATCAGCACCAGAATGGCCGAACACATCAGCAACCCCATCACCACCGGGTAATCGCTGTAGCCCAGGCTATCCAGGAACAGACGCCCCATACCAGGCCAGGTGAATACCGTCTCCGCCACCAGTGCCCCACCGAGAATCGTTGGCAGTTGCATGCCCGCGAGGGTGATCATCGGCAGCAGCGCATTGCCCACCACATGCTTCAGCAGCACACGACGCGGTGCGACACCTTTGGCACGCGCGGTTTTGATGAAGTCCTGATTGATCACCTCCAGCGTGGCGGTGCGCATATAGCGGCTCCAGATCGCCACATCGACAAAGGTCAGCACCAGCACCGGCAGTATCAGATGGCGCAGCACATCCAGCAGGGAACCGTCCCCCACGGTGTACATATTTCCGGCGGGCAGCCATTGCAGCTTCAGTGCAAAGAAGTAAATCGCCACCAGGCCGAACCAGAAGGTTGGAATCGACAGCGCCACCATCGCGCCCATGGTCGCCATACGATCAAACAGGCTGTCACGTTTGATGGCGCTCTGGATGCCGATCCATACGCCAATAGCGATGGAAAACACCATTGAGGTGCACATCAGCAACAAGGTAGCGGGCAGATGTGAAAAGATGATGCTAAGTACCGGTTGACCATCACGGTAAGATCGCCCCCAGTCACCGCGCAGCAAATGGCTGAGCCAGTCAAAATATTGCACTGGCAAAGGCCGGTTCAGCCCCATTTGAGTGGCGATGCGCTGCATCGCCTCCTGGGTCATCCCCGGCGTTAAGGCGTATTGTGACAGTGGCCCACCGGGTGCCAGGTTGAGTGCGGCAAAGCCGATAATCGACACCAGCAACAGTAAAATGAGGCTTTGACCGACACGTCGCAGCAGAAATGCGCCCATGGCTCTTCTCCCCGGCGTGACGCGGATTGCACGTCACGCGCTCTGTGAATGGACTCAGGCTTTTTTGTTCCAGTACCAGGTGTTGACGTTCCAGCTATCGATACGCACGTTGATGTTGGGAATGATATTTTCCGCGCCCTGCTTGTGACTGCGCACGTTGGCGAAACTGAACAACGTCAGGAACGGCAAATCTTTTCGCACCAGCGACTGGATTTGCAGGTAAGCCGCCTTACGCTGTTCAGGTGCGAACCCGGCACTGCCCTGCGCCAGCAGCTTGTCCACCTCGGGATTTTTGTACTGGAACACGTTCTGCCCGGCCCCGCCCTGCGCCGGAATAGCATCGGAACGCATATAGGTCGCGGTATCCGGGTCGGAACCGGTGAGGTAATTCAGGCCGACAATGGCACTATCAAATTTCGACAACATCCAGTAATCACCCCACATCACCGCCGGTGGCAGGTTGGAAATCTTCATCTCGACGCCAATTTCCTGGAAACTTTGCTGCATAAACTGCTGCATTTGCTCACGCAGATGGTTACCCGCGGTGGTGGAGTTGGTGAACGACAGCCTGACGCCATTCTTCTCGCGTATCCCGCCCGAGCCAGGCTTCCAGCCCGCCTTATCCAGCAGGGCTTTGGCTTTATCGAGGCTGAATTCATGGGCCGGTAAATCAGCATTAAAATACGACGACTGGCGCGGCATATAGGTTTCGGTCGGCTTCGGCAGGCCGTAATACAACGCATCGATAATGGTTTGTTTATCAATGGCGTAATACAGCGCTTCACGCACGGCGGGATCCTGGAACTGTGGACGCGCAAGGTTGAAAGCAAAGTTCTCGATGGTGGCGCTCTGGGACACATCCACCACTTTACCCGGCAGTTTTTTCGCCTCGTCGTAATGGTCAGCCGAGATCCATTGCAGCCCGGCGATGTCGATATCGCCCGAGACAAACTGGGTGTACATCACGTTGAGATCCGGGATGTATTTATAAATCAGCCGGTCGAGTTTCGGGCCGTCGCCAAAGTAATCTTTGTTCGCCATCAGTTCGATATGGTCGCCCGGCACACGCTGCTGCCATTTGAACGGTCCGGTGCCCACCGGCGCGCTGTTGAACGGCGCGGTGTTTTTGTCCTGCACGTTAGCAAAGCCATGTTTCGGCACAATAAAAGTGGCGGCGAGAATCGAAGTGTAAGGCGCGTAGGGTTTTTCCATCCGCCATTTAATTTCGGTCGGTGAGACGACAGTGATATCCCGCACCAGCTCATGACCGGAGCGGCTCCAGCTGCGGAAATTGGGGTCCACCAGCAGTTCCAGAGTGAATTTCACATCTTCGGCGGTGAATGGCTGGCCATCGTGCCACTTCACCCCGTCACGCAATTTGAGGTGGAAATTGAGACCATCGGCGGAAATCCCCCCGTTCGCCTGGGTCGGCACTTCTGTCGCCAGTGCTGGCGTGAAATTACCCTTATCATCGATGCCAAACAGGGGATCGAACAGGCTGAAATGCAAACCATCATCCACCTCGATATGGGGCATCAGCGGGTTAAACACCGTCGGCTCCTGAGAGAACCCCACCACCATCTGTCCACCACTGCCTGCCGCTCCCGTCATCGCTGCTCGTGCCACATTGCTGCCAAACAACCCCGGTAATGCCATGGCTGCGGTGCCGGAGGCCAGATAAACCAGGGCCTGCCGACGGGAAATTTTTGGCAGGGAATCTGCAAACTTATCGCTCATTGTTATTCCTCAGGTGAACAGAAACACAACGCCGCGTTGCGGCAATAAGAGTTAGTAGCCGGTCATAATTTCGATCTTCGAACCATCAGTGAAACGGGAAAAACGGAAGGCTTTGGGGTCCACAACTGGGGTACGGTTGAGCACCAAATCCGCGGTGAGGCGTCCGGCGCCGGGTCCGATACCGAAGCCGTGGCCGGAAAAACCGGTGGCCATGACCAGGCCGGGATAACGCTCGATATGGGAAATGACCGGAATGGCATCCGGCAACACATCAATGCAGCCTGCCCAGCGCTGTGCGACTTTCAACCCGGCGAGCGCTGGCAGTTGCTGTTTCAGCTGTTCCAGCACCTTGTTGGTGAGTTTTTTCGACGGCGGCAGATCCAGCACGCGACAGTATTCAAACGGGCTGGGTTCATCCAGGTGCCAGTGACGCGGCATGCGCCACTCATCATAAAATCGTCCGGTGAGACGCAGGCGTAATGATCTCCATTCGTGGCGCAGTGCCGGCAGGAAATGACGGGCAAAACGAAAGGTGTCGGGCACAAAATCCACTTCGCTTTCATGGCCGGAGGCGATGGTATAGCCGCCATCCTGCCGTTTACGAATGGCAAAATCGCGCGCCCAGAAAGCCGCTTCCGGCCCGCCCGCCAGCGACTCTGTGCGAACCACGCTGTTCAGCACCTTCAGCTGTGGCAGGCGCAGACCAAAGCGCTGTGCCATCAGCCCCGACCAGGCCCCTCCGGCCAGTACCACGCTCTGACAGGCAATCGCCCCGCGTTCCGTCATCACGCCAGAGATCCGCCCGCCGCTGGTTTCGATGCCGCGCACCGCGCATTCGGTCAGAATATGGGCACCGTGGCGGCGCGCCGCTTCGGCAATCGCCGGAGCCGCTTTCTGCGGTTCAGCACGCCCATCATCCGGGGTATAGAGCGCGCCCACGCCCTGAATTTTGTGGCCGGGAAACAGTTTCTCCACCCCGGCGCGATCCAGCATCTCAGCACGAAAGCCGGTACCTGCCATATGCCGCGACCAGCTTTGCAGCTCGCTGAATTCCTGATCGGTGGCGCAGTTAAAGGTGATACCGGCACGCTGATAGCCGGTATCCGCCTGCACCCGCTGATCCAGCTGCTGCCAGATGCGCAGGGCTTCGGCCATCAGCGGGACTTCTCGCGGATCGCGCCGCGCCAGCCTTACCCAGCCCCAGTTACGGCTGGATTGCTCTTGACCAATGCCCCCTTTTTCGCACAACGCCACGCTGATGCCCTGTTCGGCAATTTCCAGCGCGGTGGAGCAGCCAATAATGCCACCGCCAATCACCACAACATCGACTTTTTCCGGCAACTTCACATCGCCATGTACCGGCACAACAAACGGACCAGGCATAATAATTCCCGCTGTTTTATCGTCATTATTTCAGTCTGCCATCAGAGATATTTCGACAACAGTTCGCCGTGCAGGTGAAATTAACTTTTCACCCGCAGCCACCTTCAGATTTTATTAATGCGTTACAGCTATAAGACCTTTTTTAATAAAATGACAACGACTTTTGTCATAGCTTTTTCCAATTTCACTTAAGACGCCACCCGTTCTTCCGCATGGCCGGGAATGGCGCTAACCAGTTGTTGTGTATAACGATGCTGCGGCTGACGGAACACCGCCTGCGGCGTGCCCTGCTCGACAATTTCCCCTTTAAACAGCACCGCGATGCGGTCACAAATCTGGCTGGCGACGCGCAGATCGTGGGTGATAAAAATCATCGCCACCTGGGTTTGCTGCTGAATGCTGCGCAGCAATTCCAGCACCTGCGCCTGAATTGACACATCCAGCGCCGATACCGATTCATCTGCCACCAGCAGCACCGGGTCGAACATTAATGCGCGCGCAATGCCGATACGCTGACGCTGACCACCGGAAAACTCATGCGGGAAACGCTGCCAGGCGCTGGCGTCAAGGCCCACCCGTTGCAGCAATTGTTTGGCTTTGCGTTCCACTTCCTGCGGCGTCATACCGCCCAGCGCCAGCGGCCCGGCAGAGAGAATGGTGCCGATGGTATGGCGCGGGTTAAGTGAGGCAAAGGGGTCCTGGAAAATCATCTGGATATAACGCCGCAGCGGGCGGAAATCCGCTTCTTTCATCGGCAGGATATCGCGCCCGTCAAACAGGATTTCCCCACTATCTGCCGCCAGCAACTTCAGCAATACCCGGCCCAGCGAGGATTTACCAGAACCCGACTCGCCAACAATCCCCAGCGTTTCGCCCTTGTTCAGGCTGAAACTGACTTTGTTCAGCGCCTTCACCTCGCGGCTGCGGCTCAACCAGCCGCCGTCGCTACGGTAAGTTTTCACCAGGTTATTGACCTGCAATACCGTCGGCGTATTGCGCACCTCCTTATCACCTGCATGCATCCGCGGCACGGCGGCAATCAGCTTCTGTGAATAAGGATGCTGCGGGGCATGCAACACCTGCTGCGCCGGGCCGGATTCCACCATGCAGCCTTTTTCCATCACGATGACCCGGTCAGCAATCTCCTCCACCACCCCAAAATCGTGGGTAATAAACATCACGCTCATCGCCTTGCGCTGTTGCAGGCCGCGGATAAGTCGCAGGATTTGCGCCTGGGTAGTGACATCCAGCGCGGTGGTAGGCTCATCAGCGATCAGAATATCGGGATCGAGCGCCAGTGCCATGGCAATCATCACGCGCTGACGCTGGCCGCCGGACAGGCGAAACGGATGCTGATGCTGGATTTTTTCCGGTTCCGGCAACCCGACTTCTTCCAGCAGCGCCAGGACTTTTTGCTGACGTGACGCCGGGGTACCGACGTTGTGCGCCAGCATCACTTCGGCAATTTGCTCACCGATGGTCATCAGCGGATTCAGCGCCGACAACGGGTCCTGAAAGATGATGGCGAGGGTCTTACCCTGCAACTGGCGCAGCTGGTCGACGCTTTGCTGCAACAGGTCGCTACCACGCAGCAGAATCTCGCCGCCCTGCACGCGCAGCGCCTTCGGTAGCAGCCCCATCGCCGCATGGGCAGTAACGGATTTACCCGAACCGGATTCACCAATGATGCAAAGAATTTCCCCGGGCCAGAGATCAAAACTGAGGTTTTCCACCGCATAGCGGCGGTCCATGCCGGGAGGCAATGCTACAGAAAGCTGGCGTACAGAAAATAACGGGGCGATGTTGTCAGGGTTTTCCATATTGACACTCCTGGTTGCACTGAAAAAGAATTTTTCGGTATCGAAGCCAGCGGTTAAATAACGGAATTGACCAGCAGATGATTTTTTAATTAAGAAGGGAAAATGGCATAGAAAGGTTGACGACAAATAATAGTTTTTACTTATTTTCCCTGAATTTCCAACAACGCGCGATAAATCGCGCCGCTACGGTAAGTGCGGGGATTTAAACCATAGCGCAATACCGCACCAGGTTGTAGCGGTGCGATTTATCGCGCGGTTTTTTCCAGCTCCGCGCACGAAATCGCGCCGCTACGGGACACGGGGGCTATCCCCCCGCATTTTTCGCCAGCATGCGCCGATAATTATTCAGCCAGGTACCGCTGGTCAGACGCCACCAGAAACAAATGCCGCGCACTGTCCAGTCGAGGAACATGCCGAGCCACACACCCACGACCCCCATACCCAGCACAATGCCGAGCAGGTAACCGGCCACGACGCGCGCGCCCCACATGCTGAACATCGACACATACATGGTGTATCGGGCATCGCGTGCGCCTTTCAACCCGGCAGGCAGCACCCAGGAGGCGGTCCAGATCGGCATAAAGGCGGCGTTCAGCCAGATCAGGTGTTTGGTCACCGCGATCACTTCAGGATCGCGGGTATAGAACTTCGCCAGCAATCCGGCAATCGGTACGGTGATCGCCGCCAGGCTGCACAGGCCAATCATCGCCAGCCAGAACACATGCTTAATCTGGCGTTCGGCCTGCATCACCTGATTACGCCCCAGGCGCTTACCGGTGATAATGGTCGAAGCCGAACCTAAGGCGTTACCCGGCAGGTTAATCAGGGTGGCAATCGAGAAAGCGATAAAGTTACCGGCGATTTCGTTGGTGCCCATCCCGGCGACAAAGATCTGCGTCAGCAGCTTGCCGCCGTTAAACAACACCGATTCGATACTGGCTGGCACACCAATGCTCAGCACTTCCATCAGGATGCCGTAATTCCAGCGCCGGAAGTAACTCTGGATGGAGATCTTTAGCGCCGGGTTGATGCCAAGATACAGCACGTAAATCGCCGCTATGGCGCCGATATAGCGTGAAATGGTCAGCCCGAGACCGGCACCGATAAAACCCAATCCATGCCAGCCAAAACAGCCATAGATCAGCACAGTACTGATGATGATATTAAGGATGTTCATCCCGCCATTGATCAGCATCGGGATTTTGGTGTTGCCCGCCCCGCGCAGGGCACCGCTGCCGATCAGCGCAATCGCCGCTGCCGGATAACTCCAGGCCGAGGTTTGCAGGTAACTGAGCGCCAGCTCTTTCACCTGGGGTTCGGCACTGCCAGCAATCACATCGATAATCAAATGGCCCCAAATCTCGATGGCGATCACCAGCAGAAACGCCAGCACCGTCATCAATCCCAGCGACTGTCGGGTCGCCGCGCGCGCCCGCTTGCCATTACGTTTGGCAAGGCTGAACGCCACCACCACCGTGGTGCCAAGATCGATGGCTGCAAAGAATGAGATGATCACCATATTGAAGCTGTCGGCCAGGCCTACACCCGCCATCGCTTCTTTACCCAGCCAGCTGACCAGGAAGGTACTGAGGACGCCCATCAGCATCACGCAGAGGTTTTCGATAAAGATGGGCACGGCCAGAGGCGTAATTTCACGCCACAACAGCGTGCGATAAGAACGGCGTTTTGGATACCACGCCGTTTTTCTGATCGCCCGCATCACTGCTACGCCAGGATTTTGCAAGGGAATACCAAATCACTTTGGACAAGAAGAATAATGATGATAGGGCGCTAACAATTATGCAAAGTGTTTCCCGTCAACATTTAATCATTATTACAAACTTTTTGTTCCCAGGGCCGCAGGATCGACCGCGCCTCCCAGATAAGCACTGCGTACTTCGTCGTTATGCAGCAATTCCTCTCCGCTGCCGCGCAGCAGGATTTCACCGTTAACCATGACATAACCCCGGTCGGCCAGTTGCAAGGCATGGCGTGCGTTCTGCTCCACCAGGAACAACGTCATGCCCTGCTGCGTCAGTTCACGCAGGATGCTGAAGATCTGTTTCACCACCAGTGGCGCAAGACCGAGGCTCGGTTCATCCAATAGCAGCAGCTTTGGCCGGCTCATCAACGCTCGCGCTATCGCCAGCATCTGCTGCTCACCGCCGGACAACGTCATGGCACGTTGCTTACGTCGTTCCAGCAGGCGCGGAAATAACTGATACATACGATCCTTATCTTCGCGCACGAAACGATCGCCAATGGAGATGGTGCCCATCAGCAAATTCTCCTCCACCGTCATATCGGGGAAAATACGCCGTCCCTCCGGAGCCTGGGCAATGCCACTGGCGGCAATCGCGTGGGTCGATTTGTGGCTGATGGCTTCGCCGCGAAAGCGAATCTCCCCGGCGGCGATACGCGGCTGGCTGAATATCGACATCAGCAGCGTGGATTTGCCTGCACCGTTGGCCCCAATCAGCGCCACGGTTTCCCCTTCGTTCACCGTCAGGGAAACCTGTTTCAGGGCCTGTACCGGACCGTAAAACACATCTACCTGGTCAAAACTCAGCATCGGTTCAGCCATGATCACTCTCCTCTTCCGCGCCGAGATAGGCGGCAATCACTTTCGGGTCATGACGGATTTGCTGCGGGGTGCCCTGGGCAATCACATCGCCGTGATCCAGCACCACGATATGGTCAGAGATGCGCATCACCATCGGCATATCGTGTTCGATTAACAACACGCTAATGCGATGGTCAGCACGCAGACGGTGCAGAATCTGGCTTAACGCCTCGGTTTCCACCGGGTTAAGCCCAGCAGCCGGTTCATCGAGGCAGATCAGCTCCGGCCGCGTGCACATGGCACGGGCAATCTCCAGCCGCCGCTGCTGGCCGTAAGACAAGGTCCCCGCCAGCCGGTTGGCGCTGCCGACCAGATCCACGTTCTCCAGCCAGTAAAACGCCCGATCCAGCGCGCGATTTTCCGCCTCGCGATAGCCGCGGGTATTCAGAATGCCCGCCAGCAGCTGGCGGTTCACCTGCATATGCTGCGCCACCAGCAGGTTCTCAATCACCGACATCTCACGAAACAGGCGGATGTTCTGGAAGGTGCGCGCCAGACCAGCACGGTTCACCAGATGCGCCCCGCCAAACATTTTGTACCAGACGCGTGAACCGAGCCGCGCCGGGTGCAGCCAGTCGCCAGGGTGAATTTTCTGCCCCAGCACCTGAATCACGTCGGTGGATCGCTGACTGGCATTCAGGGTGATGCGCCCCCCCGTCGCCCGGTAAAAACCGGTTAAACAGTTAAATACCGTGGTTTTGCCCGCGCCGTTGGGGCCAATCAGCGCCGTGACCGAGCCGCGTTCGACAGCCAGGCTAACGTCGTTAAGCGCCTTAATGCCGCCGAAGCGCATCATCAGGTTATCCACCTGCAAAATCGCATCACTCATGGCGCACTCCTTTACGCAGCGGCACACCGACACGCGCGGTTCGTACCAGCCCGCGTGGTCGCCAGATCATCATCAGCACCATCAGCACGCCAAACAACAGCACCCGGTACTCGGCGAAGCTGCGCAACAGCTCCGGGGCAACCGTCAGCACAAACGCCGCCAGTACCACCCCCAGCGTAGAACCCATCCCGCCCAGCACCACGATGGCGAGGATCAGTGCCGATTCGAAAAAGGTAAACGAGGTTGGATTGACGAAACCCTGATAACTGGCGAAAAACACCCCGGCGATACCGGCGGTTGACGCGCCGAGCATAAACGCCGACAGCTTCACCAGTACGTGATTCAATCCCATCGCCCGGCAGGCGATCTCATCTTCCCGCAGCGCTTCCCAGGCACGACCAATCGGCATGCGCGTCAGGCGATGTTTGATAAACAACACCAGCAGCACCACCAGAACCAGCACCACGTAGATAAAGATAAACTTCATGTTCGGGTTGTAGTCGAGGTGGAAAAACTCGTTATACGGCACCCCGCCCTCACGCGCGCGGCGGCCAAACTCCAGTCCGAGAAAGGTGGGAGACGGCACCGATACCCCGTTGGGACCACCGGTGAAGGTCAGCCAGTTGTTCAGCACCAGACGGATGATTTCGCCAAAACCGAGCGTCACAATCGCCAGATAATCGCCGTGCATACGCAGCACCGGAAAACCCAATAGCGCCCCGGCAAAAGCGGCCATCAGCGCCGCGAGCGGCAACATGCTCCAGAACCCAAGGCCGAGATACTCATAACCGAGGGCCAGCCCGTAGGCACCGATGGCATAAAACGCCACATAACCGAGGTCAAGCAGCCCCGCGAGGCCAACCACAATATTCAGCCCAAGACCCAGCAAGACGTAAATCAGCCCGAGAATCGCCACCGTCAGCAGGTATTTACTGGAGAGGAACGGAAACGCCAGCGCCACCACCAGTAGCACCGGCAGGATCCAGCGCAGGCGCGAGCGCTGACCCGGTTCACGCACGTAGACACCATCATCATTGCCTTCAAATTTACGCGCGAAGCGCTGCCCGGCAGCGGATTGCTGAAACAAGCTAAACAGCAGACGGCCCACCATCACCACCGCCACCAGCACAGCAACGCGCTGCGGCGAAAGATGAAAACTGTAGCCATCCAGCACCACACCCACAATGGGGCCAAACACCACCAGCGCCACCAGCCCGGCCATCAGACAATCCAGCAGCGACTGGCGCACATCGATTCGTTGCGTCATTGCACTCATTTTGGCGTCCTCACACTTTGGCAACCAGCGGTCGTCCCAACAGCCCCTGTGGCCGGAAGATTAAAATCACCACCAGCAGGGCAAAAGAGAACACATCTTTGTAATCAGAGTTCACCAACCCGGCGAACTGCGCTTCGGCCACGCCAAGCAACAGGCCGCCGAGCATCGCCCCCGGCAGCGAACCAATGCCGCCCAGTACCGCCGCGGTAAACGCTTTGATGCCGATAACGAAACCAATATAGAAATCAAAGGTGCCGTAGTTCAGGGTGACCAGCACGCCCGCCAGACCCGCCATCGCCGCGCCAATCATAAACACCAGCGAAATCACCCGGTCGGTGTTGATACCGAGAATGGCGGCCATGCGCCGATCCTGCTGCACGGCGCGGCAAATCCGCCCCAGCCGCGTGTACTGAATAATCCAGGTGAGCAGCGCCATACCACAGAACGCGGCAATCAGGATAAACACTTTGGTCCAGGTGATTTGCACCACACCATCGCCAACTTCCATGCGCAGCACGCCGGACATCAGGGTGGGGATACCCTGCTGATTCGGACCCTGACTGATCTGCACGTAGTTTTGCAAAATCAGTGACATACCAATGGCAGAAATCAGCGGTGCCAGACGGGTGGAGTTACGTAACGGACGATAGGCGATGCGCTCGATAGTCCAGCCGTAGACCGCCGTCACCACAATGGTGAAGATCAGGGTGCCGAAAATCAGCAGTGGGAAGGAGTGAATGCCAAAAAAGCTGAGCAGCCCCAGCCCGATGGCACACAGATAGGCAGAGACCATATAGACCTCGCCATGGGCGAAGTTGATCATGCCGATGATGCCGTAAACCATGGTGTAGCCAATGGCAATCAGCCCGTAAACCGCGCCCAGTGTCAGGCCGTTCACCAGCTGCTGGAGAAAGAAGGCTTCCATATGCAAGTCCCGTGCTTAAAGGGAGCGCAAACCTCGCGCCCAATCGCGAATGGCCCCGCAACACGCGGGGCCGCGTGTCAGCTTACAGCTGGTGATATTTGCCTTTATCGTCCCACTGATAAACCACGTAATCCGAGACTTTCAGATCGCCTTTACCATCCCAGGCTTTTTTGCCCATCACGGTATCAACGCTATTGGCCTTCAGCCACTCACTGGCTTTGGCGTTATCTTTACCTGCGGCTTTATAGGCAGCAGCCAGCGCCTGCACGGAAGCGTAGGCATACAGGGTGTAGCCTTCCGGCTCAAAACCACCGGCGCGGAATTTGGCGATCACCGCTTTGCCGTCAGGAATCTGACGCGGATCCTGACCAAATGTCATATACACGCCTTTGGTGTATTGCGGGCCACCCGCTGCGGTCACCATATCTTCAGTCACGATGCAGTCACCGGAGAAGAAGGCAGCCGTTACGCCCTGTTCACGCATTTGACGTACCAGCGGACCGGCTTCCGGGTGGCAGCCACCGAAGTACACCACGTCCGGTTTGACTGAAGCGATTTTGGTCACCAGCGCGTTAAAATCTTTCTCGCCACGCGACAGACCTTCATACAACACCTCGTTGACTCCGCGCTTTTCCAGCGCAGCCTTGGTGGCATCGGCCAGCCCCTGGCCGTAGGTGTCTTTGTCGTGGATCACCGCCACGCGTTTGGCTTTCAGCTTATCGATGATGTAATCGGCGGCAATGGCCCCCTGCTGATCGTCGCGGCCACACATACGGAACATGGTTTTCATGCCGCGCTCGGTGATCTGCGGGTTAGTTGAGCCGGGGGTAATCGCCAGCACGCCAGCATCGTCATACACTTCGGAAGCGGGCATGGTGGAAGAGGAACAGAAGTGCCCCACCACTGCCTGTACCTTGTCCTGGTCTACCAGGCGGTTGGCGACGGCCACGGCCTGTTTCGGTTCGCAGGCGTCATCCCCCTGCACCAGCACAATTTTTTCACCATTCACCCCTCCGGCAGCATTGATGTCATCGGCGGCCTGAGAGGCACCTTTCCAGTATTGTGCGCCATAAGTGGCGTTGGGGCCTGAGAACGGACCGGCCACCCCAATCTTAATGTCCGCCTGGGCATAAAACGCCGCGCTCAGGCAACCTGCAATCACAACCTTCAATGGTAATTTTATGAATTTCAAAGACATGCTTTCAATCCTCAACGGGTCAGGAACGGAGCCATACCACGGCCTGGGAGAAATCAATTTCTGAAACTTAACGATGTGCAGTCTGTGACCAGCAGGGCCACGGTTAACAATCAAGCAAAAATCTCGCCAAAGGTAAGCATTGGTGACAAGTTTTTGCACCGGCATCGCGCCAAAGCAGGAGGGAACGCGTCTGCTGATCTTAACCATAGCCAGCGTTTGAAGACGCACCAGCACTCTGTTGGTGCAGAATGCGGTTGATCACAGATTCTTCATGGTGCTGAGGGGTTTACCCGCTATGCTATAGCCAAATCGGCCCAAAATTGATGCGGGAGAACTTATGAATACACAACGGAACGGCATCAGCAGCCAGCAGGCGCTGGATGAACTTGAGCGGTTATACGCCAACGCGGTAGATGCGTTACGCAGCGCCATTCGCGACTTTAGCGAAAACGGACGTTTGCCTGATGAGGCGGCGCGCCAGCAGGGGTTGTTTGTCTACCCTGAGCTGCGTATTACCTGGGCTGGCGATGGCCCGCAACGTAATCGTACCCGTGCCTGGGGCCGTTTTACCCACACCGGCAGCTACAGCACCACCATTACGCGTCCGGCGTTATTGCGTCACTATCTCAGTGAGCAATTGCTGATGATTGAAAAAGAGTACGAAGTGGTGATTGAAGTCGGGCCATCGCAGCAGGAGATTCCTTACCCTTATGTGATTGACGGTTCCGATTTGTCACTGGACCGTTCGATGAGCGCCAGCATTGCCCGCCATTTCCCCACCACGGAACTGTCGCAAATTGGTGATGAAACCGCCGATGGCCTGTTCAACGCTGACGCGCTGTTCCCGCTGTCACACTTCGATGCACTGCGTACCGACTTCTCGCTGGCGCGCCTGCGTCATTACACCGGCACCGCCGTGGAGCATTTCCAGCCGTTTGTGTTGTTTACCAACTACACGCGTTACGTTGATGAGTTTGTTCGCTGGGCGATTGAGCAGGTGCAGGATCCCAACACCTCCTACGATAGCCTCGCCTGTGCCGGTGATGTGGTGATCACCAAAGACACCCAGGATCCGGAAGCGATGATGTCGGATCTGGCGTGGAAGAAGCATCAGATGCCGGCCTGGCACCTGACCTCACCCAATCGCCGTGGTATTACCCTGGTCAACATTGGCGTGGGTCCTTCCAATGCCAAAACCATCTGTGACCATCTGGCGGTGGTACGTCCGCACGCCTGGCTGATGATTGGTCACTGTGGCGGCCTGCGCGAAAGCCAGACCATTGGTGATTACGTGCTGGCGCATGCCTATCTGCGTGACGACCATGTGCTGGACAGCGTACTGCCGCCGGATATCCCGATTCCGAGCATCGCCGAGGTACAACGCGCGCTCTACGACGCCACCAAAGCGGTGAGCGGCATGCCTGGGGAAGAAGTCAAACAACGCCTGCGTACCGGCACCGTGGTGACCACCGATGACCGCAACTGGGAGCTGCGTTATTCCGCGTCAGCGCTGCGCTTTAACCTCAGCCGCGCGGTGGCGGTGGATATGGAAAGTGCCACCATCGCCGCCCAGGGCTATCGTTTCCGGGTGCCTTACGGCACGCTGTTGTGCGTCTCGGATAAGCCGCTGCACGGCGAAATCAAACTGCCTGGCCAGGCGAATCGTTTCTATGAAGGGGCGATATCAGAACATTTGCAGATCGGGATTTGTGCGGTGGAGCTACTGCGCGCCGAGGGGGATAAGCTGCATTCGCGCAAACTGCGTACCTTTAATGAACCACCGTTCAGGTAAACCAGGCACCGCTCATTTGTGAGCGGTGCCATCTTAGCGAGCGGTATTCCACAGACATTGCGGAACACCGCTCGCCTCACGTAACTCCCCTCCTGCCCCAAAATCATATGTCCTTCATCCAGGGCAGCATGCTCCACCGAGCATGACTGCAACATGCGACAAAGCTCACATCACTCAATCTAAGCTTTAGTATAGTTTGGTATATTATGGTATTGGTGAAGCAAAGTTCTGCCAGTTAAATGGGCTAATGATGGAGAGAGTGAAAATGGCATCTATACCTGTATTGAAATTATCTTTGTTAGATGGGGACCGGAATGACAAAGATAAATTTATCGGCTTATTGAAGGAAGCAGCCCACGATGTTGGCTTTTTCTATCTCAGCGACCATGGTGTCTCAGCATCATTCCTGGCAGAAGTTCGTGAACAAACCCGAAAGTTTTTTTTCTTATCTGAAGAACAAAAACGCTCTGTTTCAATGATTAACTCCCCTCATTTCAGAGGATATAACCGAGCGGGCAATGAACTAACCAATGGCAA
The DNA here is from genome assembly GCF_011395035.1 of Pantoea cypripedii. Taxonomy (NCBI): domain Bacteria; kingdom Pseudomonadati; phylum Pseudomonadota; class Gammaproteobacteria; order Enterobacterales; family Erwiniaceae; genus Pantoea; species Pantoea cypripedii. Next base: position 2,587,476 of record NZ_CP024768.1, read on the forward strand.
AGCAGACTGGCGGGAACAATTTGATATCGGGGCTGAACGAAAACCTTATAACTTAACGGATAAGGATCCCATCTGGATGGGCTTGCATGGTTTTAATCAATGGCCGGAATCGCTACCTGAGTTGAAGCACACCCTGCTTTTCTACAACAATATATTAACCAGCATCTCTCTGAGATTACTCAGAAGCCTTGCATCAGGTCTGGGTTTGCCAGAAAACGCTTTTGACACCATATACGGTGACACGCCGAACGAGCATATAAAACTCATCCGATATCCACGCTGTAAAAAAATAACCGAGACTCAGGGTGTGGGTGCACATAAGGATTCTGGTCTCTTGACGTTAATTCTTCAGGACGAGAATAAAGGTTTACAGGTTAAGACCAACGATAATAAATGGGTGGATGTTTCACCCCTTGATAATACTTTTGTGGTTAATCTGGGCGAGCTCCTGGAGTTAGCCACTAACGGATACCTCAAAGCAACCGTTCATCGGGTTCTGGCCCCGGCAGGAGAGAATGACAGAATTTCTGTGGCCTACTTCCTGGGTGCCAGTCTCGATTCTGTCGTACCGGTATTTAAATTGCCCGAGGAGTTAACCTCAGATGCCTCATTTATCGAAACCGACCCAAACAACCCGCTGCTCAGAGACGTCGGTCTGAATTATATGAAGGGAAGGCTGCGATCTCATCCGGATGTTGCTAAGAAATATTATGGAGAATGGGGCAATTTTCTATGAGAAATAAACTGGTTGTAATAACGGGTGCCAGTTCCGGATTTGGCGCTGAAGTTGCCAGAGCACTGAGCAACAGGGGATATTGTCTGGCTCTCCTGGCGCGTCGAATAGATAAGCTCCATGCAATGAATCTTGCAAACGCCCTTTGTTTTGAAGTCGATGTTACCTGTCGTGAGCAGGTTTTTCATGCTATTCGTAAGGCTGAAGAGAAGTTTGGCGACGTCGATTGCATCATAAATAACGCGGGAGTGATGTTGTTGGGCGAATTAGAATATCAGAATCATGACGAATGGAATCGAATGATTGATACCAATATCAAAGGCGTCATTAATGGGATGCAGGCGGTATTGCCCTCGATGCGCGAGCGGAAAACAGGAACAATCATCAACATATCCTCTCTGGCGGGTCAAAAGACCTACCAATACCATGCTGCATATTGTGCAACTAAGTTCGCAGTCCACGGTTTGTCCGACAGCGTTCGCTGGGAGGTTGCCCCGGATAACGTCCGGGTTATAACCATCTCTCCGGGTGCCGCCGAAACGGAGCTTATCAGCCATATTAGTGACAACTTCGTGAAAAATGATTATATCGAGTGGAAAGAAAGTATAGGTGGAGTCATTTCCGCCAAAAATGTTATTGATAGCATCATATTTTCATACGAGTTACCTCAGTCAGTCTGTGTGCGCGATCTTAAAATTGCGCCGACAAGACAGCAGAATTAGCACGCCCGATTATTATTATATGAATACAGGAAGGCCGGTTATTCAGAGCCAGTAAATGAGATGGTATTCACACCCTTCAGTGTAAATCTTTCCTTTTATTCAGGATCCTTTTTATCGCTTCCTGCTCTGTTTCTGCGCCTTCTACCTCACCTTCGCAAATAGCAATCCAGTAGTCGGACAGCTTGCCTTTTTGTTGTGGCAGATGAAATGTTTTGAGTTTTTTCTCTTTGTTTTTCATAACAATGATCGTCCTTGTTAATTGCACACATGCAAGGCATGACAGCAATATCCTTTCATTAAAAAATGATATCAGCGCGAGAACATTCAATATGGCTACCAATAATAGTAGGGTTATTTTTCAGGAACCTCAAGCAAGAAGAAGTCTCTCGCTGCACTTTCAAGAGAAAACGGACTTGCGGCTGGAACATTAAATAATGCTCTGCGAAAACCCTGGCCACGGGGAGAAAAAATTATTGCGCAGGCATTAGGTCTGACGCCCGGTGAAATATGGCCCAGTCGTTACCCAGCAGGCAAGAAAAAACAAAAAAAAACACCGCCCGTAAAGAATATTGAATCTTAAAGGACGGTTGCGCGATAAATCGCGCCGCTACAAATAACTGCACGCTGTCGTAGCGGCGCGATTAATCGCGCAATAAAGCCGCGAAGCGGCGAGGAAGGCGGCGCAAGGCCGGGGAATGCAAAGGGGACGGCCAGGTCCCCTTTGCTCGGTCGCCGCACCGGCGAGCTGAAACTACCTCAGCCCATAGCGAACGAAATTACGCCGTAGCGAACGAGATCACTCTGAAGCGATTACGCACTCAACCAACCCAGTTTAATCACAAACAGGATCGACATAATAATCAGCGCCGCATTCACCTCTTTAGTACGACCGCTCAGCAGCTTCACTACCGTCCAGGTAATAAAACCAAACGCAATACCGTTGGCGATGGAGTAAGTCAGCGGCATAGTCAGCGCAGTCACGGTGACCGGGGCGGCGGTGGTGATATCTTTCCAGTCAATCTCTGCCAGGCCGGATGCCATCAGCACCGCCACAAACAGCAGCGCCGGAGCAGTCGCGAATACCGGTACGCTGCCCGCCAGCGGTGAGAAGAACAGGCTCAGCAGGAACAGAATGGCAACCACAATCGCCGTCAGACCGGTACGGCCACCGGCGCTGACGCCCGCTGCCGATTCGACATAACTGGTGGTGGTTGAAGTACCCAGCAGTGAACCAAACAAGGCTGCCGCACTGTCGGCAATCAGCGCACGGCCCATTTTCGGTACGTTGCCCTGCTCATCCGCCAGACCCGCACGCTTCGTCACACCCAGCAGCGTACCGGTGTTGTCGAACACGTCGACAAACAGGAAGGCAAAAATCACGCTCACCAGACCGACGTTAAAGGCACCGGCGATGTCCAGATGCAGGAAAGTCGGGGCGATTGACGGCGGTGCAGAGAACACGCCACCAAACGGCGTCAGGCCGATGCCCATCGACAGGAAGGTCACAATCAGAATACCGATCAGCACCGCACCGGTAACACGACGCGCTTCCAGCACCACGATGATGACAAAGCCCAGCAGCGCCAGCAGCGGACCCGGCTTGGTCAGGTCACCCAGACCCACCAGGGTCGCAGGGTTATCAACCACGATACCCGCTCCTTCCAGCGCAATCAGCGCCAGGAACAGGCCGATACCGGCCGCAATCCCGGCGCGCAATGGCAACGGAATGCTGGCAATAATCCACTCACGAATCTTGAACACCGACAACGCAAAGAAGATACAGGCAGAAAGGAACACCGCACCCAGCGCAATTTGCCAGGTGTAGCCCATGTGCAGTACCACTGTGTAAGTAAAGAAGGCATTGAGGCCCATACCCGGTGCCAGCGCAATCGGGTAGTTGGCAATCAGGCCCATCAGGACGCAGCCAATCGCCGCCGCCAGACAGGTCGCCACAAATACCGCACCCTTATCCATGCCGGTAGCACCCAGGATGCTTGGGTTAACAAACAGGATATAGGCCATTGCCAGGAAGGTGGTGATACCCGCAATAACTTCGGTGCGGACCGTTGTGTTGTGCGCTTTTAGCTTGAATAGTTTTTCTAACATCATCATCTCTCGTGATGGGGAGACGTCACTGACGTGCGTTCTCTTGCCAATGGGGTGTGCATGCGCGTTATTGTTTCGGGAAAAGGCAGACGGGGCTGCATGCTCTGCCATCGATCCGCCTTGTATACAAACTCCTTTCCCCTCAGTCCTCATAGCAATTGCTATGCCATGCCGGGACGCAATCGTTTACCTTCTCAATCACAGCACCGGCTAAGACTATTCTGAACCAGAACGAGGCGCGATTATGGTGCATTGCACCATGTGCGCGCAATCGTTTTCCCACACGTCAATGGGATGGTGAAAAAAGATTGCGGTAACGCACGCTTTCGCACTCTGTCAGGCGATATCGCTCACGTTTCTGTTGCCTGATGCAGCAGGCAAAAGCGGTCGGTATACACTCTCCGTTAACTCTTCCATAACAAAAGAGGCCCGTAATGAAGCCCGCGATTCTGGTAGTGGATGACGATCGTGCCGTATGCGAACTGCTGCACGATGTATTGAGTGAACATGTTTTTACCGTTTATAGCTGCCACCAGGGCAAAGACGCGCTGTCATTACTGGCTGCGCATCCGGAAATCTCACTGGTGATGCTGGATATGATGTTACCGGACACCAACGGCCTGCTGGTGTTGCAGCAGATGCAACGACAACGACCCGAGTTGCTGGTGATCATGCTGACCGGTATGGGATCGGAAGCGGATATGGTGGTCGGGCTGGAAATGGGGGCGGATGATTACATTGCCAAACCCTTCAATCCCCGCGTGGTGGTGGCGCGTGCACGCGCGGCGTTACGCCGTTGCGGACGGCTGGCGCAACCGGACATCGCCCAGGATGATGGCTGGCAATTTAACGGCTGGCGACTGGATGAAGCACGTTGTCAGTTGTTCAACCCTCAGCGTGAAAGCGTGCCGCTCACCCAGGGCGAATATGCATTGCTGCGCGCGCTGGTGTGCCATGCCCGCAAGGTGCTGACACGCGATCAATTGCTGGAACTCACCCACAGTGAAACGCTGGATGTGTTTGATCGCACCATTGATGTGTTAATTATGCGGCTGCGGCGCAAGATTGAAATGAATCCACACCAGCCCAGTCTGATCCGCACCATCCGTGGTCTCGGTTATGTTTTCTCCGCTGATGTGATGCGTCCGGCTGCAGCAGCGCCGGTGACACAAATCGCCTGATCCATCCAGCGCTGCATCTCGCTCAAAGGGCGGGTGCCGTCCAGCGCATTGGCCGCATGCAAATTGAAACAGGCGCAGGTATGCGCCAGCTTTAGCGTGTCTGGCATCGTCCAGCCCTGGTGGCTGGCATACAGCACCCCGGCACAGAAGGCATCCCCTGCGCCAACGCTGCCAACAATGTCGTCCGGCTGGAGCTGCCACGCCGGTTGCCAGACCCCTTCGCCACCCACCTGCAAGCCCCATGCTCCCTCGGGGGCATGGATCACCACACGCTGACGCACGCCCTGTTGCGCCAGCCAGCGTGCCGCAGCGGCAAAGCTGGCGGGCGGTGCCAGTCCCTGTGCGCTGCGCAGGCTGATGCCGGTGAGCGATTGTGCTTCCAGCTCGTTAATCACCAGATAGTCGAGCCAGCGTAACGCGGGCACCACTAATGCCTGATACTCCCCGGCACGCGATACCAGGTCGAGCGACGTCAGATAACCGCGCTGCTGCATCTGTGCCAGCAACTGCGCGCTGCGCGTGCCCCAGGTTCCATCCGGCACATCAAGGGCATCCAGTAGCAGCAGATACCCCAGATGGAAGATGCGATGATCGGTATTCACCGCGGCAAAATGCGCCAGATCGAGTTGCGCATTGGCACCCCGCGCATGGAAGAAGGTGCGCTGCCCATCGGGCGTGGTCATCACCTGGGTCATGGCGGTATTGACGCTGCGGGTACGCTGTACAAAACGTCGTTCAACATGATGCTGGTCCAGCAGCTGCATCAGATAGTCGCCGTCGCTGTCCTCACCGATCATCCCGACGCCCGCCAGCGGCAGGTTAATCTGCATACGTGCCAGGGTGAACAACACATTCGGCACCGCACCACCGCTACACTTTTCGCTGTGGTGGATTTCGGCCAGCCAGCCCTGCTCCGGCCAGTGGCTGATACGTTGCACATGATCCACCAGCATGCTGCCTGCCGCTATGATGCCGCTGCGTGCCACCATCTCAGGCTCTCCCGGCGCTGCCAAATACCCGCATCTGCTGAGACACCACGTTGGCGATATCACGTTCCACTGCCATCAGCAGTTCGGCAAAGGCATCGTAGCGCGCTTCACGCTGGGCAATCTGGCTCTCAATCGCCCCCAGCGCCGCCTGCGACATGCCGGTGTAGAAATTGATTTTATGAATACCGAGGCTGATAGCGTGGCGGAAATCCGCATCGCTGATGCCAGAACCGCCGTGTAACACCAGCGGCACGCGCGCCGCATCGCGGATCGCCGCCAGCCGGTCAAAATCGAGTTTCGGTTCACCTTTGTATTTGCCATGCGCATTGCCAATCGCCACCGCCAGACAATCAATGCCGGTGCTGCGCACAAACTCCGCCGCCAGTCTGGGATCGGTAAATTTGTCGCTGTCGGCTTCACCGAACAACGCGCCACCTTCATCCCCGCCAACCGCACCGAGTTCCGCTTCCACCGACACCCCCAGCGCGTGGCAGATTTTCACTACTTCCTGGGTCTGGCGCACGTTCTCGTCATAGCTGAGGGTAGAACCATCAAACATCACCGAGGTAAAACCGAGACGAATCGCCTGCATCACCGCCTCGAAATGCAGGCCGTGATCGAGGTTGAGTACCACCGGAATATCGTGTAGCGCCGCTTCGGTGCGAATCGCCGCAATCAGATGATCGAGGCTGACATACTTAAAATGCACTTCCGCGATGTTGATGATAAACGGGGAACGCTGTTGTTCTGCCGCATGGAACAGGGCGCGCAGAAAGTGGGTGTCGAGCACATTAAACGCGCCCAGGGCATAACCGTTTTGTTGCGCATGGGCCAGACCCTGCGCCAGTGAGATCAGTGCCATATCGTTGCTCCTTCAGTCCAGCCAGCGGGCATATTCGTTACACAACAGCCAGCGCGGGTCTTCATCCTCATCAATCGGGTTGAAGCGCGCCAGCGGGGTGAGGAAGACGTTGTCGTGCTCGTCATCGTTTGGCATGGAAACTTCCCCCACCAGCACGTCGCCGTAACCCTCCTCGCCCCAGAAGCTGTGCCAGATACCCGGCACCAGGGTGACACTCTCCCCCGGCGACAGGCGCAGCTGTGATCCGGCGGCATGGGTTTGACGGATGCCATCAAGGGTGACGTTAACAGCCGTGTTGGCCAGCTGCTCGCCGTCGCGATTGTGCAGCGTGACAATCAGGTTGCCGCCGCCGCGATTGATAATGTCTTCCATCTTTTGCGGGTGGTAGTGCATCGGTGTCACCTGCCCTTCGCGCACATGCATGATCTTTTCCGCGTAGGGTTTCGCCCACGGCTTGCCGCCGCGCGAACCGTTACGCAGGGTGAACAGGGTCAGGCCGGTCTGAAAGAAATCCTGTGCGCCGAAGCTGGTGACATCCCAGCCGAGATGCAGCGCCAGCAGCTCGTCAGCCGCCTGCTTATCCAGCGCACGCCACTGACTCAGGCCATAATCGGCCCAGGTGGGCAGATGGACATCCTGGCGCATAAAGAATTCACGGGTCAGTTGCAGAATGGCATTCACTTCCGAACGTTGCATTGCTGCGTCTCCGCTCTGGGGGGAAAGTGGGGGCGGCCCGCATGCGCACCGCCCGCGTCGGTTATTTCACCGTCCAGCCTTTGTAGCTGCTCACGTTGTTGCGGTCGATCATCGACACCGGGATCAGCACCGGCTTATCCGGCGCAGGTTTGCCTTGCAGGATGTCATAACCGATCTCCACCGCTTTCGCCGCCATCACCTGCGGGTCCTGTGCTGGCGTGGCGACAAACAGCGAACCCTGGCGTTTCAGCGCCTCTTCACCGTCCGGGCTGCCATCGACGCCAACAATAAAGAATTCGCTGCGCTGCGCCTGTTTGGCGGCTAAATCCGCGCCGATGGCGGTAGGATCGTTAATGGCAAACACCGCATCAATTTTCGGGTTAGCCGACAGCAGTCCAGTCATCACCTCCAGCCCCCCTTCACGGCTGCCTTTGGCGTTCTGGTTGGAGGACAGGATCTTGATATCCGGGTGGGTTTTGAATTCGTTCTCGCAACCTTCGACGCGGTTCTGCACCGCTGAAACCGGCGGTCCGTTAATGATCACCACGTTGCCTTTGTTTTTCAGGCGGTCAGAGATGTATTTACAGGCCATCGCCCCGGCTGCGGTGTTATCGGAGGTGATGGTGGCATCGGCACCTTCGGCTGCCACATCCACCGCCACCACCACAATCCCGGCGTCACGGGCGCGTTTCACCGCAGGCGCGATCCCTTTAGAATCGGCCGCGTTGAGGATAATCATGTCCACTTTGGCGGCGATAAAGTTGTCGATTTGCGCCACCTGCTGGCCGAGATCGTAGCCGCTGGACACCAGCGTCACTTTCACATCATCCCCCGCCAGCTTACGTGCTTCGAGTGCCGCCCCTTTGGTGATCTGCACGAAGAACGGGTTGGCGAGATCGCCGACGGTGACACCAATGGCTTTTAACTCTTTGGCCTGGACCAGCGGTGCGCTGAGAAGCGTGGCCGCCAGCAGTCCGGTGATAATCGGATTAAAACGCATAGTCGATGTTCTCCTGCTTTTTTTGTTGGTATTGCATTGCGCGATAAATCGCGCCGCTACAAAATCGTGCGCCATCCCGTAGCGGCGCGATTTATCGCGCGTTTTTTTCTTTCAACTCACGTGATGTCGGGTTCGGTACTTATCGATCAACACGGCGATAATGATCACCCCACCCTTGATCACCAACTGCCAGAAGTACGACACCCCCATCAGCGTCATACCGTTGTTCAGCGTGGCGATAATCAGTGCACCAATCAGCGTGCCGGTGATGGTGCCGATACCGCCGACAAAGCTGGTGCCGCCGAGGATCACCGCAGCAATCGCGTCCAGCTCGTAGCCCACCCCAAGGTTGCCGTTAGCGCTGTATAGCCGCGAGGCGCTCATCAACCCGCCCAGCCCGGACAGCAGGCCACTGACGGCATAAACGAACGCCAGCACCGCCCCGACTTTGATGCCGGTGAGACGTGCCGCCTGCATATTGCCGCCCACCGCATAGATATGAACCCCGAGCGTGGTGCGGCGCAGAATGAACCAGCACAAGGCAATCACCGCAAAGGCAATGACAATCAGCCACGGGATCGGCCCGATATAGCCGTTGCCTATCCACTCAAAGTTGATGTCGGAGTTAATCACCGTGGTGCCGTCCGCCAGCAGGTAGGCAGCACCACGCAGGGCGGTGTAGGTACCCAGGGTGACGATAAACGGCGGCAGTCCGGCCCAGGCCACCAGCAGGCCGTTGAACAGCCCCATGATCAGCCCTGCTCCCAGCGCCGCCGGGATGGTCAGGCTGGCAAAAGCCGGGTCGAGCGAGACCACCATCGCCACCACCGCCGTGGTGCCGAGCATCGAACCGACTGACAAATCAATGCCGCCGGTCAGGATGACAAAGGTCATACCCGCCGCCAGCACGATGTTGATTGATGCCTGACGGGTGATGTTCAGCAGGTTGGCTTCGGTAAAAAAGTTAGGTGCGACAAAGCCAAATACCGCGACGATCAGAATCAAAATCGGCAGGATACCGACGGTCTGCAACAGATCCGCCATCAGCGCGCGCTTCAGCGTCGGGTTTTTCATACGGGTGGTTTCACTGGTCATCCGCGTCTCCTCAAGGCTCGACCGGCTGTGCGCCGGTGGCCAGTGTCATAATGTGTTCCTGGCTGATCTCTTCACCGCTCAGTTCACCGGCAATGGTGCCTTCGCGCATCACGTATACCCGGTCACTCATCCCCACCACCTCCGGCAATTCACTGGAGATCATCAGAATCGCCACGCCCTGCTGCGCCAGCTGGCTCATCATGCGGTAGATTTCACTTTTGGCACCGACGTCCACGCCGCGCGTGGGTTCATCAAGGATCAGGATGCGCGGAGCAATCGCCACCCAGCGCGACACCAGCAACTTCTGTTGATTGCCGCCGGACAGGCCACCGGCGCGCACCTGAGCATGGGGAACACGAATATTGAGGGTCTGGATCGCCTCGCTGGCGATCTTCTGGCCTTTGCGGCGATTGAGCAGGCCATAGCTGGCGTCACGTTCGAGCGTCGCCATCACAATGTTTTCCTGGGCGGCCAGTTCGAGAAACAACCCCTGCTCTTTGCGGTTCTCGGTGAGAAAGCCGATACCGTGGGCGATCGCCTCGCGCGGGGAGTGAATTTTCACTTTCTCACCATCAATCCAGACATCGCCGCCAGTCGGCTTGTGCACACCAAAAATCAGCTGCGCCAGTTCGCTGCGTCCGGCGCCCACCAGGCCTGCCAGCCCGACAATCTCTCCGGCGCGCACCGCCAGGCTGCTGGGATGAACCTTTTTACCGTCTGTCAGGTGGTTAACCGCCAGGCGAATCTCACCGAAAGGAATGGTGCGATCTTTATTAAACAGATCGCTGAGCGGACGCCCGACCATCATGCGCACCAGCTCGCTGGCGTTAAGTTGATCACGCGTCAGACTGCCGACGTACTGACCATCACGCAGCACGCTGACGCGGTCAGAGAGTTCATACACCTCCGCCATGCGGTGGCTGATATAGATAATCGCCATCCCCGCGCTGCGCAGACGCTTGATCAAGGCAAACAGCTGCTCGGTTTCGCGGTTGGAGAGCGCGGCGGTCGGCTCATCCATCACCAGAATGCGGCTGTTACGATGCAGCGCGCGGGCGATTTCCACCTGCTGCTGCTCGGCAATGCTGAGACGGCTGACCAGATCGGTAGCGCTGAACTGCGCGCCGAGGCGGTCGATCACCTGCTGCGCCTCTTCCGCCATCTGGCGACGTTTGACCAGGCCCGCGCGGGTGATTTCGCTACCGAGAAAGATGTTTTCGGCCACCGTCAGATTGGGGGCCAGATTGATCTCCTGATAAATCAGGGTAATGCCTGCCGCCAGCGCTTCTTTGGGGCCTTTGATGGCATAGGGTTGACCATCAATCAGGATTTCCCCACTGCTGGCGGTATATGCCCCGGCCAGAATCTTCATCAGCGTGCTTTTGCCCGCGCCGTTTTCCCCCATCAGCGCGTGCACCTCGCCGGGCCAGACGGTTAAATCCACCCCTTTCAGCGCGTAGAAACTGCCAAAGCGTCGGGTAATTGCGCGCATTTCCAGAATCGGTGTGGCCGCCATCGGTTCGCTCCTGCTGGCAAATCGTGCAGCGAGTTAAGCAATGACAGATAAATGGAAAATGTCAGCCGCCATTCATATTTGTCATAAAGCTCCGCAGGCAGACTTCTATACTCGCGCAGATAAGGGCCGGTTGGAGGACGCAGCATGAGTCGAAGTCTGCACTGGCAGGTGGGCGCGCGTGGTCGCCTGCTGCTGTTTAATCTGCTGGTGGTGTGCGTCACCCTGGCGGTGGGTCTGGTGGCGATTAGTGGATTTCGCCACGCCGGTCACATTCAGGAACAGGCGCAGGCGCAAACCCTCGCCGATATGAGCGGCAGCCTGGCACTGGCACGCGATACCGCCAACGTGGCAACGGCCGCAGTACGGCTTTCGCAGGTGGTGGGCGCGCTGGAGTACCAAAGCGAATCGGCGCGCCTGCAACAAACCCAGCAGGCGTTGCAGCAATCGCTGAATCAACTGGCGCATGCACCGCTGGCGTTGCTGCAACCGGCCTTGCTGCAACGCATCCGCGAACGCAGCCAGATGCTGGAACAAAGCATCAATCAGCTGCTGCTGAAGGGGCATGAGCGCCATCTGCAACGTAACCTGATGCTGAGCGGCCTGTGGCAGGCCCAGCTGCTGCTCAGCCATATCGATAGCCTGGCGCTACAGCAGCCCTTTTCCCCCGATTTGCGCCAGCAAAGCAGCCGCCTGCTCACCGTCGCCATTCAGTCCACCACCACACAGGCGGCGGTGCGCCAGCTTAATGCGTTACTTGATGCCGGGTCCGTCATTCCTTTGCAGGGCGTACTGGCGGATAAGGTGCAGCAACTGGTGAGTACCGAACGTTCGCTGCTGCCGGTTGCCACCCAGCTGGATCAGAGTGATATCGCCATTGCCTACGCCACCTATCGCATCAAAGCGCTGGTGGCGATGCTTAACGATGACATCACCCATTATGTGCAGCTGGTGGCGCAGCAAACTGACACCCGCAGCCAGGCGACGCATCAGGAACTGGACTCCATCATTGGCTTTATCGGGCTGTTTATGCTGCTGGCGCTGCTGATCACCGGGTATGCCGGTTACTACATTTATCGCAACCTGGGTTCCAGCCTGACGGCCATCGCCCACGCCATGACGTTGCTGGCGCAGGGGGAGAAAAGCGTTAACGTGCCCGGACTGGCGCGGCGCGATGAACTGGGGGATCTGGCACGCGCCTTTAACGTGTTCGCCCGCAATACCGCCTCCCTGGCACACACCTCGCGGCTGCTGAAAGAGAAAAGTAACCAGCTGGAATCCACCTTTCTGGCGATGCGTGATGGCTTTGCCCTGTTCGATAACAGCGGCGGGCTGGTGGTGTGGAATGCGCAGTACGCACAGTTGCTGGGTATCGCACCGCGCGAACTGCATCGCGGCCTGCATTATCAGCAACTGCTGAAGCGGCTGGAGATTGAGCTGAATGGGCTGGGCGAGGCACAGGAGGTGCGGCTGGCGGATGGCCGCACGCTGGAGCTGCGCTTCAGCCCGGTGCCACGGCGTGGCATGGTCAACACCGTGCTGGAACGCACCACGCGCAAAGCGCTGGAGGAAGCACTGCTGCACAGCCAGAAGATGAAAGCGGTTGGGCAACTCACCGGCGGGCTGGCCCACGATTTCAACAATCTGCTGGCGGTGATTATTGGCAGCCTGGCCCTCACCGTGGATCAACTGCCGCCCGGCACCCTCGCCAGCCGTATCGAACGCGCACGCCAGGCGGCGGATCGTGCCGCCCAGCTCACCCAGCGTCTGCTGGCTTTTTCGCGCAAACAGGCGCTGTATCCACGCGCCGTGTCGGTAGTCGATTTGGTGGATAATTTGCAGGGTCTGTTGCAGCACTCGCTGCTGCCCGGTCAGCAACTGGTGATTGAAGCCGAGCGCCCCGGCTGGCCCGCCTGGATCGACGCCGGACAACTGGAAAATGCGCTGATGAATCTGGTGGTCAATGCGCGCGATGCCATGGAAAAGCAAAGCGGCGAAATCCGCCTGCGTATCTGGCATCAGCGGCGCGACGAAGGCGACCGCGTCACCATTGAAGTGATCGACCACGGCTGCGGCATGTCCGCCGAGGTGCAGGCGCAGGTGTTCGAACCCTTTTTCACCACCAAAGCGATTGGCAGCGGCAGCGGGCTGGGATTGTCGATGGTGTATGGATTTGTGCGTCAGTCCGGCGGACAAATCGAACTGGAAACCGCCCCCGGCCAGGGCACCACGGTGCGCCTGCTCCTGCCGCGCGCACCGGAGGTGGCACAGCCCGCGTCTGCCGCGCTACCCCGTTGGCTTAGCGCCAGCGCCGACCGGCTGGTGTTGGTACTGGATGATGAACCGGCAGTGCGCCAGACGTTGTGCGAACATTTACATCAACTGGGCTACCTGACACTGGAATGTGGCGATGGCGAAAGCGCGCTGACGCTGCTGCGTCAGACGCCAGATATCGAACTGCTGATCAGTGACCTGATGCTGCCCGGCCACCTCAACGGTGCCGATGTGATCCGCCAGGCGCAGCAGCAGTGGCCACAACTGGCGACGCTGCTGATCAGTGGGCAGGATTTGCGCCAGACGCCGGTGATGCTGCCGCTGTGTGAGCGGCTGGCAAAACCCTGGCATCAGGCGCAACTGGTGCAGGCGCTGGAACGCGCCTGGCAGCGCAGTGAACGGCTTAGTCGCGCGCGGCGGGCTGCCACAGCGGCACCGGCTTCCCGGTGATATAACGTTTCCGCAGACGGCTGGAGATGACATCCATAATCATCACGATTGCCGCGAGGATCACGGTGATAAACATCACCACGTCCCAGTTCCACAGACGCATGTTCTCGGCATACACCAGGCCGACACCGCCTGCGCCAACAAAGCCCAGCACCGCCGCCGAGCGGGTGTTGGATTCAATCTGGTACAGGCTGAGGGCGAGGAAAGTCGGGAACGACTGGGTGAAAATACCGAAACGGTGCTTTTGCAGGCTGTTGGCGCCGACGGCCCCCAGGCCACGGCTCGGCGAACGTTCCACCGCTTCGTGTCCTTCGGCATACAGTTTGCCAAGCAGACCAATATCCTGCATCACGATCGCCAGCACCCCGGCCAGCGGCCCCATGCCGACAGCGCGCACGAAGATCAGACCCCAGATTGCCATATCGATACCGCGCAGCACATCCAGCACACGGCGCATCAGTAGCGAAATCGGGCGGGCAATCGGGTCGTGCATCACGTTACGCGCCGCCAGGAAGGAGATCGGCAGCGCCAGCAGCGTCGCGGTAAAAGTACCGGCAAACACAATCGCCAGCGTGATACCAATCTGCGACAGGTAATAACCGAATGGCCAGTTGGCGAAATCCTGCCAGACAAACATGCGCAGGAAATAACGTCCCAGCTGCTGGCAACCAATCAGCAAGCGACTCCATTCAATACCGAAAACTTCAAAGAAAAAGACGTAGTAAAGAATCACCGCCAGTGCGATCAGCGCAATGCGGCGCAGATAACGCTTTTGCGCCGCGAACAGCGCCGGGTGTTCCTGCTTCAGTTTGCCGATATCCGGGGCGAGAGCAATCATGCGCCTTCTCCTTCCACCACGCGACGGCGCAACCAGCCAGAAAGCGTATCCAGCAGCGACACCACCACGATAATCAGCAGCAACGTAATGCTGACCTGATCGTAACGGTCGAGTTTGATATTGGTCATCAGCTCCTGGCCAATGCCCCCTGCCCCTACCAGACCCAGAATGGTGGAGGAGCGGAAATTAATCTCCAGTCGCATAAAGCTGTAGGAGAGGAAGGTTGGTTTGACCTGCGGCCAGAAGGCAAAACGCATGCGCTGCAACTTGCTGGCACCGCAGGCGGCCAGGCCGCGTACCGGCTTGTCCGAGGCACTTTCAATCGATTCATAAAACAGCTTGGTCAGGCTGCCTACGGTATGTAATGCCAGCGCAAGAAAGCCGGGAATGGCACCAATGCCAAAGGCCATCACGAACATCACCGCCCACGCCAGTTCCGGCATGGTGCGCAAAAAGGCGACAAACGCGCGAATGGCGATACGCACGCTGGAGGGAGATTGCGTATTGTCGGCAGCGAAAAAGGCCAGCCCGGCGGCGATAGCCACGCCAATCACCGTTGACGAGATCGCCAGCTGTAAGGTTTCCCAGATCAGCGGCAACTGAATATTCAGGCGATAGCCCCAATACGCGAAGGAGCCTTCGGTTTTGACATCGGCAAACAGCACCGGTAAATGCAACACTGGCATGGTTTCGCCAATGTAATCAAAGAAATGTGGCAATGATTGCCAGACAGTGACCAGGTTGAATTCCGCGATTTTGCCCGCAGCTAGATACAGCGCCACCAGCAACAGCGACCACAGCAACGTGTCACGCTTCTGCTGACGACGGATGCGTTGATAGTAGTGTTCGAAATCGGTCAAGGGGGGAATCCTGTAATTTTCGCGCAATAAATTGCGCCGCTACAAACGTGTGCCGAACCGTAGCGGCGCGATTTATCGCGCGGGTTTTGAAATCGCGCAACAGGAGGGCGATGATTCGCCCCCTCTGTTTACCCGCGGCTGCCCTTCATCAGGTCACGCTTCATATCAATGATGTTCTGATAGTCAGCGACAGTCGCCGGGCCGATATGCTGCTCACCGCCCACCGCTTTAACAAAGCAGCTGTGATCTTCTTTATCCAGTTTCTTGATGGTCGCCACCACTTTTTCTTTAAAGTCGGCTGGCAGATTGTTGCTCACCAGGATTGGACCGTTCGGGATCAACGGCGATTTCCAGATGATACGAATCTGTTTCATCAGGTCCGGGTGGTCCATACGAATCAGACGACCAAACGCACCCGAGGTGTAACCGGTGTTGTAATCACCGACCAGTGAAGTCCAGGTTACCGCACCGTCAAACTGACCATTCAGCACACCGAGGATGTCCTGCTCGTGGCCGCCAGAGAAGGTGACGTTAGAGAAAGTGCCGTTGTACTTATCATCCACCGTGCCGCCAAACTCTTTCTTGAATGCCTGGTTCGGCATCAGGAAGCCAGAGGTCGAATCCGGATCGGCCATGCCGAATGATTTTCCTTTCAGGTCTTCCAGCTTTTTGTACGGGCTGTCTGCTTTGACGATCACCACCGAGTGGTAACCTTGTGAACCGTCTTTGTCATCCACCACGATACCAACGATATCGACCGCTTTCGGGTTCTGCAGGTAGACCGAGGCATACGATGCCGGTGACATGCTCAGTACCAGGTCAATTTTGTTGCCCAGCAGGCCCTGAATCACGCCTGAGTAGTCAGAAGAGTTGCGCAGTTGGGTGTCAACATTCAGCTCTTTGTCGAAGAAGGTTTTCACACACTGGTTGTCGCCAATCTGCTGCGTGGCGTTCTGGCCACCCAGAATCCCGAGGTTAAGTTGCTTAGGGGCATCCGCTGCGTTAACGCCAAAAGCCATCAAAGCGCCAGTCAGTAAAGCTAAAGAGGTCAGTTTCATTGGTGGTTATTCTCTTGCCGTGGGAGTTAGTGGAGCTGGTTAATTTCGTCGCCGTACAGCTCATGCAGCAGGCCGTCGGTCAACTCAGAAGGATGTCCGTCAAACAACACTTTGCCGCGCTGAATACCGATGACGCGGGTGCAGTAGTTTTTCACCAGTTCAATCGAATGCAGGTTGACCATCACACTGATGCCCTGCTCGCTGACCTGGCGCAGCACGTCCATGATGCGTTTAGTGTTTTTCGGGTCGAGAGAGGCTACCGGCTCATCCGCCAGCAGGATCTTCGGGTTCTGCATCAGCGCGCGACAAATCGCCACACGCTGCATCTGCCCCCCGGACAGGTTCTCGGCACGTTGCAGCGCCTGCGGCAGCATGTTCATCCACTGCAGCAGCTCAATCGCCTGGGCGCGGTCAGCTTCGGAAAAGACTTTGAAGAAGGATTTCAGTGTCGAGGTCTGGCTGAGACGCCCCAGCAGCACGTTGGTCAGCACATCGAGACGTGGCACCAGGCAAAAGTCCTGAAAAATCATGCCGCATTCGCTGCGCCACTCGCGCATCTGGCGACTGTTCAGCGTCGCCACGTTGCGTTCCGCTGCACCGGTACGCTGGGTGAGGATGGCACCCTCGCTGGCTGAAATGGTGCCATTCAGCATATGTAACAATGTCGATTTGCCTGCGCCAGAGCGGCCAATCACCGCCACCAGTTCCCCCGCATGCAGATCGAAACTGACATTATCCAGTACACGGTTTTCGCCGTAGGCTTTGCACAGTCCCTGCACCGAAAGCACCTTGTTGCCCTGCTGGAGGTGCGGAACATAGGGATTGTCGACGACGGTTTTCAGTAATGCCTGTGCCATATTCCGCTCCGTTTCATCTGAGGTGTGAATTGCCCGCTTATTACGGCCAAAGGGGATGAAGACTTGATGACAGCGAAATGATCAAACGGTGACAGCGGGTTGTGCCTTGCAGGGGGGCCGTGTGCCAGGCAGCAGCGGTCTGGCTATGAGAAGGTTCCGCCCGCCAGGCTTTAGGGAGTTTCAGCACCACCGTGCAGGCGGACGGGCAAAGGTGCGATGGCGCGCACCTTTGCAATCCGCGCCCTGCGGCGTCCTCGCGCAGCGCTTCGCGCTGTCCCCTCGCTTATCACTCAGGCCTGACGGACCACGCGGATTCGCCATCCCTGGCTCATGCCGCGCTCTCGCCGCATCCATGCGGCTCGTCCTGGCCTTCCCTCTGCGCTCGGCGCTGCGAATGCCGCCCACACCCCCGTCTGAAAGACCGTGCTATCTGAATTGCGCGATAAATCGCGCCGCTACAAATAACTGCACGCTGTCGTAGCGGCGCGATTTATCGCTCAAAAAGCAATGGAGAAATCAACGGTAAGTAAAAGACGTGCAGCGAAGGGTGAGCGCCATCCGTACTCGCTGAGCGCGGGAGCGATTCCAGGATGAGCCGCATGGATGCGGCGAAAGGCGGCGTTGAGCAGGAGCGAATCGACGCCGGTCCGTCGGAAGCGTGAGTAAGCGAAGGCACCGCGAAGCGGCGAGGCAGGCGGCGCAAGGCCGGGGAATGCAAAGGGGACGGCCAGGTCCCCTTTGCTCGGTCGCCGCACTGGCGATCTGAAACTGCAAGTGCCGGTAGCGAACGAAACCAGCACAAGCGTTCCCGCGCGATAAATCGCGCCGCTACGCCAGAAGCAAACGCAACTGAGCGAGCGTATCCGCCAGTGCACCATCGTTATTGAGCGGAAAGCTGTGGGCCGGGAGCGGCTCAGCGGCACGGGCGAGGCGGCGGGCGATCTCCGCCTCGCTTTCACGTCCACGCTGCCGCAGACGCGCCGCCAGCACCTCCGGAGACACCTGCAACACCAGCGGCAGTAATTGACTGCCGTAACGTTGCTGCGCCACCGGCAGATGCAGCCGCGAACCATTGACCAGCACGTTAAGACCGCGTGCCAGCCAGTGGTCAATTTCTTCACCCAGGCCATAACAAAAACCGTGCGCCTGCCAGCTGAGGGCAAATAACCCGAGCGCTTCACGCCGCCGGAACTCGGCCTCGCTCAGCGCCACATGGTTCTCACCCCCGGCATCCGCCGGGCGGGTGATGTAGCGATGGGCGATCACCAGACGCTCCGGTGGTGCTTCGCGCAGCGCGTTGAGCAGGCTGTCTTTCCCCGCGCCGGATGGCCCGGTCAGCCAGATCAGGCGCGCCATCAGAACACCAGCCTGCCCTGCGACCACACATGACGAATATGCGGATGACCGTGATCGGTGTGCGCCAGTACCAGGTCGGCACGCAGTCCTTCGGCAATGGTGCCGCGATCCTGCAAGCCGATGGCCCGCGCCGGATTACGTGTCACCAGCGCCACCGCCTGCGGCAGCTCCAGCGTGTTGCGCTCATCTGCCGTTAAGCGGAACACCGCATCCAGCAGGCTGGCTGGGTAGTAATCCGAGGAGAGGATATCCAGCAAACCGGCACTCGCCAGTTCCCAGGCCGCCACGTTGCCGGAGTGCGAACCGCCGCGCACAATATTGGGCGCGCCCATCAGCACCTGCATGCCACAGGCACGTGAGGCGGCGGCCGCTTCCAGCGTGGTGGGGAATTCCGCAATCGCACTGCCGACATCATGAGACTCGGCCACGTGCGCCGCCGTGGCATCATCGTGGCTGGCAATCGGAATGCCACGCGCCCGGCACATCGCCGCAATGGCGTTGCGGTTCGGCTGAGACCATTCGGCCGCCAGCGCCAGCTGTTCACGTTCAAATTCGTCCATTTGCGCATCATTGAGCTGATATTTGCCCTGATAATAATCGCGGTACTTCTCCAGCGAGGCGTACTGACGCTGGCCTGGGGAATGATCCATCAGCGACACCAGCGACAGTTCCGGCGTACTCACCAGCGCTTCAAACAGCGTCAGGGTGGTGTGATAAGGCAGTTCACAGCGCAGATGCAGCTGGTGATCAACGCGGTTCAGCCCTTTGCGGTTGCTGTCGCGGATGGCATCGATCATCTTATTCAGGTTATCGAGGCGATGGCCGCCGTCACGCACATCGCCAACGCCAATCGCATCCAGCACCGTGGTAATGCCGCTGGCGACCATCAGCGCATCATGGCTGCTCATGGCGGAATGGGCAGGCCAGTCCACTTTCGGACGCGGCGTGAAGAATTTATCCAGGTTGTCGGTATGCAATTCCACCAACCCAGGCAGCAGATATGCCTGTTCGCCATCCAGCGCGCCAGGTTGCTGGCTGTTGCTGTCGCTAAAACTGGCGATACGCCCTTCGCGGATCTCCAGCGATCCGGCTACCACTTCATTTTCCAGCACCAGTCGGACGTTATTGACGATCATGCTTCTGCTCCTGTTTGTACCGGCTGCATGACGTGCAGGCGATCGGCCACGCGACTGCGCACCACTTCGTCATGAAAAATACCTACGATGGCCGCACCGCGGGCGCGCGCCTGCTCAATCAGTTCCACCACCGCCGCGCTGTTGGCGTTATCGAGGGAGGCGGTCGGTTCATCCAGTAACAGCACCGGATAGTCCGCGATAAAGCCACGCGCGATATTGACGCGCTGCTGCTCACCACCAGAGAAGGTTGAGGGGGCCAGCGACCACAGGCGTTGCGGCACATTCAGGCGCGTCAGCAGCTCTTTAGCACGTTTCTCGCAAAAGGCGCGCTCCACACCCCGTTCCAGCAACGGCTGCATCACGATCTCCAGCGTCGGCACACGCGGGATGACGCGCAGAAACTGGCTGACCCAGCCGATGGTATTGCGACGAATGGCGAGGATCTGACGCGCCGGTGCCTGCGCCATATCGATCCATTCCCCGTCATGTTGCAGCCAGATATGGCCGCTGTTGGCCTGATAGTTGCCGTACAGCGCACGCAGCAGCGTTGATTTCCCGCTACCGGAGCGGCCATGCAGCACCACACATTCGCCCGCGTTGACCTCCAGGCTGGCATCCTGCAACACCGGCAGCGCCACGCCGCTCTGGTTGTGCAGCACAAAGGTCTTACACAGCTTCTCCACGCGCAGTTGCGTATTCATGGTTGACTCCGCCATTAGTTGAGCACCGAAGAGACCAGCAGTTGTGTATAAGGGTGATGCGGATCGTCCAGCACCCGATCGGTGAGGCCACTTTCCACTACCCTGCCCTGTTTCATTACCAGCAGACGATGCGCCAGCAGGCGTGCCACGCCGAGATCGTGGGTCACAATCACCACGGCCAGATTCAGTTCACGCACCAGCGTGCGCAGTAAATCCAGCAGACGCGCCTGCACTGACACATCCAGCCCGCCGGTAGGTTCATCCATAAACACCAGCGAGGGTTGGGTGACGAGGTTGCGTGCAATCTGCAAACGCTGCTGCATCCCGCCGGAGAAGGTGGTCGGCAGGTCGTCGATGCGGCCAGCCGGGATCTCCACATCCTGCAACCAGCGCATCGCCTCAGCGCGGATATTGCCGTAATGACGCTGTCCCACCGCCATTAAACGCTCGCCGATATTGCCGCCTGCCGTCACCTGCGGACGCAGGCCATCGAGCGGGTGCTGATGGACCACGCCCCATTCGGTGCGCAGCAGGCGACGTCGGTCGCTCTCACTCAGCTGATACAGGTCCTGATTGCGATAAATGATGTTGCCCTGCTGCGGCGCTAAACGCGCTGACAGGCTGCGCAGCAGCGTGGTTTTGCCGGAACCGGATTCGCCGACAATCCCCAGCACTTCGCCGGGATAAAGTTCAAAGCTGACCTCCTCAAAGCCTTTGCCAGGCGCGTAAAGGTGAGTGAGGTTATTGACCGCAAGCAGCGGCTGTTCACTGTGCATGCTGTTGTTCCTGCTGCTGGTGGCAAAAATCGGTATCGGAGCAAACAAACATGCGCGTACCGGCGTCATCCATGACCACTTCATCGAGATAGCTGTGACGTGAACCGCACAGCGCACAGGGTTGATCCCACTTTTGTACGCTGAATGGGTGATCGTCGAAGTCGAGACTTTCCACTTTGGTATACGGCGGCAGCGCATAGATGCGTTTCTCACGCCCGGCACCAAACAATTGCAGCGCGGGCATCATATGCATCTTCGGGTTGTCGAATTTGGGGATCGGCGAGGGGTCCATCACGTAGCGGTCGTTGACCTTCACCGGGTAAGCGTAGGTAGTGGCGATATGGCCGTAGCGGGCGATATCTTCATACAGTTTCACCTGCATGATGCCGTACTCCTCCAGCGCGTGCATGGTGCGGGTTTCGGTCTCACGCGGTTCGATAAAACGCAGCGGTTCCGGGATCGGCACCTGGAAAATCAGCACCTGATCCTCCTCCAGCGGCGTTTCCGGAATGCGGTGACGCGTCTGGATCAGGGTGGCATCCACGGTGCGTTCAGTGGTGGCCGCACCACTGACACGCTGGAAGAAGCGACGGATCGACACCGCGTTGGTGGTATCGTCTGCCCCCTGGTCAATCACCTTCAGCACGTCCTGATCGCCAATGATGCTGGCGGTGATCTGAATCCCGCCGGTCCCCCAGCCATAGGGCATCGGCATTTCGCGTCCGGCAAACGGCACCTGATAACCGGGGATGGCGACCGCTTTGAGGATGGCACGGCGGATGGTGCGTTTGGTTTGCTCATCCAGATAGCCGCTGTTATAGCCGCTCAGCTCACTCATCATTCTGCTCCTGCTGCTGTTGGCGCAGCCGCTTGAGCAGCTCCAGCTCCGCCTGGAAATCGACGTAGTGCGGCAACTTCAGGTGCGAGACAAAGCCCGCGGCTTCAACGTTGTCGGCGTGGGCCAGCACAAATTCTTCGTCCTGTGCCGGGCTGGTGATGCGTTCCTGGTACTCGCGGGTTTGCAGCGCACGATCCACCAGCGCCATCGCCATCGCTTTACGCTCGGTACGACCAAATACCAGGCCGTAACCACGGGTAAACTGCGGTGGGTTATCGTCCTGGCTGGCGAAGCCGTTGACCATCTCGCATTCGGTCAGCAGAATTTCGCCAATCTCAATCTCGAAACCCAGCTCTTCCGGACAGATAGAGACGCTGAGATAACCGGTGCGGATTTCACCGGCGAAGGGATGGTTACGGCCATAGCCGCGCTGAGTTGAATAGCCCAGCGCCAGCAAAAAACCTTCATCACCGCGCACCAGCTGTTGCAGACGTGCCGCACGTGAGGCCGGAAACGACGGCGGTTCACGCGTGATATCGCACGGCTCACTGCCGTCATCTTCCTCGCGCGCCGCCAGCCCTTCAGCAGTCATCATGCTGAACATATGCGGGCAATGCTGCGGCAGCGCCTGGTCGTCGCGCGCAGCTGACGGGGTTTCACCGTTAGCCAGCAGCGTAAAATCCAGCAGACGATGGCTGTAGTCATAGGTCGGGCCAAGCACCTGGCCGCCGGGCAAATCTTTGTACACGGCCGAAATGCGACGCTCGATACGCATCGCATCGGTGTCTAACGCCAGGCTGTCCGCCAGACGTGGCAACGTGGTGCGATAGGCGCGCAGCAGGAAAATCGCCTCGACTAAATCGCCGCTCGCCTGTTTGATAGCCAGCGCCGCCAGCTGCGGATCATAGATGCCGCCTTCGGTCATCACGCGATCCACCGCCAGACCCAGCTGCTCTGCCAGCTGGTCACACTGCAGCTCTGCCAGCGCACGATCGCCACGACGTAAATCGGCCTGTAATTGATGGGCGCTGGCTATCGCCTTCTCGCCCCCCTTCACCGCCACGTACATCAGCACACCTCCACGTCAGTGGTACGCGGCAACGCCATCATCGCTTCGCCACAGGTGAAAATCAGGTCGACACCCTGCGGGAACGGATGCGGGCGTTCACGCAGGTAATGAAGAATGGCCGCAGGCAGCTGAGGTGCGATGGCACGCGGCTCACGCAGGCCCGGACCAGACAGACGCAGCGTCAGGCCACCGTTCAGCGACGGCACTTCAATGATCAGCGTGGTGCTTTTTTCCGGTGACAGGTTGTCACCGGCAGCAAAGTGCGCCGGATCAGGGTTGGCGCTGGCGTGGGTCAGGGCAAAGGGGGCATCGCGCTCGCTGACAATCGGCACGCCGGTATGGAAACGCAGGTTGCTGCGCAGGATTTCGTTATCAACTTTATCATCCAGCCACAGGGCGCTTTCCTGATCGACCAGCGTCAGCAGCACCGCAGTGGCCGCCGGTGACAGATCGCCCCAGCCCTGCGCCAGTGGCAATGCCACCATCACACCCGGCTCACTCATCGCTTTCAGAATACGACGGAAAGCGCGCTGCGCATCAGCCACCGGATGGTTAAAACTTGCCAGTAATGTCATCAGTTATCTCCGCGAACCAGCGTAAAGAAATCCACTTTGGAGCTGGCGATTTCGCGGGCGCGCAGCTGACGCTGCTCTTCACGCAGAGCCGCCAGCGGGGCAATAATTTTTTCTTCGATCAGCGCCTGGGTTTCTGGCTGCTGTAATAAGGCATCGATCAACGCACAACGTTCGGCATGGGCTTTGTCGCGTCCCAGCACATAGCTGAACCCGAGGGTGCCATCGTGCAGTTTCACCACCGCACGCGTCACTGTGGCATCACCCATCACAAAGCGTTTGCCGCTGCCCCCCATGCGCGCCTGCAACCGGGTTAACCCGGTTTCCGCCGGACGCACCCGTTCAAAGCTCGGGTCGAGTCTGAGCTGTTGCCAGTGGGCGGTAAGCTGGCTGGCTTCGCTGTGAGCCAGCACCGACATCCAGTGCTGGCGGGCCGTTGGTTGTTTCATTAGTGCTCCAGGGTCAGTTCAATCATGTCGCCACGCGTCAGGCTGACGGAGTATTCCGCCACCTGGCCGTCGCTGTTTTTATTCAGGGTGCGCACGCACAACACCGGGGACTGCAAGGCAATCTCCAGTTGCTGGCACTCTTTGGCCTGAGCACGGCGGGTGCTGATGCGGGTCTGCGCGCGGGTCAGTTGCAGGCCAGTGTGCTGCTGTAAATAGTCATGCAGCGAACCGCTGTGGAACTGTTGCAGCGCTGGCCACCAGCTCAGTTCGCACAGGTAATGGTTGATGACGCAGACCGGTACGCCGTTAACGCGGCGCAGGGTACGCAGGTGAATAACATTGTCCCCTTCGTTGATGCCGAGGGCGCTGGCGACGTCACTACTGGCAGGACGCAGCACTGCCAGCAGACGTTCGCTGGTGGGATGGCTGCCCTGCTCCAGCAGGTTCTGACTGAAGCGGGCCTGCGCGTGCAGTGGATAGTCATACGGCCGCATCAGCACCAGGATGCCGACGCCATGACGCCGTTGCAGCAACCCTTTATTCACCAGCTCGTCCACCGCACGGCGCAGCGTGTGGCGATTGACTTCGTAATGTGCCGCCAGCTGTTGTTCGGAAGGCAGGTAATCGCCGCAGCGATAGCGTTCCTGTAGCGCCTGCTCCAGTTGGGCGGCGACCGCCTGATACACAGTGGTCGGATGTCTGGATATCTCCATCACCATCAATACCTCGCTCGCGTAAGGTTGTGGAATCGCAGTCAGAGACGCTGCGGGATGGCGACTACCTTGACGCAGGCAAATGACAAATCCGTGACGCCTCAGTGACGCACTGATGAATTTGCTTTAAGGCAGCAGGATGCGGGCGATTCGGAGGGGAATTTAATAAAAAATTTTTAACTGTTGCCTTTGTGACATTGTTCAAAAAAATATCGGTTATTTTCACCCCATTTACGCCTTCCTTGCGCAATGCAGCTTTTCTGTCTTCTGCTAAGTTAAAACATGACACCTCCTTGTTACGCGAACTTTAAAATGATTAATGCAATCAAACTGTCAGACGGTTTTCGGCGCAATTTTGTGCGTGAAGTGATCCTGCCGTTAGTGGCGATTCTGGTGCTGACCTTTGCCGGAGCCGGTGCCGGTCTGTTCTGGGGCACCCGCCTGACCAATAACGAAGCGCAGGAACAGCAGCAACGAATGATTGAAGCTTCCTTTGATCAAAGCCTGGCGGAGCATTTGCGCCAGCTGCGCAGCCTGACGCGCTGGGCGCCGCTGGCTAATCAGCTGGATTTATCCCAGCCGGATCAGGGCTGGCTGGATGAAAATGTCGGCAGCTGGTTGTATGAAATGTTCGACCATGAACTGGTATTGATACTGGGGCAGGATAATCAGCTGGTTGAGGTGTGGCGCAATGGCCAGCAGGTGCCGGATCGCCAGGTGGGGCCACAGGTGCAGGCGATGCTCGACAGCACGCTGCTGCGCGCCAGTGATCATCCCGCCGATCGTGCCGATTTTGTGCGCATTGGCGATCGCGCCGCCTCAATTGCGGTGGGTGATATCAGCCAGGCGGGCCACTATCGGCTGGTGAGCGTGAAATATCTCGATGACGGTTATCTGAACCGGCTGGCAACGCGCAGCCAGCTGCGGCAGTTGCATTTCAGCGGCAGCACGCCGCAACCCAATGACCGGGCGCATTATCTGCTGAACTCACAACAAGGCGACCCGGTGGGCTATATCAGCTGGGAGCCGGATCGGCCCGGCGCGCAGATGTTGCGCACTATCGGCCCTTCCACGCTGCTGTCCGTGGTGATGATTACCCTGGTGTGCCTGTTTATGGTCCGGCGTATCTGGACCTCATCACTGAATCTGTCGCAATCCTTGCTCAGGCTGGGGGCCAGCGAAGCGCAGGCGCAGCATCTGGCGTTTCATGATGTGCTCACCGGCCTGCCCAACCGGTCGCTGGTGGAGGACCGGCTCAGCCAGGCGCTGGCGATGGCGGCACGCTACGACCATCGCGTGGCGTTATTGCTGATCGATCTCGATCGTTTTAAGAACATCAATGACACCTACGGCCACCATGCAGGCGATGACTTGATTATCGAAGTCGGGCATCGGCTGAGCAGTCTGGTACGCGCCAGCGATACCGTGGGCCGCATCGGCGGAGATGAATTCATTATCGTGATGCCGGATGTGGAGAATATCAGCCAGGTGCAGACAGTGGCGAACCGCATCATCAGCGCGCTGAGTGAGCCTTACCATTTGTTCGGCAGTGAAGCCTGGATTGGGACCAGTATCGGTCTGGCACTGGCACCCAAAGATGGGCTGGATCGCCAGGAGTTGATGCGCAAAGCGGATATCGCGTTGTATGAAGCAAAAAACGGCGGACGCGGTCAGTATCGCCAGTTTGAGCGGGCGATGGATGAATCGCTGCGCACCCGGCAGCAGATTGCCGCCGACCTGCGCCATGCGTTGCTGCATTACGACGGTCTGGCGGTGTGGTATCAGCCGTTGATGGAGATCAGCGGCCAGCGGGTGGTGGGACTGGAGGCGCTGTTGCGCTGGCAACATCCCACCCGCGGAGAGGTCGCACCCGGCGAGTTTATTGCTATTGCGGAAGAGACCGGGCTGATTATCCCGCTGGGCGAGTGGGTGCTGCGCGAGGCCTGTAAAACCTCGCTACGTATGCCGGAGTTGATCGTCGCCGTCAACGTTTCGCCGGTGCAGTTCCGCGCCAGTGGCTTTGTCGAACGGATGATTGAGATTGTGCAGTCTGAGGGGGCCGATCCGCAGCGCATGGAGCTGGAGATTACCGAAGGGGTGCTGATTGAGGATGAGCATGAAGCACGCAATAACATCATCGCGTTACGCAATGCCGGTTTCCGCATCGCACTGGATGATTTCGGCACCGGCTATTCCAGCCTGAATTACCTCAGCACCTTCCCGGTGGACAAAATCAAGATCGACCGCTCCTTCACGCAGTCGTTAGGGGTGGCGCAGAATTCGGCCGCGATTATTGAATCGGTGGTACGCCTCGGCCACGCCATGGGGTTAATGGTCACCGCCGAAGGGGTGGAAACCGAAGGCCAGATGAACGCGCTGGCCGATGCCGGGTGTAATCAGTTGCAGGGTTATCTGTTCAGCCAGGCAGTGCCGATCGAGGAAATTGAAAGGATGGTGTGAAGGATGCCTGGTGCGCATAAATGCGCACCCTACGGCGTAAGGTCGGCATTTATGCCGACCTGTGATTCAGCTTTTAAATGATGTGCAACCCTCTGCAAATATAAAAATCGGTTGGAAAAGTGCGCGCATTGGATGAATTCTCTATTCGAATGCATTAACACAACAGACGATAATTGTTTTCGCAGGGAGGCAAAAATGAAAAATCGCAAATACCCACGACTGAAAAACTATGACTACAAAACAACTGGTGCTTATTTCATTACCCTCGTTTGCCATCAACGGCTACCTTTGTTTGGCAGAATAAGCTCAGGTACATTTCATCCAACATTATTGGGTGAAACCACATGGTACGAATGGAATAACTTAACCTGCAGATATCCATCATGGCTGAGGACTGACGCTTTCGTTCTTATGCCCAACCACCTTCATGGCATTCTCTGGCTACTGGATGGCTGTCCACGGTCGGTATCGGATATTATTGGTTTATTTAAATCCGGAGTGACCAGACAGTTCCACCTGAAAATCTGGCAGCGTAGTTTTTATGATCGCGTTATTAGGGATGAATATGAATTATTGAAAATAAGAGAATACATTCAAAATAACCCATTGCAATGGGCATTGGATCGTTTATATATACCATGATGAATTTATTTTTCCAGGTGCGCATAAATGCGCACCCTACAATGTAGGGTCGGCATTCATGCCGACCTGGTCAATAACCGCACCGTACATAATGACGGCATTTATGCCGACCGGGTATTTAATTTACGACGGAAAATCCGTATCAATCGAGGTCTGTTTCCACGCCTCGACCTGCGCCAGGCGTTCTTTCAGCTTGCTGGTCACCGCGTCATAACCCCAGGCCCCCATCACCAGATGGCGCGGTGGATTGGCGTTTTCGGTGATAGCAATCATCGCGCTGGCGGCGCGTGCCGGATCACCCGCCTGGGTGCCGCTGTATTCCGAAGTGGCTTTCATACGCGCCGCCGCGGTTGCGGCATACTCCGGCAGCTTGCTCGGCGTCTGGTGTAGCGAACGCCCTGCCCAGTCGGTGCGGAACGGGCCGGGTTCGACACAGGTAACGTGAATGCCCAGCGGGGCGGTTTCCAGCGCCAGCGAATCCGACCAGCCCTCCACCGCGTGCTTGCTGGCTGAGTAATAACCCGAGCTGGCAAAACCCATAAATCCAGCCACCGAGGTGATGTTGATAATATGCCCGCTGCGTGCCTGACGCATCGCTGGCAAGATGGCGCGGGTCAGGGCAAATAAGCCAAACACGTTGGCATCAAACTGAGCGCGGATTTCCTGATCCTCGCCCTCTTCTACTGAACTTTGATAACCGTAGCCGGCGTTGTTGACCAGCACATCAATGGTGCCAAACGTCGCCAGCGCTTTGGCTACCGCGGCATCAATGCTGGCCTGCTGCGTCACATCCAGCGCCACCGCCAGCGCGTTGCTGTGCCCCTCAACTAAATCCTGCACTTTCGCCGGATCGCGAGCGGTTACCACGGTTTGGAAACCACGCGCAATCGCCTGCTGCGCCAGTTCGCGACCAAAGCCTGTGGAGCAGCCGGAAATAAACCATACGGGATGTTTTGCTGTTGCCATGCTGAGACTCTCCTGAAAAGGTCAGATGCCCGATGACCCCGCCATCGGGCAAAGAGGTTAAGCCTGGCAGGAATGCCACAACGGTTTTAGCCAGTTGTGCGTCATCAAACCCTCATCGCCGGATAACGCTGGCGCAACTCGCTGAAGATGGCGTGCATCTGCGCTGCCATTTCCATCTCTGGCTGGCTAGCGGCCTCCACTGCCTTAAACACCTGATGTTTAAGAAAATGACGCCAGCCAACCGGCGCAGCCGCCAGAAAGGTGGTCAGCAACTGATAACGTTGCGGTGTCCATACGGTTTCGAACGCGTTGCGCGCCGCGCCGTGATCAAAATGTTCAGCAGCAGGCTGACGCATGACGTGACGCAGCTCAGCGGTCGCCACCTCGTCAACCGCGTCATTGACGATCGCCACCCCATATTGCTCGCGAGCCGCCGCCAGGCTGACGAAGCCGCAGCGCACATCCCGGAGCACCGCCTGCACATCACGATCTACCGCCCGGCCATAGCCCCCCGCTCCCGGACCACACACCTCAACCACATCCCCAGGCTGGCAGCGAATCACATCGGTGTTGCCATGCTCGATGATCTCACCCTCACGCAGGGTGCGAAAGTGCGACAAACCACCCGGCGCGCCCCCCAAAACCCCCGCTGAGGCAAATACCGAACGGTTCCGGTTACGCGCGGTGACCAGCGTGTCCGGGGCGAAAACCTCAAACACCATTTCGCTGGCTAAGCCGCCGCGATAACGCCCGGCCCCGGCGCTGTCAGGCACCAGACCATAGCGATGGAAATGGATCGGCACCTCCGCTTCGTTGATCTCAATCGGCGTGTTTTTCAGGAAGGCGGATAAGCCGCCGGATCCATCCGGGCCATCGTGACGTGGCGTACCGCCCGCACCACCGCCCACCGGGCCGAGTGAGGCTACCACGCTGTGGTTAGCTGCATCGCTGGTGCGAATATTCATGATGGAGTTGCCACCCGGCGAATTGGCGGGCAGACGATCGGGGATAGCCTGTGAAAACACGCCGAGGGTGGCGATCTGCGACAGGGCGCAGGTCAGCGAACGCATACCCACTGCCGCCGGTGCTTCACAGTTCATCACCGTTCCCGGCGGCAGAATGGCGCGCGTCGGGCGCAGCGTACCCGCGTTCAGCAACAGGTTACGATCCAGCGTGGAGAGCACATAGGTGACCCCCACCAGCGCCAGCGGGTGGCGCTCACGTCCACCGGTCGGCATGTTCAGCGAGGAAGCCAGCTGCGGGTCGCTGCCGGTGTAATCCAGCTCCAGCGTTTCACCCTGCACCCGCAGGGTGATCGCCACCCGGCAGGGAAAACCGCCTTCACCATCCTCATCGGCAAAGTCCGCATAGAAATATTCACCGTCGGGAATGGTGGCGATAATGCTGCGCGCCTGGCGTTCGGCATATTCCAGCATGCCGTCGATACCTTGCAGAAAATCCACCACGCCGAAACGGGCGATAATCTCGTGGATTTTACGCTCACCGACGTTAACTGAGGCAAGCTGGGCTTTGAAGTCGCCCCAATTCTGATCCGGTACACGCACGTTGAGCCGCATAATGCGCGCCACTTCTTCATTTAACTCACCGTTACGCACGATTTTCAGGGGCGGAATACGAATGCCTTCCTGCACGATATCGGTCAGGGAACGCGACAGCGAAGCCGGGACCGCGCCGCCGACATCGGTGTTGTGAATATGCCCCACCACAAAGCAGACGATTTCGCCCTGATGAAACACCGGTTTCCAGATATGGATATCCGGCGAGTGGGTTGCTACGTTGCCCGCGTAGGAGTCGTTGGTGATGCAGATATCTCCCTCGTCATAATGGTCAATCAGGGTCAGCACCGGACCATAATCAATGCCGCTGTACCAGGGTGCGCCAAAGCTGCGCGGAGAGGCAAACGCCAGGCCGTCACGGCTGACAATCTGGCAGGAGAAATCTTCCGTCTCTTTGACGAAGGTGGAGTGCGCGGTGCGCATCAGGGTAAACGCCATCGCGTCGGCCGCTGCCGCACAATAGTTGGCGAGAATTTGCAGGTTACGTCCGTCAATCGCCATCTTAATGCGCCTCCAGTGGGGTAATCAGTAAATTGCCAAACTCATCTACCCGCACCTGCATGTGCGGTGGGACGCAGGTGGTGCAGTCATCCTGCGCGATAATCACCGGCCCTAACAGCTGATGCCCGGCACGCAGGCTGACGCGCAGCACCACATCAACCTGATGTTCTGCCCCATCAATCCACGCGCGGGTCTGTTGCGCCACGACCACCGGCCCGCTGGCGGCTGCCAGACGATTTAGCGTGGGTTTGGGGGTCGGCGAGGCGATCACCAGCCGCAGATTGATGATTTGTACCGGCGCGCTGGCGTCATGATGTCCAAACAGCTGCTGATGCTGACGATCAAAGGCATCATGCAGGGCGCTGACATTGGCCTGTACCAGCCAGGACGCCTCCAGCATCACTTCAATTTCGAATGACTGACCGCGATAGCGCATATCGGCGCTGTAGTGCAATGTGAAGGGCATCGCGGCACCGTGTTGCTCACTCAACCAGCCACGGGCACGCAGGCTGAGCGCTTCCGCTTCTGTCGCCAGTTTATCCGCCAGTGAGGCATCCAGATCGCTGTACAAGGTGCGGATAAAGTCATTGCGAATATCCGCCACCAGTCCACCCAGCGCAGACAGCACGCCCGGCGTCGGCGGCACAATCACCCCTTTCATATTCAGTTCACGCGCCAGGAAGCAGCCCATCATCGGCCCGGCACCACCAAAGGCGAGGAACCAGAATTCACGCGGGTCGAGGCCAAAGCGCGACAGCAGGCCGCTGGTGTCGCTGTACATGCTGGAAATCGCCAGTTCGATGGCGGTTTCTGCCGTTTCCTCCACCGAGATGCCCAGGGTTTCCGCCAGCGGCTGCCAGGCGGCGCGTGCCGCGGCAACATCCACCCTGACGGCGTTATAGCCCAGATCGCCATGGCCGATCATGCCGCAGGCGGCAAAAGCATCAGTGGCGGTCGGCTGGGTGCCGCCACGCTGGAAACACACCGGTCCCGGCAGGGAGCCTGCGCTGTCCGGCCCCATATGCAGCACGCCCTGATTATCGATCCATGCCAGTGAACCGCCCCCCTGCCCGACCGACGTCACCGCCACCGAGGGGATATAGATAGGGAAATCACCGATGATTTCCCCGTTGCCCTGGGCAACCTGGCCATCAATGATCACCGCCACATCGGCGCTGGTGCCGCCAATATCGAGGCTAAGGATTTTGTTAAAGCCGCAGGTGCTGGCGAGGAAGCTGGCACCAATGACGCCGGAGGCGGTGCCGGACAACACCATCTGCACGCATTCGCTTTTCGCCTGCTCCACCCCCATCACCCCACCGTTGGATTTGGTGATACGCGGCGGCGGCGTCACGCCCATGGTGTTCAGGGCGCGTTCAAAGGATTCGAGATAATGGATCACCATCGGCTGAACATAAGCGTTAATGGTGGCGGTGATGGTGCGTTCATACTCGCGAATGATGGGCCAGATATCTGCCGAGCAGGAGGTCAGTAATTCTGGTGCCTGTTCATTGATAATGGCTTTCACCGCCGCTTCATTGTGGCGATTGCGGTAGCTGTGCAGCAGCGCCACCACAATGCCCTGGCACCCCGCCGTCCGCGCGCCCGCAATGGCCGCCAGCACGCTGTCACGATCAACGTCCTGCAACACGGCACCCTTGCGGTCAGTACGTTCTTTAATGGCAAACACCCGGTCACGGGAAATCAGCGGTTCTGGTCGGCGTGAGAACAGGTCGTGGATATGGGGAATTTTCAGACGTGCCAGCTCCAGCACATCACAAAAACCCTCGGTGGCGAACAGCGCCAGTTTGACTCCACGCCGCTGGATGACCGCGTTAATCCCCACCGTGGTGCCGTGGGTGAAATAGTCGATTTGCTGTGGCGCGATGCCGTCGCGTTGTTCCAGTTGCGCCAGCCCGGTGAGAATTTCACTGCCGGGCTGATCCGGTCGCGATAACACTTTCAAGGTGTGAATCTGATTGGTCTGCTCGTTCAGGACGGCGAAATCAGTAAAGGAGCCGCCAATATCTACGCCAACGCGGTAACCCATGGTGTTTTCCCATTATCAGGAGAGCGGAAATTCCATCAGCTTGTGCGGATCCTGTACCACACGCCAGCCAAGGCGCTGGTAGAGCTGATGGGCATCATTCGTCAATAGCATCCAGCGGCGCACCGTTTGTAACTCCGGGTGCTCGCGCACGCAGGTCGCCAGCCAGCTGCCAAGACCGTGGCCGCGCCAGTTTTCATCAATGATCACGTCACATAACCAGCCGAAGCGGGTGTAGTCAGTCACCAGCCGGGCAAAGCCAATTTGTTGATTTTGATGATAAAGGCCAAACGGCAGCGACCCGGCAATCGAGCGCTCGGTTTTCGCGCGCGGCTGGCCCTGCGCCCAGTAAGAACGCACCGCCAGCTGATCATGAATCCAGTCAATATCGAGGCGCTGACGTTCGGTGGAGAGAGTGAAGTCATCGCGCTGCCACTGCTGAGCGGGGATGGTTAAGGCGTCCATGGCAACTCCTTGTAAAGTGGTGAATTGAGTGTAAAGGCGTCGGAGCAAGCAAAGCGGCTGAAGCCGCAGTCTTAACCACTAAGATAAAGGGAATTTTGTACGATGGAGAAATTTTATGCTGTGGGGATGGATTGCGCGATAAATCGCGCCGCTACGCCAGCGTGCAGTCATTTGTAGCGGCGCGATTTATCGCGCGAATTTAAGCAACAGCGGCAAGGCGCAACTACACCCCAAATTCCACCGAATTCTGCTTCGCGATCAGCGACCTCAACGGCACGCTGCTTTTCATAATTGGCGATTTAATCACGATATAACTGAAATACTTATCGATGCCGATTTGCGCATCCAGCATCTTCTCAATCACTTCCTGGTAATGTTCAATGCTGCGGGTAATAAAACGCAGCAAATAGTCGTAACCGCCGGTGATCAGGTGGCACTCCATCAACTCATCCACATCACGCACCGCGCTTTCGAATTTCATAAAATCTTCGCGGCGATGGCCGGACAGGGTCACTTCGGTAAACACCGTCACCGAGTCGGTAATTTTGGTGAGATTGATGTGTGCTTCATAGCCGGTGATAAAACCCGCCTGCTCCAGCCGTTTCACCCGTTGCAGGCAGGGGCTGGGAGAAAGTCCAACGGCGTCGGCCAGGTTGACGTTGCTGATACGGCCATCTTTTTGTAGTTGCACCAGGATGTTGATATCGATGCGGTCGAGTTTCATTAAGCCGTTCATAGCACCCCTCATTGTTGACCAACTGTGCAGGTTATCCCGAAGGTATATCACGCTTTAATGTGGCTGCGCCAGCACTGACGCATGCCACGATTTTCGGGAAGCCTGAGAATAATTTCAGCAATATCAATGAGGAAGCCGGATTTATCCGAGTCGGCCACTGGCGCGTGCCAGCGCGATATCAAAGATATGCAGCGCTTCTTCCAGCTGCGAATCCGTCGTCACCAGGGGTGCCAGGAAGCGGATGGTGTTGCGGTGCAGGCCACATTTAATCAGCAGCAATCCTTCCTGGCAGGCGCAGTCGAGGATCTTCTGCGTCATCACCGCGTCAGGACGTTTGGTCTCAAAGTCGATAATTTCTACCGCCTGCATAAAACCGACGCCGCGCACGTCGCCAATACAGGCATACTTTTCCGCCAGCTGTTGCAGATGCGCATTGAGCCTGGCACCCAAATGATTGCTGCGCGCCAGCAGGTTGTCGTTTTCCAGCAGATCAAGCACCGCCAGTGCCGCCGCACAGCCAAGCGCGTTGCCGCCATAGGTACCGCCCAGCCCACCCGGTAACGGGGCATCCATTATCGCGGCTTTACCCACCACGCCGGAGATGGGCAAACCGCCACCGAGGCTTTTCGCTACCGTGATCAGGTCCGGGGTGATAGCGGAATGCTGGAAGGCAAACATTTTGCCGGTACGACCAAAACCGGTCTGCACTTCATCGCAAATCAGTAAAATGCCGTGCTTCTCGGTAATACGACGCAGCGCCTGCATAAAGCTGGCCCCGGCAGGCAGAAAACCGCCATCACCCTGTACCGGTTCGATGATGATCGCGGCGACGCGTTCCGGCGCAATCTGTACCGCAAACAATTGATCCAGCGCTTGCAGACAATCTTCATCGCTCACGCCATAAAACGCATTCGGGAACGGCAGGCGATACACCTCGCCCGGGAAAGGACCAAAATTCTGTTTATAAGGCTGGCTCATGCCGGTCAGGGTACATCCCAGCAGGGTGCGGCCATGAAACGCACCGTCAAACGCGATGATGCCGGAGCGCTGGGTATGGGCGCGGGCAATTTTCACCGCATTTTCTACCGCCTCCGCGCCGCTGGTGAAAAACACGCTTTTGAACGGCTGACCATTCCCCACCAGCTGATTCAGGCGCTGTGCCAGCTCGATATAGCCTGGATAGGCCACCACCTGGAAACAGGCGTGTGAAACCAGGCCCAGTTGACGGGTGACGGCATTGACCACTGCCGGATGGTTATGGCCCACGTTAAGTACGCCGATACCGCCGACGAAATCGAGGTAGCGGTTGCCCTCCACGTCCCACACTTCGCTACCTTTTGCCCGCTCGATCACCAGCGGATGCGCGGTGACTATGCCACGCGGCACATGCTGCTCACGCGCGTCCAGTAACAGGCTGTTATCGGAATATGTTTGCTGTTCCGCCATGACATTCTGCATTTTTAACCCTCATCCACGTAACGTTCGGTTGGCTCAAGTATCGCAACCCGTTGGTTTCTCACGCTGCCGTAATTGCCGGAGCAGCGGCATTTCCTGTCAAAATCGTCAGCCTTTTTAGCAGGGAAATGTTTTCAGTATCCCCGGTTACGATCGATCACACCGACCATCGGTTCGCCGCGCTGATAGCGGCGCAGATTGTCGAGCAGTGCCGCTACCGCGCTGTCGGTTTGCGTCTGACTGGCGATATGCGGCGTCAGCCAAATGGCCGGATGGTGCCAGAACGGATGTCCGGCTGGCAGCGGCTCGGGATCGGTCACATCGATCACCGCCGCGCTGAGCTGACCACTCGCCAGCGCCGCCAGCAGGTGATCATCATTGAGCTGTGGTCCACGTCCTACCTGTACCAGTGCCGCACCGCTGGGCAGGCGGGCAAAGAGTTCCGCATTGAGTAACCCGCGCGTGCTGTCGGTAAGCGGCAGCAGGCACACCAGGATGTCGCTCTGGGCGAGAAACGCATCCAGTTGCTCGCTGCCATGCCAGCAGCGTACACCGTCGATCTCGCGTGGCGTCCGGCTCCAACCCGCGCAGTTAAAACCGAGCGACACCAGCTGCTTCAGCGCGGCCTGGCCGAGTTCTCCCAATCCCATCACCCCGACACGGCGCTCTCCGGCGGTATGTATTTTGTGGGTTTGCCACTGCTGCTCGCGCTGCTGTTGGAAGTAGCGCGGCATGTCGCGATGCAGCCCCAGCACGGCAAAAGTCACGTACTCCACCATGCCCTGCGTCAGGCCGGGTTCGATCATGCGCACCACCGGCAGATCCGGCGGCAGCGTGCTGAGGTCAAACTGATCAGCGCCTGCCCCTACTGACAGCAGCGCTTGCAGGTTTGGGAAGGTCGCCAGAATATTTTCCGGTGGCTGCCAGGCAATCAATACTTCAACCTGGGTGGCATCACCAATATCTGGCCAGATATGCAGCTGGATATCCGGCGCGTGCTGCGCCAGCCAGCGTTGCCAGTGCGCCCCGCGCACCGGGTCCGATTTATAGGCGATATGCATCAGGCCATCGCCTGGGTCATCAACCCAAACGCCTGCATCTCACCGACCTGCGGTGACCACGGCGTTCCCCGTATCATGGTGGTGGGGGCATCAACCTGCGCCAGCCCCAGCGTTTCCAGCCAGGCGGCCAGCGGCTGCGCACCGTCGGTATCGATGCGGACAAATTCGCCGCCCAGCCCCTGCATCAATGCGGCTACCAGCGCCTGCGCCACCGGCAGGCTTTGTGCGATCACCGGGCCAATCGACCAGCCATGACCAAAACGCCGCAGACTGGCAAAACCGTGGATACGCTGCTGGGCATCCTGCAAAATCACCGTCTGGCTGTCAGCAATCAGCTGGTTCAGCAAACGCGGACGCCACATGCCATGTGCCTGATGATCCAGCTCAGTCAGTAAATCGGCATCCACCGGGGTGGCATTACGCAGCGTCAGCCCGGCAGGGAGAATCACCTGCGGCACCGCCGCCAGCGCGCGTGTCTGATGCTGCTGGATATGGCCGGTGACGTTGAAACCGAGCTTTGCATACAGCCCTCTGCCCATTTCGGTCGCGTGCAGACGCACGTTGCAGCCAGGAAATTTCTCCAGCAACGCCAGCATCAGCTGCTTGCCAACGCCGCGCCCCTGAAACTGGTCATTGACGATCACCAGACCAATGGTGGCGGACTGCTCCCCCCAGCGCCAGCCGATAGCGCTGCCGAGGTAAGCACCGTCTTCCTCGGCCACCACACCGTCACCCAGCTGTTGCGCCTGCAACCAATCTTCACGGCGATGCGGCCACTTCAGGTGCTGCGTCATGGCAAAACCCTGTTCAATGTCGTCCGCCGTCATCGCACGTAATGTGATACTCATGTGTTGCTCCTTACATCATGCCTGGCGCGTCAAGGCCACTGCCATCAACCAGACGGGAATAACGATAAGGGGTCGGATCCACCACCGGCGTGCCGTCGGTCGCCAGATCGGCTGCCAGTCGCCCGGCCCCCGGACCAATACCAAAACCGTGTGCGCTGTACCCGGCTGAGATCACCAGCCCCGGCAATTTTGCCACGGTGGAGATCACCGGAATGGCATCCGGCGTGCTGTCGATCATGCCGCCCCAGGATTGCGCCAGCCTGAGATTTGCCAGCGCCGGATACTCTTTACGCATCGCCGCCAGCCCCTCTTCAACGATGCTGGCATCGGCTGCCGGGTCGAGAATACGCACCCGTTCAAATGGCGACTGGCGATCAAACTCCCAACTGCCCAGCGCTTCCGGGCCTGAAAAGAACGGTCTGATGCCAGGATTGAATTTAAGATTTTTGCGACGGCTTTTGAAAGTCGGATAGAACTGACGCGCGTAGCGAATGCCCTGCGCACCGGGTTCAAGACGACCGCGACCAGACACCGAAACGGTGTAGCTGCCGTCGAGCTGCGGGCGGCAGGCAAAACCTGGGGTGTACAGCGGCATCGTAATCGCCTGTTCAATCGGCTGGGTGCGGAAGGCCGTGCCGATCACGTTGCCAAGCGGCAGATCGATACCATGACGGCGACAGAACATCGAGGTCCAGGCCCCGGCGGCACAAATCACCCGGCTGGTTTTGATCAGGCCACGTTCGGTCCACACGCCACTGACCCGGCCAGCCGCAATATCCAGGCCGCGCACCGCACATTGCTGGAACACCCGCGCGCCAAGACGTTGTGCACCGATCACCAGCCCGGCAGAAGCCAGGCGTGGCTCGGCATGACCATCGGTGGGTGAGGACACCCCACCGAGCCAGGGGGTGGTGCTGCCCGGCGTCATCGCTTTGGCCTGTTCGGCGCTGAGCATATCGCTGCGCACCCCATAGTTTTTTGCCATCCGGCCCCATTTTTCCCAGGCGGCGATGTCTGCTTCGTTACGTGTGGCATACACCAGACCACTGCGGCGGAATCCCAGTTCTTCGCCGGTGGCCGCGTTGAGTTCACCCCAACGCTGGAGCGCATAGATGATCAGTGGCAGTTCGCGTTCATCGCGGTTCTGCTGACGGCACCAGCCCCAGTTACGGCTCGACTGCTCCGCCCCCACCAGCCCTTTTTCCACCAGCACCACTTTTAAACCCTGCTGGGCCAGCTCCCAGGTGGCGGCAGAACCGGCGATACCGGCACCAATCACCACCACATCGGCGGACTCAGGGAAATCAGCACTGTCCTGTACATAACGAATCGGCGCAGGCATAACGTTATTACCTCAATGATTGAAAATATTCTGCGATGCGCGATAAATCGCGCCGCTACGGTATGTGCGTTTATTCTGCCTTCAGCACTTCTTCGTGCTCATCGAGCCAGCCCTGACGCAACTCGGGCACGGCACGTTTCAGGCGTTCGAAATACAGCTCGCTGGTCGGCTTATCATAAACTGCCCGGGCAATCTGCGTCACAATCCGACCACTTTTCATCACCACGATATCATCGCAAACGGCGCGCACCGCGTGCATGTCGTGGCTGATAAACAGCACCGACAGCCCCAGCTCGCGCCGCAGTTCGCTGATCAGATCCAGCACCGCCGCCGCGACTACGGTGTCGAGCGCCGAAGTGACTTCATCGCACAGGATCAGATCCGGCTCAGCGGCCAGTGCCCGTGCGAGGTTGACGCGCTGTTTTTGCCCGCCGGAGAGCGCCCACGGACGCCGCCATAACACGCTGCGCGGCAGTTTGACCAGGTCGAGCAACTGATGCAGCCGTTGTTCACGCGCCGCACCACTCAGGCCGTGAAACAAGGCCAGCGGACGTGACAGGATGCGTTCAACGCTGTGCGCCGGATTCAGTGCAGTGTCCGCCATCTGGAACACATACTGGATGCGGCGCAGCTCGTTGTCGGGCCGCTTGTGCATGTCACCATTAATGTAGTGACCATTGAATAACAGATGCCCCTGGCTCGGCGCATTCAGCCCGGCAATGGCGTGCGCCAGCGTGGTTTTACCGGATCCCGATTCGCCAATAATGCCGATCGCCTGCCCTTTCCACAGCCTGAGGTTGATGTCTTCGAGGATGCGGATTTTAGGCTGACCATCGCTGCCGCGTGGACCATAACCGGCACAGAGATCGCGGACTTCCAGCAAGGGCTGCATCTCTGCGGTGGCAATGCTCCAGCTGCTCGGGCGCTCGCTCTGACGCGCGGCATCCATCAGCAATTGGGTGTATTCCGCCTGTGGGGCAGCAATCAGGCGTTCGGTGCTGCCGTATTCGGCCATCTGACCGCGTAACAGCACCAGAATGCGGTCGGCCATTTGTGCCACCACCGCCAAATCGTGGCTGACATAGATTGCCGTGACGCCGCGCTGGGCGACCACGCGGCGAAACGCCTTCAGCACCTCCACCTGTGTGGTTACATCCAGTGCGGTGGTCGGTTCATCGAGAATCACCACATCCGGATCGCCAATCAGCGCCATCGCCGTCATCAAACGCTGCAACTGGCCACCGGATACCTGATGCGGAAAGCGATCACCGATAGTGTCCGGATTAGGCAGCGCCAGCTCGCGAAACAACGCGATAGCCTTCTCTTTCGCCGCTTTGCGCTTCATGCTGCCGTGGATCACCACCGGCTCGATCACCTGATCAAGAATGCGCATGCCAGGGTTAAACGACGCCGCCGCGCTCTGCGCGATATACGCCACTTTGTTACCGCGAAACTCGCGCAGCTGGCCGGGTGACAGGTGGCGGACATCGGTGCCGGCCACATGGATCATGCCGTCAGCGATACGACAGCCATGACGCGCATAACCCATCAGCGCCATGGCGATAGTGGTTTTGCCAGAGCCGGATTCACCTATCAGCGCCAGCACTTCGCCCTTCTGCACGGTAAAACGAATGTCGGAAACCAGATCGATTTCTTCGCCTTTGTCGGTCTGCGCGGTGACACGCAGGTTCTCGACAGCGATCACCGGCATCGCGGTGTGCGGTGTCACGTTCATGCTCCCTCCAACACCCGGCTCAGCGGACGCATCGCCTGCAGGCTGTCGATAAACAGGTTGGCCCCAATGGTCAGGCTGGCGATCGCCACCGCCGGCATCAGTACCGCAGGTGAACCATCAAACAAACCCTGGATGTTTTCGCGTACCAGCGTGCCCCAGTCGGCATACGGCGGTTGAACACCGAGGCCGAGGAAGCTCAGGCCGCTGAGCAGCAACACGATGTAGACGAAACGCAGACCGAAATCGGTCAGCATCGGGTGCACCATATTCGGCAGAATGTCGTGGATGGCGATATTCCAGCGACTTTCCCCGCGCAGTTTAGAGGCGCGCACGTAATCCATATTGCGCAGGCTGCTGGCCATGGCAAAGGCGATACGAAATGCGCCTGGCCAGTAGGTAAATATCGCCGTGAGAATCAGCATCGGCAGGGAAGAACCGAACACCGCCACAATCATCAGCGACAGCACTTTGCCCGGCAGGACCAGCAGCGCATCGTT
Organism: Pantoea cypripedii; assembly: GCF_011395035.1. Taxonomy (NCBI): domain Bacteria; kingdom Pseudomonadati; phylum Pseudomonadota; class Gammaproteobacteria; order Enterobacterales; family Erwiniaceae; genus Pantoea; species Pantoea cypripedii. The sequence goes on from NZ_CP024768.1 coordinate 2,628,652, forward strand.
GACGCGTCCCAGCAGTTCCTCCAGCCAGCGCCCGGTGACGGCTGCCAGCAATGCCAGCAACGTACCAATCAGGCTGGCCCCGATCGCCGCACTGAGCGCCAGGCCGATGGAGAACTTCGCGCCATACAGAATGCGGCTGAGTATGTCGCGCCCCAGATAGTCGGTACCCAGCCAGTTATCTGCGGTAAAGCCACCCAGCATCGGACCGCCGCCAATATCTTCGACGCTGTGCGGTGCCAGTTGCGTGCCGAATAACGCCATCAACACCCAGAACAGCGAGATCAACAGGCCAAAGCGACCGGAGATCGATAGCGACTGAAAAAAGCGCCAGGGTAGTAGCAAGCTATTCATCAGCTCCTCCATTTCGGGTTAAAGGCGATGGTGAGAATGTCGGCGGCCAGCAACAACAGCAGGTAGCAGGCGGCAAACAGCATCACGCAAAATTGCACCACCGGCAGATCGCGGTTGCTGACCGCATCGACCAGCGCGCTGGCGAGTCCGGGGTAACTGAAGATGGTTTCGATGATGATCACGCCACCAAACAGATACGACAGGCTGAGCGAGATGGAGTTAGCAATCGGGCCGACGGCGTTAGGCAGCGCATGACGCAGCACCGCCCGCAGTGGCGATACGCCTTTTAAGCGCGCCATCTCCAGATAAGGGCTGTCGAGCTGATTGATGATGGCGGCACGCGTCATACGTGCCATTTGCGCCACCAGCACGCAGCACAGCGTCAGCACCGGTAACGCATAGGACTTCAGGTAACTGAGCAGGCTCATATCCGGGCTGCCGAACGACATCGCCGACACCCAATGCAGTTTCACCGCAAAAATCAGCACCGCCACCGTCGCCACCAGAAATTCCGGCACCGCGACCGTCGCCATGGTGCTGACCACGAGGAAGCGATCGATCAGCGAACCTCGCTTCATCGCCGCCGCAATGCCGATCACCAGCGCCAGCGGGACGCAGATCAGCGTGGTGATCGCCGCCAGCTGGAAGGTGGCCGGAATACGCTGCGCCACCAGCTGGGCCACCGGCAAGTGGCTGGCGAACGAGATGCCGAAATCACCCCGCAGCATGCCACCCAGCCAGCTGAAATAACGCACCAGCAGCGGCTGATCCAGCCCGAGCTGCTGGCGTAACGCCGCCACCGTTTCCGGTGTGGCGTTTTGCCCCAGAATCATCTGCGCCGCGTCACCGGGCAGCAGGCTGGTGATAAAAAACACCACCGCCGAGACGATAAGTAAAGTCAGGACGCCCGCGCCTGCGCGCCGGGCAATCAGGAACATCATGTATCGGTTCATCGGCGTACTCCTCTCAGGGTTAGAGATCAGGCAGAGAGCCAGGCAAACTCATGGAAGCGATAACCCATCATCATGCCTGATGGCCATGCCTCCACCCCTTTCACCTTCTTGTTGTAACCATCAGTGGAGCTGATAAAAGTCGGGATAATGGTGCCGCAGTGGTCGTAAATCAGCGTCTGCATATCGCCGTACATCTGCTTGCGTTTCGCCTGATCGCGTTCACCCCGCGCGGCCACCACCAGTTGGTCAAACTGATCGTTTTTCCAGCCGGATTCGTTGTTGGAAGCGGTGGAGAGATAGAACTGGGAGAACAGCATATCCAGCGTCGGACGCGGGTTGATGGAGCCATAACCGACCGGATCTTTGGTCCAGTGCGTTGACCAGTAGCCGTCATAGGGCACACGACGCACCTTGAAGTTCACCCCGGTGTTACGCGCGACCTGCTGAATCAGCTGACCGCCCTCCACTGCCCCTTCGATATTTGGCGTGGTGATGATTTCCACGTTGGCACCGACCATGCCAGCTTTTTTGAAGTGGAATTTGGCTTTTTCCACATCCAGCGGACGGGGTTTCAGCTCCGCGTTGTACAACGGATGCCACGGCGGTACTGGCGTGTCATTACTGACATCGCCATATCCCTGCAACACGGTTTTCACCAGCATTTCGCGCGGTTGCAGATACTTCATCCCCAGCACGAAATCTTCACTGCTGCCTGGCTTCACATCGGTACGCACGATCAGGTTGGTGTACATGCCGGATTTACTCTCCAGCACGCCAAAATCACTGGTCGCCTTGATGCGTTTGCAATCGGCGGCACTGAGGGTCGAGATAATATGCAGGTCGCCCGACATCAGCGCATTGACGCGCGCCGCCTGGTCGGTCACGCCCAGCAGTTCCACCTCGTCGAGATGCGGTAAGCCCGGTTTGAAGTAGTCAGGGTTTTTCACGCCGACGGTGCGCACGCCGGGGCTGAATTCTTTCAGTTTGAACGGGCCGGTGCCGATGCCTTTACTGAAATCTTTGGTGCCATCCTGCACGATCAGAAACGGTGCCGCCGCCAGCATGTAGGGGACGTCAAAGTTGGCATGAGCGAGTACCAGCTGCACGTCGTTATCATTGATGGCGGTGAAGGTTTTAAATTGATCGGCCAGCTTGAAGGCGTTGGAGGCCACGGCCGGATCTTTGTGGCGGCTCAGAGAGTAAATAACATCTTTCGCCGTCAGCGGTTTACCGTCGTGGAAGGTGACGCCCTTGCGCAGCGTAATCTGCCAGGTGATGCCGTCACTGGATTCCACCGATTCCGCCAGCCCCGGTTGAACTTGCAGGTTTTTGTCCAGTTCAGTCAGGCCGCTGTAGACCATAAATTGACGGGTGTAATCGCCGCTGTTGTTACCTTTGGCGGGGTCGAGGGTATCGGTTGCCGAGGCGTTGGCCATTGCCGCGCGCAGTTTGCCCCCTTTGACCGGCGTTTCCGCCGCAAACCCCATTTCCGGAAAACCGATCAGACCGGTGCTCATCACCGCACCGGCGGACAACAACTTCATCAGGCTACGACGGGACAGCGACCCTTCGGTCAGTGCACGCATCAGGGCCGGATTCACAGCGTCAGATTCTTTCTTAAATTTACTCATCTGCACACCCTCAATATGAAATGTTGCTTGTTTTGATAGCCATCATTGAAATCCGCACCCTCCCTCGTTGCGCAATAAATTGCGCCGCTACGGGGGAATGCACATATTGGTAGCGGCGCGATTTATCGCGCGGTTATACGCAAGGGGATATCAGGAGAGCCGGTCCTTAGCTTTGTAATACAAGCCCGCGAGCGGCAAAAACCACGGTTTGCCGTGGTAACCGGGCAACGCAGGCCAGGCCGCACGCTGCCACGGGTTATCATTGTTTTTCCCGGCCAGCACATCAGCCATCACCCGCCCCATCCAGGTTGACATCTGGGTGCCATGCCCGCTGTAGCCGAGGGAATAGAACACGCCGTCATGCTCACCGGCACGCGGCAGCCGGTCGGCGGTCATATCGACCATGCCGCCCCAGCAGTAATCAATGCGTGCCTTACCCAACTGCGGGAACAGCGCGGTCATGGCCGCCCGTAACACTTCACCGCTGCGTGAGTCCGATGTTGGGTTACTGACGGCAAAGCGGGCGCGGCCACCAAACACCAGACGACGGTCGGCCGTGGTACGGAAATAGTTACCAATATTTAGCGAGGTGACGTAAGTACGATCCTGCGGCAGGATCTGGTGCAGCAGCTCATCGCCCAGCGGTTCTGTCACCACAATAAAGCTGCCCACCGGCACGATGCGGCGCTGGAACCACGGAAACGGCCCCTCATTGGACACGCCGGTCGCCATCAGCACCTTGTCAGCCACGATTTCGCCTTTAGCGGTGGTGATACGATGGCGATAGCCGTTCAGACGGGTTAACCCGGTGACTGCGTGGTGCGGGAATATCTTCGCCCCACTGCGCGCGGCGGCTTCCGCCAGCCCGACACCAAATTTCCCCATATGCATCTGACCGCCACGCTTTTGCAGCAGGCCACCGTGAAAAGCATCGCTGCCCACTTCACGGCGGATGTCATCTTTGCTGATAAGCTCGATCTCCGGGTCCACGGTGTCGCGCATCAGTTGCCAGGCGCTGCGCAGGCCAGGAAAGTGCGTGGCCTTGCTGGCGAGTTTCAGTTTGCCGCACAAGCGGAAGTCACAATCGATTTGCTCGTCCTGCACCAGTTGTTCGACATAGCTCACCGCCCCATCGAAAGCACGATAGAAACGGCTAGCCTGCTCCAACCCCTGGCTGGCAACCAGCGCGGCAAAGTTTTGCGAGACGCCGGTATTGCAGTGGCCACCGTTACGCGCCGAGGCCTGGCTCATGATGTCGCCGCTTTCCAGCAGCACCACATCGATACCGCTCCGTGCCAGGCTGAGCGCCGCGGAGACGCCGGTAAAGCCACCACCAATCACCACCACGCTGGCCGTGGCGGGCAGCGCACCCGTGGCTGCGCCAGTAAATTGTGGTGCGGTGGCCTGCCAGAAGGATTCGAGTTTCATTGCGCTGCCCTCCTGGCTTAGAGTCCAACCACAGCGGGCAGACCGCCGATATCTTTGATCTCGGTGTAGCCGTATGCCGGGTTGGCGGGGTCATGACCGCGGTTGACCCACACCTTATTGGTGATCCCCATGTCATGGCAGGTCATCAGGTCATAACGCAGGCTGGAGGAAACGTGCAGGATCTCGTCCGGGCGGCAATCGAGTTTTTCCAGCATGTATTCAAAGCCTTTCATCTGCGGCTTATAGGCGCCGACTTCTTCTGCGGTGATCGCCATATGGATCGGTGCACCGAGACGCGGAATATGATGCGGCAGCAGGTCTTTCATCGAGTTGGAAAGCAGCACCAGCGGGAATTCTTGCGCCACTTTCGCCAGACCGGCAGGCACATCCGCATGCGGCCCCCAGGTGGCACAGTCGGTGTAGATAAAGTCGCTGTCGGCCTTGTCCCACTGCACGCCCCACTTGTGACAGGCGCGTTGCAGCGCGTTGCTCACCACGTCGTAATAGGGTTTCCATGCGCCCAGCACTTCATCCATGCGGTAACGGGCGAAATCGGTGGTGAACGCCAGCATCGCTTCCGGCGCGACGCGTTGTCTGAAGCAGCGCTCAGCCGCCCCGGCCATATCGAAGTTGATCAAAGTGCCGTAGCAATCAAAGGTGATGTATTTCGGTTTAAACAGTGCCATGACGCGACCTCGTCGTTGTCTGAAACGGAAATTAAAAATCGATTAATACACTCTTCTGGCGCTGGCAGGCCTGGAAAGCCTGACGCCCCAGATCCTTGCCAATACCGGAGCCAAGGAAGCCACCGGTGGGGATAATAAAATCGCCGGAACGGCCATAGCGGTTGATCCACACGGTGCCGGATTCAAGGGCGCGCATTGCCCGCATCGCCCGTGGCAGGCTCAGGGTGTGTACCCCGGCGCACAGGCCATAGGTTTCATGCGCCGCCAACTGTAGCCCTTCCTCTTCGTCGTCAAACTCCTGCACGGTCAGCACCGGGCCAAAGATTTCCTGCTGCACTGCCGGATTATCAGGTGCCACACCAGACAGCAGCGTGGGTTGCCAGAACCAGCCTTCAGCGGTGTCGGCAAAGCGTTCACCCCCCACCAGCACCTCCGCCCCCTGCGCTTTGGCGGCTGCGATCACCGACGCCACTTTGTGCCCCTGACGTTCGTCGATAAGCGGTGCATAGCGGCTGTCATCCTGCCAGGTGACACCCGGACGCGGTTGCTGGCACAGCGTGACCAGGCGATCCAGCAACGGTTGTGCGATGCCACGCTGCACAATCAGACGCGTACCGGCCACACAGGCCTGGCCGCCATTGGCGGTGAAGCCGCGCAGGATACGCTGCGCCAGCAACTCGATATCACCCGCATCATCGAACACCAGCTGCGGGCTTTTACCGCCCAGCTCAAGGGTGACCGGTTTCATGCCGTGCTGTGCCGCATCGCTCATGATGCGTGCACCGGTCACGGTGGAACCGGTAAAGGAGACTTTGCGCACCAGCGGATGGGTGACCAGCGCATGACCGGTCACCGCCCCGCTGCCCTGCACAATATTCAGGATGCCCGCCGGTAAACCGGCCAGCACAGCCAGTTCAGCCATACGCACGGTGGAGAACGGTGTCAGTTCAGAGGGTTTCAGCACCACCGCGTTGCCCGCCGCCAGCGCCGGACCACATTTCCACGACGCCATCGACAGCGGGAAATTCCACGGGGTGATCGCGCCGATGACGCCATAAGGTTCAGAGATCAGCATGCCGAGGCTGCTCTCTTTAGTCGGGAACAGGTCGCCGCTGTATTTGTCAGCGCACTCGGCGTAGAAACGAATGGCTTCGGCGGTGAAGGGAATTTCATGCTGCACCACGTCACTGATTGGGCGGGTGGAGCCGAGTGCTTCCAGCTGCGCCAGCAGCAGATCGCTCTCAATCAGGTCGGCCCAGCGACGCAGCACTTTGCCACGTTCGCGCGGTGGGCAGCTGCGCCAGCCACTGGTGGCTAATGCGCGATGGGCGATGCTGACCGCCCGATCCACATCCGCTGCGGTGGCGTCGTTCAGGCTGGCATAGACTTTGCCATCAGAGGGCCGTTTAACGGCAAAAGACGCGCCCTGGGTAGAGCAATGCTGTCCATCAATATAATGTCCGGCGGGTAAAGAAACTTTTTCAGGGTCGAAACTTAACATGGAAAAATCCTTATTTGTTACACCCGTCATTAGCGTGCTAATTAAAACTTCTCGCCATACTTATCTGTGCTGTTAATAAGCTAATGCAGAAAGTATGCCAGCCCATCAAAAAATAATAATGCGTAAAAAACAGCCCAAAAAAATTTTCTGCCGTATTGGCGAGCTAAATTTTGCGGAATTGCCGAAGCAATAAACAGATGATTTACTTCACAAAATACGTGCATCCCTTTGGTGCACCTCGCATGAAACTTGCACTAAAACAGCGAATGCCGGGAAAAACATGACATTGCGCACAAAATAAAAAGCGCCTGTTACCAAAGGCAACAGGCGCTGAGCGGTTTGTTTGTTAATTTTTAATCAGAGACTGCCAATATGAAATGTTTTCTGCTCCAGATACTCTTCTATTCCGTAACGTGATCCTTCGCGTCCCAACCCGGATAATTTAATTCCGCCAAAAGGTGCGGCATCTAATGAAATGGCTCCGGTATTAAATCCCACCATACCAAATTCCAGCGCTTCTGCTACGCGCCACGCCCGCCGAATATTTTCGGTGAAGAAATAAGCACCGAGACCATAAGGCGTATCATTCGCCATGGCGATGGCTTCCGCTTCATCATCAAAAATAAACAGCGGCGCGACCGGTCCAAAGGTTTCTTCATGGGCGATGCGCATCCGGCTGGTAACATTGCCCAGCACCGTTGGCTGAACAAACGTGCCGTTGGGCGGGCTGATGCCCCCCGTCAGCAGGGTTGCCCCCTGGCTCAGCGCATCATCAATATGGCTGTTCACCTTCTCCACCGCACGATCATTGATCAACGGACCGAGGGTACTTTGCGTATCAAAACCGTCGCCGACTTTTAACGTCGCCACCGCGGCCAGTAAACGGGCGCTGAAGCGTTCATAAATGCCGCGCTGCACCAGGATGCGGTTGGCGCAGACGCAGGTTTGTCCGGCATTGCGGAACTTGCTCGCCATCACCCCGGCAATCGCAATCTCCAGGTCGGCATCGTCAAACACGATCAATGGCGCGTTGCCACCCAGTTCCAGGCTCAGGCGCTTCACGCTGTCGGCACTTTGCTGCATCAGCAACTGGCCGATACGGGTTGATCCGGTGAAGGAAATTTTGCGTACCGTGCGGCTGGCGGTAAGCGTACTGCCGATATCGGCTGGCAGGCCGGTCAGCACCTGAAGCACGCCGCTCGGGAAGCCTGCACGCTCGGCCAGTACTGCCAATGCCAGCGCAGATAACGGCGTCAGTTCAGAGGGTTTAACAATGATGGGGCAACCCGCCGCCAGCGCCGGAGCAACTTTGCGGGTGATCATCGCAATCGGGAAGTTCCATGGCGTGATGGCGGCGGCCACACCCACTGGCTGTTTCAGCACCAGAATACGGCGATCTTCACTCGGGGCCGGAATGGTATCGCCATAGATACGGCGTGCCTCTTCGGCGAACCATTTGACAAAACTGGCCCCGTACAGCACCTCGCCTTTGGCTTCCGCCAGCGGTTTGCCTTGTTCGGCGGTCATAATAATGGCCAGGTCATCCGCATTTGCCAGGATCAGCTGATGCCACTTTTCCAGCAGCGCCGCGCGGGTGGCGTTCGGCGTCTTACCCCAGCTGATGCGCACCGATTCGGCATAATCTATCGCCTGTTCGGTTTCAGCCGCACCCAGTGCCGGGATGGTCACCAGCGTTTCCTGAGTAGAAGGATCGACAACCGGCAGCGTCGCGCCGCTGTGCGCATCCTGCCAGCGACCGCCAAACAACGCCTGCTGGCGCAATAACTCCGCATCTTTCAGTTGAATTCGCGACATGCTTTTCCCCTGTGTCTGTGTCATTTCACTGTAACGTGACGGCACAGCGCAGGATGTTTTTCTGCGAGAACGAAATGACACAGCTACGCGTTTTGCGACGGGAAAAGAAATTTTATGCTGTGCGGCTCGAACGAGCCGCAGGCAGGAGATTAGATCTGGAAGTCGATAGCGGGTTCTTCGCCGGTTTCGTAAGAAAGCGCCTGACGTTTGATCTCTTCCAGCGACAGGTTGGCGTTACAGAGTTCAAGGAACTGCCAGACATAGTTACGTTGCAGCTGGCCGCGTTTCAGACCCAGCCAGACGGTGTTGGCATCGAACAAATGACGGGCATCGATTTTCACCAGGTCTTCACCATCGTAGATATTGCACGCCTGGTCGGCGAGGATGCCGACGCCGAGACCCAGTTCGACATAGGTTTTCACCACATCAGAATCCTGGGCGCTGAGCACGATATCCGGCTTTAATCCAGCAGCCTGAAACGCACGGTCAACACGCGAACGTCCGGTGATACCCTGACGGTAGGTGATCAGCGGATAGCGGCTCAGCTGACCCAGCGATACCGGCTCCGTCTGCAACAATTCATGGTCGTGCGGCACCAGCAGAGAGTGATGCCAGCTAAACCACGGGAAGGCCGCCAGGCTGGCGTTATTCACCAGTTGTTCACTGGCGATACCGATATCCGCTTCCCCCGCCAGTAGCATCGCCACAATTTCCTGCGGCGATCCCTGGTTCAGTTCCAGCCGCACATTCGGATAGAGCTGGCGGAAGGCTTTGATCACCCGTGGCAGACTGTAACGCGCCTGAGTGTGGGTGGTGGCGATGGTCAGCACCCCGCTGGTTTCATTGGTAAACACATCGGCGAGGCGGCGGACTTTGCCCGCTTCATCAAGGATGCGTTCAGCAATGGTCAGCAGCGCTTTGCCCGGTTCCGTCATCCCCAGCAGACGTTTACCGCGACGGATAAAAATTTCGACGCCGAGTTCATCTTCCAGATCGCGAATATGGCGACTGACCCCGGATTGCGAGGTAAAGAGCGTGTTGGCGACTTCAGTCAGGTTGAACTCGCAACGGGCTGCTTCACGTATAATTTTAAGTTGCTGGAAATTCACACCCTTTTCTCCTTGTTCCTGCCCCTGTTTCATCCATGTTATGAAGTTGGTAGCAGTACAACAAATAATAAAAAACGGTTTGTTATGCGGATAAGTAATAAGGGTGGGAGTCCTGCCTGAGAGCAGCGGTCTGGTTCCGTAGGGGGTCTGCCCGCCAGCAGCGGTTTGGCTCTGAGAAGGTTCCGCCCGCCAGGCATGGCCGAGTTTCAGCACCCCGTCTGAAAGACCGTGCTATCTGAATTGCGCGATAAATCGCGCCGCTACAACTGCGTGCAGTTATTTGTAGCGGCGTGATTTATCGCGCAAAAAGCAATGGAGAAATCAACGGAAAGTAAAAGACATGCAGCGAGGGGTTAGCGCCATCCGGACTCGCTGAGCGCGGGAGCGATTCCAGGATGAGCCGCATGGATGCGGCGCAAGGCCGGGGAATGCAAAGGGGGCGGCCAGGCCCCCTTTGCTCGATCGCCGCACGGGCGAACTGAAACTACTTCAGCCCCTGGCGAACGAAATCGCTCTGAAGCGAACAAAATCACTCCGAAACGAACCAGCAAGTGTCGGGCGCAGCCTGACCGGTCGCCCCCGACCGCAATCAACCCACCAACATTAATTCACGATCTTCCACCATCGGCTTATTCAGCAGTGACAGCAGAATATTTTTCACCGCCTGCGCTGACGGCGACAGCGGCAAGCGCGCAGACACATTCAGTGACAGCGGCAGATTCAGCGATGGGCTGTTGATACGCGCCATCCAGGCATGGGTCGAGCTAACCAGCGCACGGGCAGCCGATTCCGGCAGAACGGTAACGCCCATACCGCTCGATACCGCAGCTGTCAGCGTTGAAATCGATTCAATCTCGCCAATAATGCGCGCGCTAAGGCGACGCAGGGAGAAGGCTTCATCCACACGCTTACGTACCGCGCTGTAATCGCGTGGCAGGAACAGGTTCATCTGCGCCACATCGGCCAGATCCACCGTCGCTCCCGGGCAATCGGTCGCACCGACCAGATACAATTCTTCTTTCATCAGCGGAATGCTGTTGATGCCGGCAGTCGGTGCACGGTCGTACAACACCGCCATATCCAGCTGGCCGTTCATCACTTTCTCATTGAGTGAAGTACCGCTGTTTTCATGCAGATACACCAGCACATCCGGGTACTGCTCGCGCACGGTTTGCAGCAATGGCATAGTCAGCGATGACGCTGCGGTGCCCGGAGCCAGACCAATCGAAACCTGGCCATTCAGCGCCTGACCCGCATTGATCACCGCCGTCTGCGCCTGTTCGCACTGACGCAGGATGGTGCGTGCGTGGGCATAAAGAATTTTACCGGCTTCCGTCGGCGTTACGCCGCGTTTGGTACGAATCAGCAGTTGCTGATCCAGTTCGTTCTCCAGCGTCGCCACCTGCTGGCTAAGCGCGGGCTGCGCAATATGCAACACTTCTGCTGCCTGAGTCAGGCTGCCGATATCGACGATTTTTACAAAGTATTTCAGTCGTCTTAAGTTCATTTTGCCTCCGTCACGGATCCCCGAATGCCCAATAATTATTGGTGCTCTTAGCCTGCTGGCTTGTGGTGATACAGGTTGCAATATGCAGGCCAGGTTTTATCAAAACACGTAAAAGCTTTACCGGATTTTTCCTAACGACGCGGAAAATAAGCGTTTCTGATTACCACTTTAGAGGTAATAAGCGCAGCACATGGCACGGATTGTTGAAAGATTACGCGCAATGCACCGCAATGGTGCATAAAATGCGAGCCAGATGTGCAAAAAAGTGATGACCCGACGACTCTTTTTAGTGCACTGAATGGCGTCAGCATGGGCAAAGACAAGGAAAATCAGGAAGTTAAATGAAGGTTATATGACAAAACCAACAGGAAAACTTATCACACGCTATTCAGACCGATACGCAAAATAATTCGCGCTGTAGCAAGGCGGAGGTCCCGGCTTATCCCTGGGAGCATAGCTAACTATGTGACCAGGGATAAGCCGGGACCTCCAACGCCGCTACGGTGCGAAGTATGAAGCGTATCAGCGTTTTTTGCGGTTGCGGTGCATATCAATTGAAACTGCCGCGACGATGATGATGCCTTTAATGATGTCCTGTACGTAAGCATCGACGCCAATAAAAGTGAATCCACTCTTAATCAGACCGAGGATCACCGCACCAATTAATGTGCCGGTGATGCGGCCCACGCCGCCCATCAGGCTGCTGCCACCGATAACCGCTGCGGCGATGGCATCCAGTTCATAGGCGAGGCCCATGCTTGACTGTCCGCTACTGACGCGCGCCGCCAGTACCACACCCGCCAGGCCCGAAAGCGCACCGGCGATGGTGTAAACAATGATCAGGTATTTATTGACGTTGATGCCGGACACTTTGGCGGAGGTCATGTTACCGCCAATCGCATAGACATATTTGCCATAGCGGGTGTGTTTCAGCGCGATATGAAACAGGAAGGCCACCACCAGGAAAATCACCACGGGCATCGCGCCCTGACCGATCGAGGTAAAGCCATCAGACAGGAAGCTGATCGGGTTGCCCTGGGTGTAGTACTGCGCCAGACCGCGTGCGGATACCATCATACCGAGGGTGGCGATAAACGGCGGGATGCCCGTTCTGGTGATCAGCACCCCGTTGACCAGACCACAGACCAGCCCTACCCCAATACCCGCCACAATCGGTATGGCGGCCGGCAGGTTAACCAGCGAGGGATACATCGGCGACAGGCTATCGGAAGTCTGTGCCAGGCTGGCCGCAACCACCGCCGTCAATGCGATGACCGAACCGGATGAGAGGTCAATACCGGTAGTGATAATGACCTGCGTCACCCCCACTGCGATAATACCGATAATCGCCACCTGCAACACAATCAGCACCAGACGATTGGTGTTCATCAGGAAGGATTGATCGCGCACATACCAACCGGCAATTTCAAAGATCAAGGCAATACCCAGCATCACCACAAAAATGCCGGTATCTTTCGGCATCTTATGACGCAGATTGCTGAAAAATGACGCCTGTTGTTCCGTTGCCTGGGGGGCCGTAATTTTTATGTTGCTCATAGTTGCCTCACGCCTTACTCAGATGCCAGCGACAAAATGGTTTCCTGGTCGGCCTCTTCTTTATTGAGGATGCCGGTTATACGCCCTGCGTGCATTACCATCACACGGTCACTCATGCCGAGAATCTCCGGCAGTTCCGAGGACACCATAATGATGGCCACGCCACGGTTCGCCAGCTCGCTGATCAAACGATAAATCTCCGCTTTGGCACCCACGTCGATACCACGCGTCGGTTCATCAAGGATGAGAATTTTCGGTTGAGCCAGCAACCAGCGGGCAATCAGCACCTTCTGCTGGTTACCGCCGCTGAGGTTATTGATGATTTGGTCCATGGT